>JAUIGL010000058.1 GCA_030430165.1 bacterium | reverse complement strand
TGCTCAAGCCCATTGGCAACGTGCCGCCGGCGGAGTACGAAGAGGCCTACTACCGCAACCAAGATGCCCCAGCCCTGGAGGCTGGACTCATGTGACGCAGCCTCCGATAAACCCGGGGCGGTTCAGTGAGCCACGACGAGTGGTTGTTGAAACCGATCGGAACTTCCAAGCGATGGGGAAATAGCATCACCTTCCAAATACGACGAGCGAAGATTGAGGGCCTACGAGCGCCCGACTGGGAGAGAAGGGTTCTTAGGGCGATCGTCGAAAGACTGGATCCGTGGTACGCGGTGTGCTCGACCACCGAGGAGTACTGGGCCAAGAATATGGAGTCGGGGGGCAGGGTGACCCGCGCAATAGGTTTGGACATCTCCCGAGCGCTCCCAGGGTTGTACTGGCAGAACTATTTCGGGCCGCAGCAGTCCCGAGTGGTTGGTTTCGATCGACTACTTTCTACCCCGGGGGTGAGGACTGAGGAACTCGGTGGAGGGGTCATTGTGGAACTTTCGCCGGACCCCCGCGATTGGCAGTCGAGTAGCTATTCGGAGTTGGAATCAGCAACGCTCAAGCATTTGGGAGAACAGTGGTTTTTCAGACGTGATCGTGGGTACGACGGAACGCAGCCTCTTCCTTTGCCCTCAGTAGAGCAGACTTCCTCAACCATTCTGGTCTGACCAGCGTCAATATGATGGATGAGCACGGATCCGGGCTGTGGGTGAGCGGGGGCGGTAGACGATTCCAGAGAATTTCCTCGCGCAGAGCCGTGGGGAGGGGAGATCTGTGGGTGCGTACGGTTGTGGTAGCTGGGCTCGTGACTCTGTTGGCCGTTGCGCTGAGCAGTTGCGGGGTCTCGCGGAGCGGCACGCCTTTCCCTGATCGGCCGTCCGTGGGTATCAGTTCGCGCTTGCAGCCTAGGGGTTCCGAGGATGCGCTGCCCTCGGTGGCGACATGCATCGACAGTAAGGACGTTGATCCAACTGTGCGCTCGGCGATATCGCAGGCTGCCGCGGCGGCGTTGGATCGGATCGCACGTGGTGAGTACGACGCGCTGTGGGGGGAGTTGTACCGCCCGGGAGAGAGCCCGGGCCTGCGGGATGCGTTTCAGGTCACCGCGTCGCGGCTCAACGAGCGCCTGAGGGCGTCCGGAAAGATCGAACAGGTGGATCTGAGGGTGATTCGTTTCGACGGTGCCTATCGAGGGCCGGTGATCTGCGGCGCCATCGATACGGCAGACCCTGCCCATCTGTCTGTATTGGCTACGAGCATCAGTGGTGAGGTCGCGTTCACCCGGTTCCAGGACGGGCAATCGGGCGACGACTTGCTCGTGTGGTTGGCGTTCAACGACCACGGCACCTGGCAGGTCGCGTTCTTCGGCGAAGCTGGCCACTGGCTCTCGCAGAGCTCTCGTTCGGATTGATTCCTGGCTTCGAAGCCGAAGGGGTTTCTGTCGTCAATGCGTGGTCTTACTGGCGTAGCAGTATGAGTTTGCGAGACCGACCGAAGCGGACACGGGGCTGTTCCGAGTGATGCGCATCCTGTTGGGCTCGATCGCCCTGATCGTGGTGGTGTGCGGAGTCAGTGTGGCCGAGTACGAGCTCGTCGCCGACGCACGGCCTGAGACATTTCCCGGATCTTCTCAGCCTACCGGTTTCCTGGAAATCGGCGGGCGATACTTCTTCGTTGCGACGACGCCCGTCGAGGGCCGGCAGATCTGGGTTACCGACCTGAGTGAGGATGGAACCCTGCCCCTAACCGCGGGCAACGAGGGAAATCGCGTAACCCACCTCGCTTCCTTGGGCGATCGGGTCATTTACCTCCAGCACGTTCCGCAACCCGTCGGCGAGGAGGAATTCGAGCTGTGGAGCGTGTCGGGCGAACCGGGTAGCGCAATCAGAGTCGGAGTATACGACGGTGTTGCGGACAGCGTCTTCACGTTCAACGGCTGGGTCTGGTTCTTCGTCACCAACGAGTCGGCGGGCCTTCGCCACATTTGGCGGACCGACGGGGATTCGGTCGAGACCTTCTTGACGGCTTCCAAGATCAACGATCTCCGTGACGACGTATTCGCCGTCCTCCCGTCGGAGTTTCTCTTCGCTTGGTATTCGGACGCAGAAGGTGTGGAGCTCTGGCACTCCGACGGAACCAAGGCCGGGACGTCCATCGTCATCGACCGAACGCCGGGACCCGGTGGTTCTTTCCCCCGCCCGGGGAGCGGTGGTGTTGTGGGTGACGTCCTCGTCTACCTGGAGGATGCGGGAGTCGGGTATCGAGTTGTACGATCCGATGGGACTGCTGCTGGGACGGTAGCGATATCGGAGACGCTGTACCATCCGAATCGAATCGTGAGTGCTGGAGACTACGCTTACTTTTGGTCCGTTGACTCACTCTGGCAGGTGCCCTCGAACGCCGGAGCTCCTCGGCAGTTGACGATCGACGGCCTCGCGCGTTTTCACTCAGGGTTGGTCCCTTTCCGTTCTGGGGTGTTGCTTTTCGGAGTCGGCGAAGACGGCCGCAGTGGAGTGTGGAGCGTCGAGACCGAGCCCGGGCTGAACGAGCGCATCCTGGATTGGCCCGATACAAACGGTTTTTCCGGAGGAGTATCGATCGGGGATCGTGTGCTGATCTCGGTTTTTGATCCGGATGGCCCGACCCTTTTCTCAACCGATGGAACGGCGGCCGCGACCGTTCCGGTCGGCGCCACCGAGCTCGAACCATCGACGCAATTATTCGGGTTCGACGGCATCGCGCTTTTCGCTGCCGACGATGGCGCGGTTGGCTCTGAGCCCTGGGTATCGGATGGAACCGTGGCGGGCACACACTTGGTGGCCAACCTCGCGCCCGATGTGGTGACGCCGGAATCGCGCCCGGGTGAGTTGACGTGGATTGGTGATTCTTTGGTCTTCGGCGCATCCAACTCACGCAGGGAAATCTGGCGCTGGAGCGAGGCGTTGGGGTTGGATCTCCTGCACTACGTCGACACGTCTTTCTCTATACAGGTAGAGATCACGGCATTTGAGGGCTACGCTGTTTTCAGCGACCCTCCATCTCTGCTTCGAATCGCTCCGGCGGGCGGTCAGGCCGAGCCGATATTTCGCTCGACATCCCAGAGAGGGCCGTCTTCGGTATCGGTTCAGCGGGGGGATCTCTTCTTCGCGGCCGGGAGTTCCTTTTATCTCGCGGATCCGGATCTCGACGGTGCGCGGCGGCTCGGTCCTGCATACCATCCGGGTAGGGGAGTCGGTGTCGTCGGTGGAAACCTCGTCTATGCCGCCGATATGAACGAGTTCGGCGAGGAGGTTTGGGTCAGTGACGGCACCGAGAACGGGACGTTTCTCCTCGAGGATACCGCTCCGGGCGAGGAAGGGTCGCGTCCGAATGCGTTTACGTCGATCTCAGGCGGAGTCTTGTTCGGCACGACGGTCGAGAACGTTTGGAAGCTTTGGTGGACCGACGCTTCCCCGAAATCGCCCGTCTTGTTGCTCGAGGTAGAAGTCGATGGACCGACATTCGGTCCTGAGGAAATGCATCCGGCTGGTGGCGGTGCGTACTTCTTCGTCGACAGTGGGCTGTGGTGGTCGGACGGCACATCCTCTGGGACCAAGCTTATTCGCGCGTTTCCAGAGCCGAGCGGGATGGGAGGTACGTCTGCGAATATGAGCGATGTTGGTGACGGGCGAACGATCGTGTTTGGTCTGTTGACCCCTGATCTCGGTGGCGAAGTCTGGATTACCGATGGGACTACGGAGGGGACCCGACTGGTCCGTGATCTCGTGCCTGGTGCTGCATCTAGCCAGCCGAGGGAGTTCGTTACTGATGGCCGTGTTGTCTACTTCCTGGCGACGACACCTGAGTTGGGTGACGAGATTTTCGTGACCAATGGGACACCGGAAGGCACAGACCTCGCCTTCTCCGAGTTCCGGCCGGGTCGATTGTCGGCGCGAAGCCACTCCCTGTCGCTTCGTCCGGATTACCTCTACTTCGTCGGCGATGACGGGTTAAGCGGGCTCGAAGTCTGGCGGGTCGGCCTCCCTCGTTCCGTATGCGCCGCTGACTGCAACTCCGATGGTCGAGTGACCATCGCGGAGCTCATTACGGCGGTCCGAATCGCGCTCGGCGTCGACATCGCTGAGTCGTGTCTCGCGGCCGACGCAAACGGCGACAACCGTGTCACGATCGCCGAGTTGATCGCCGGCGTCACCGCCTCGCTCGACGGGTGCTGACTAGACGACACGGCGATCGCGAGGAAGTCGCCGGTCGTCGACGAGTGTGCGCTAACCATTTCTGGTCTGACCAGCGTAACTATTGGATGTAAGGGCGAATTGATTCCAAATCGGCCTCGATTTGATCCTTAGAGTGCGCATTTTGCCCCTAGAAGTGGACCGGTAAGATTATTGACGGAGCCTCACTGCGCGAGGGCGTCTGGTGAACCCTCACTCTGGCTGGCGCCCCACCTCTCCCGTTGGAGAAGTGTGTTGATTGTGTAGCAATCCTGGTCTGACCAGTGTCGCTACAGAGCTACTTGGCGGACTTCAGCCACTCCTCGACCATCGTCACGTACTCAGCAAACTGAATGTCGTCACGATCGAGTCCGAGGCGGTCGCAGTATTCAGGAAGCACGGCGGAGAACCGGGCGAAGTGGGTCCGGATTGGCTTCGGGCCTGGTATCGTCTTTCGCCTCGAGATCGACTTGAGCCAATTGCGCACCTCGGTGATCAGTTGATCCGGTTGATTGTCGTGTGCGCGAATGTCCTGTCCCGCGATGTCGGAGAAGAACTCTTGGTAGCGAAAGCGCTTGGTGTCCAACACCAGGCAACGCTTTCGCTTCGCGGTCACTGGGCCGAATGCACGGTAGCCGAGGTCGAGCCCCAACTCGAACGGCATGTTGAAACGCGGAAATCTCGGTGTCAGTTCGATGCGAGAGATGTCGTGGATGGAGTACTGGCAAGCTTGGACGAGCTTCTCGATTCGAGAAACTCGGGCTTGACCCGAATCGGGTTCTTCCAGAGCGCACCGGGGCACAAAGCCGCAGTCGACGATTGTGAAGATGAGCGCTTCGAAGAGCGGCCAGTAGTCAGCGTCGAACGGACAGTTGATGAAGACCGAGTCCGAAAACCGTGGCGCGCGCACGGGCAACTGCTAGCCAGCCCGTCTGCGCTGTACCTTCCGATGCGCGGCGTCACTAGATGAGGGCGATGTCAGGTGGAATCCGATTTGACCGCGACCAGTTGCAGTCGTCGAAACGGTGACGTTCTCGACTGCGGAGCGGCTGCCCGTCGAACGGAGAGTGCGAGCCACGCTCTTTGCTTTGCTCCGTGAAACCCGTCCGGTCTTGTTGAGGCTCTTTACCCTTCGAGCTGCCATCGCATCCGAGTATGCCGACCGGCGGAGCGACCTTCAAGTTTGCTGTCTGCCCGGACGGCTCGGAGCTCTTGGAGGAGACGATCGAGGGTGCCTTGTTGCCCGGGGTTATCTCATGAAGGCGCTGCAACCATTTCTGGTCTGGCCAGCGAAACCATGGGCGGGGGCGTAGAGGACTTCAGAGAATTCCTCGCGCAGAGCCGCGGAGTCCGCAGAGAGGGGAGCCGCCAACCCCTCTGCGCCTCTGCGCCTCTGCGCGAGGAAAACATCGATCCCTTGCGGGCGGGACGCTCAGCGCCTGGTAGTTCCTAGTGAGAATCCGGGCAGGCCGACGGTCAGGCCGAGGCGCACGGTGGTTTGCGGGGCGACGGGGGCGTTCTCGCGGTACGCGGTCCACTCGCCGCTGACGAACAGGTTCAGGGGGGCGGCGTTTTTTCGCGGGATGACGTAGCCGAGACCGAAGCTCAGCGGGAACACCTTGCTGTCGCGGTGCCAGTCGATCACCCATGAAGCGTCGGCTGATTTCACATACAGGCCGCGCCAGATGTGCAGCAGCACGATCGGTTGGATCAGTAGCTTGCTGACCGGGCGACGGTCGCTGCTGGTGTAGGCGAAGGAGATGGGGTTTTGGACCAGGCCGCCGAGCAGCAGGCCGGGGACCTTCTTGTAGATCCCGGCCAGCGCCGGGCCCACCTGCCACGCTCCCTCACCGGCCGATCTGTGGGTCGCCGTCGGGAATACGAACACCGGGCCGAAGCCCCACAGGAATCCGCTCTCCCGCGAGAACCCGGGCATCACCAGCAGATCGAACAACTGCATGTCGCCGAGCTCGGTGCGCGTCGACTTGCCGCGACCGGTCGGCACGGTGACCAGCGACAGACTGGGCCGAACCAATTGAGGAAACGGAAACAGCGATAGGCGCGGAATCCGCGGCACGATGAGCCGCGCGATGACCCGGTTCGCCGGTGCCTCGGTGCCGTAGTTGGCCGGTGTGTAGGCGTTCTGCACGAAGAGTTGCGGAAGGGTCGTGAGCGGATCGGTGAACTCCTTGGCGAGCTGCTCCTGTTTGGCGGTCGAGGGGCTCGACTCGGCCGTGCTCGCAACGTTCTCGGTCGAAGCCAAGAGCTCGGGCTCGGCGAATGCGGTCGAGAATGCGAAAGCCAGCGAAACCGTGACCGCCGCCAGTAGGCGACCTGGCGCAAGAGCTCGGGTCCGCTTCATGCGGCAGGAGTCTAGTCGCTATCGGGGTGACTTGTGAATCGGCGCGGATCTGAATGCGCGACCGCTCGGTGTGCGAGGTCGCAACCGCGGGCGACCCGTTTGGTCACAAAATGGTCACGCATTCCGACGCTCGACTTGGCGATTCGTCGGGTACAATTGCCGCCATCGCGATCGGGAATCGGATCCGATCGTGCAATCGAACCGAACGGAGTAGAGACCCATGCCTCAGATCCTCGTACTGCTCGTCGTCCTGCTTTTGGGAAGCGTCGTCCCGATGCAGGCCCAGATCAATTGCGGCGCCACCATTACGGAAGACACCGTCCTGATGCCCACCGACCCCGTCGTTTCGGGTTCCTGCGCCACCCGCCCGGCCCTGACGGTAATCGGCCCGGCGGAGCTCGACATGAACGGACTGAGCGTCTCGTGCTCGACCACGAGCACGGACGGGATCGTCATCCGCGGGACGAAGGCGGAAGTGTTCAACGGTTCGGTTAGGGGCTGCGGCACTGGGTTCATCGTGGACCACGACTTCGGTGACGCGACCCGAAACAAGCTCTACAATCTGGTGGCGAGGGATAATGCTGAGAACGGGTTTTTGATCGTTGGTTCGTCAAGCTCCATCGTCGGCTGCGTCGCCCGGGACAACCAGGATGCGGGGTTTTGGATCACGGGCACCAAGGGCAAGGTCGTTGACAACAGCGCTACGGGAAACCAGACCGGCTTCGTTCTTGCCGGTTCGTCCATCAAGGCCATGCGAAACATAGCCGCCGACAATCTCGGGGCGGGATTCAGCATCACGGGGGACCGCGTCAAGCTGCAAGACAGCGTTGCCTCCGGCAATGGGACCGGCTTCAGCGTCCATGGTTTCGACGCGAGCCTCAAGGCGAACCAGGCCTCGGCGAACGAGGCTGCCGGATTCTATTGCGACTTCGGAACCACGGGACACAAGCTGAAGGGTAACACCGCCTCGGGGGGGTACCGGGGCTTTTATTGGTCGAGCTGCGGCGCGACGGATTTCGTGAAGAACGTCGCCACCGCCAACGAGTCCTACGGTATCGAGGTGGAGGGCGACGGGTGCAAGCTCATCGGCAACGTCGCCACGGCCAATGCGGTTGGGATTGGGATTTTCGGGGAGGGGAACAAGCTGAGCAAGAACGCGGCGTCGGGCAACGAGAGCGGTATCGTCATCGAGGCGTATGACGCGGGAGGAAACGACTTGAAGGGAAACCGCACCCTCGGCAATCTCTCAGGTCTGTTGTTCTTCGCTGGCGGAGGCGCAGACAACCGCGCCGTGAGCAACCTCTCACTGGGCAACTCACCCGGTTTCGACCTCAGCGACGTACTCGGCACTCCCTGCACCGACATGACCTGGGAAGACAACCTGTTCGAAACCAGCAACGAGGCCTGCATCGAGTGAGATTCCGCCCCTAGGGGACGTTCGAGCGAGCCCTCCCGAGAATTCCCGGTCGATTTTTCGATCCTTCGGCGCGCCCGGCCGGTTCAGAGGAACAGCCTTCCAGCGATCACACCTTGCCCGGCTGGCGCGGATGAGGCGCATCGTAGATGATAGCCGCATCAGCTTGTTGCCTGAGGGGGAACGAATGGACGCTAGGAGAATCTCTGGGCCGGCGCCCGGCGGCGCAGTTGGCTGCGCGGCTGGCGGGCCGCGGTCACGTGTCGGCTGGGTCTGGTTTGTGGTTGCCGCCTTGCTCGTTGGAGTCGGTTGCGGCGACGACGATGGCGGTAGCTCCGGCTCCGCGCTGGTCTGGCCGGCGCCCGAGTGGCGGGTCGAGGCGCCCGAAGAGCACGGGATGGACGCCGCCTTGCTCGACGGAGCGCGGGAGTACGCGTTTCGCGAAGGGAAGAACACGCACGGCGTGGTCGTCGTTCGCGGCGGGGTGATCGTCGGCGAGTGGTACGAGCCGGGTCGCGACGAGCTGTCGTTCGGCACCAGCTGGTCGGTGGCGAAGAGCTTCACCAGCGCCCTGATCGGCATCGCCATCGAGGAGGGGCTGATCGACAGCGTGGACGTGCCGATGGCGGACTTCTTTCCCGAATGGGTTGGTACCGAGAAGGAGTCGATTACGTTACGCGACGTCCTCTCGATGGCGTCGGGGCTCGTCTGGAACGAGAGCTACGATCCCAGCGACCTGTCGAGCTCCGACATCATTCAGATGATCCTGCTGAGCGACGATCACCTCGACTACGCCAGGGCGCGACCGCTCGGCTTCACGCCGGGCACCCGCTTCAACTACTCGAGCGGCGACACCATGCTGCTGTCGGGCGCCCTGCAGATCGTCACCGGCGGCAACGCCGGCGCCTACGCTCGCGAGAAGCTGTTCGATCCGATCGGCATGGAACCGGTCGACTGGTGGACCGACTTCGTCGACCAGACCGCCACGTACTGTTGCATCGACACACCGACCCGCCAGTTCGCCAAATTCGGCCTGCTCTTCCTGCGCGGCGGCGAGTGGGACGGCACGCAGATCGTGGCCGCCGACTGGGTCGCGACGTCGACCTCGCCGAGCGTCGTCGAGCGCTACGGCTACCAATGGTGGCTCAGCACCACGCCGGAAGGCCGCGAGATGTACAGCGCCCGCGGCCACGACGGCCAGTACGTCTACGTCGTCCCCGCTCTCGACCTGGTCGTCGTGCGCAACGGCCACTACGACAAGTACGAGGGGGAGCCGCGCGCCGATCCGTCGCTGTGGTCATTGCTGCCGAGCGACGGGCTGGTCGAAGGGTTGGGGAGCGTGTCGCCCGACAGCTGGAGCGACGACGAGTTCATCGGCCCGATCGAGGCGTCGATCGGCGGCGGCGCCTAGCCGGCGACCAGGCTTGTTCGATCAGCCCTTGGTCTGACCAGCGCAACAGCTTGATTTAGAACCGTTTCGATCTCGAAATGGCCACTGGGAGCCCCTTAGAATTAGAACGCCCATTTTGCCCCCGAAATGGAGCAGTCGTGAAGTAGCCACGGTGGCGGCGGGTACAGGGATCGTGGAGAGCGATTGGGGGAGATGGTGCCACTCTCCGTCGTCGCTGTCCGTTTCGTTGCGCAGCGAGCTCGTCGAATGCCGGCACCACCCTCGAGAAGCTCGGCACGGACGCCGGTAGGTTGAATGGGCGAAGTCCGGCGGCGTGGCGCTAGTTGCATCCGTCGAGGGCGGCGCGCACTGCGGCGACAAGCTCGTTGATGGCAACGGCTCCGTTGCGATTGCTGTCGGCGCCGACGCAGGACTGGACCGCGGCCTGCCCGAGGGCGACGTTCACGGCGGTGATCAGCTCGGCGATGGTCACCGTCGCGTCGCTGTCGCAGTCGCCGGCGCAGCCAGAGCCGACGATCGAGACTGTGAGCGCTCCATTGCGTGACTCGACCAATGGAAGGGCCAAGCCGTCCGAGCCGAAGGCGGAAGCCTGTCGGACGACGATCGGGTAGGTGCCCGGCAAGGTGGTGGGTAGGATCTCGATGAGGCAGCTGTAGATCGGGCCGTCCGGAATCGCACGGTTGTTGGTAGGCGACTGGACGAACGCTCGCAGGTTGCCGCTGGTGTCGGGAGGGTCGGTCAGGTTGACCGTCAGAGTCTTGTCGAGGTCGATCTCGAGCCTGCAGGCGGACGGGGTGATCTCGAAGAGCGTCGGGTCGAGCATGAGGTCGTTGGCGGTGGCGATCGTCGTGAGTCCGGCCGTTCGTAGGAGAACTGTGACTCGCGCCTGACCGCCCGGTGGGCCGATCGTGTCTCCGGCCGAGATGCGAACGATGCGCGGGGTGTGGGTGGCGGTCGGGGTGAACGTTGGCGTGTACGTCCAGGTGGGTGTGTCGGTCTGTGTCGGAGTGTGGGTTGGGGTCGGGGTGCTGGTGGGAGTTGGGGTGTTGGTTCTGGTTGGTGTCCGAGTATGGGTCCAGGTGGCGGTATGGGTAGGAGTCGGAGTCGGTTGCTCGACGCGGATCAGTCCGTCGACGCACTGGATGGCGACCGGAGTTCCGCGCGGGTCGGCAGCCCCGGGATTCGAGCACGAAATCGGATACTCGCCGGGCTCGGCCGACTGGTCGGCTCGGATCGAGCAGGAGTAGAGCTCCGACCCGTCCGGGATGGGGTCGACGTTGCTGAAGGATAGAACGAGGGACCTGAGCGACTCGCAGCTCGAGTCGGTCATGCAGCCGGCCGGGAAAAAGAAAAAGCCGCTTGCGGTGCGATCGATGTCGGGATTCACCGTGCAGCCGAATACCTCGAACGGCGTCTCCCAGGCGAGCTCGTTCTCCGTGCCGACGATGGCGGGAGGCTGGCCGTTGTCGAGGTAGACGCGAAAGGTCGACAGACCGCCGGGAGCGATCGTGACGTCCCCCGCCCGGATGTTGGCGGTTGCGCCACCACTGGTCGTCGCCTCCGTCGCCGCGGTTGCCGGATCGTACGGTGCGGCGCAAACAGTGGGGAGCACTGCGAGGAGCGATAGAATTCGGATCGCGGGCAGGTCGACTCCAAGTCTCGGCATTCTACGGCGCTGATAGCATACGCCGCAAAACGCGAGCAATCGCAGCTTGCGCCGGGTCGGGGCTGGCGGCAGGTGATTAGAGGAGCCTCGCTTGGCGAGGTTGTCTCATGAACCCTCTCCCGGCCGTTCGCCCTTCGCTCTGCGAGCTACGGAGGACAGGTCGGCCGACCTTACCCCTCCGCTCTTCGAGCTTCGGGGCACAGGCTTCCCGTTGGAGAGGTGTGTTTGGAGGGGGTCCGCTCGGTGACGGGGTGGGCGAAAAAGAGATGGGCAGGGGCAGAATCGAACTGCCGACACAAGGATTTTCAGTCCTTTGCTCTACCGACTGAGCTACCTGCCCTCACGGTCGGTTTGAGTTAGCCGAAGGGGGATGGGGAATCAAGGTGGTGGGCGGGCGGCGACGGCCTGGGGGCGGCTCGCTCCGGGCTGGGAATCGTGGGTATAAGCGCTGCATGAAGTTTCTTTTCGTCATGGATCCGGTCGAGCAGATTCTGCCGGACAAGGACACGACCTTCGTCTTCATGCTCGAGTCGCAGAAGCGGGGGCACGAGGTCACCTACTGCCTGGTCGACGAGCTCTACGTGCGCGGCGGCGAGCCGCGGGCTCGGGTGCACGAGGTCGAGGTGCGGCGGCCGACGCCGGAACGGCCGTTTCACGCGGCGGTGGGCGAGCACAGCGACGTTGCGCTCGATTCCTTCGATGCGGTGTTCATGCGCAAGGATCCGCCGTTCGACATGCGCTTCGTCTTCGCCACCCAGATCCTCGGCTTGATCGATCCGACGCGCACCTTCGTCGCCAACCGGCCGAGCGGGATCCTCACCGCCAACGAGAAACTGTACGCGCTGCACTTCCGCGACGTGATTCCGACCAGCCTGGTCACCTGCGAGATGGACCGCATCAAGTCGTTCGTCGACGAGATGGGCGGCGAGGCGATCGTCAAACCGCTCGACGGCGCCGGCGGGGCGGGGATCTTTCATCTGCGCCGCGGCGATCGCAATCTCAACTCTATCGTCGAGAGCTCGACCAACGAAGGGCGGCGGCTGGCGATGGTGCAGCGCTACCTTCCCGAGGTGCGCCAGGGCGACAAGCGATTGATCCTGCTCGACGGCGAGCCTCTCGGCGCGGTGCTGCGGGTGCCGCGCGACGACGACACGCGCAGCAACATCCACGTCGGCGGCACCTGCGAGGAAGCCCCGGTCACCGACCGCGACCGCGAGATCGCCGCAGTGCTGGCGCCGCGGCTGCGCGCCGATGGGCTCTACTTCGTCGGACTCGACATCATCGGCGACTGGCTCACCGAAGTGAACGTCACCAGCCCAACCGGTATCCAGGAGATCAACGACCTCGACGGTGTCTGCCTGGAGGCTCAGGTGATCGACTTCGTCGAGCGTCGAGTGGGAGAGCTGGGGTAGGGGCTTCCGGCTTCTTTTTTAGCCGCAGATGGACGCTGATCTACGCTGATATTTATACACGGGTGAACACGGAAAACACGGAGGATGGCTGTACACGTCAGTGATGAGGCTCCGTGTTTTCCGTGTTCATCCGTGTCTCTAGTTCCGCGGGGCCCCTATCAGCGCAAATCAGCGTTCATCTGCGGCTAAAGTTTTTTCCCGAGTAACCCCCGTCCCGCCCACCACAGGACGAACCAGGGGAAGACGATCCACGGGGCGTTGGCGAGTCCGAACTTGATCCAGGTGTCGAGGAAGCTGGTGGTGTCGACGTTGGGGAGGCCCTCGATGATCTCGCCTCCGAAGTAGAGTGCCGTCGAGTAGAGGTGTACCGAGGCGTTGACCATGAAGCAGAGCAGGGCGCGGCGGTCGGCTCCGTGCGAACGGTACCAGAGGTAGAGCCCGGTCGCGGCAATGCAGCCGTTGGTGACCGACAGGACCTCCATCATCAGAAGGTTCGGCGTCGCCTCGGCGTAGCGCATGTCGCCGCCGTCGATGTACGCCCACCACGGGTAGGCCCAAGCGGCGTCGCGTCCGGCGGCGATCGCGTCGTGGAAGATGAGCCAGACGAGCTCCCAACTCAGATGCGTGATCGCTGACACGATCAGGAACAACAGGCACATCGATCGGATCCGCTGCGTCGCGCTCCAGTTGGCGAGGCTCGGCAAGGGCCAGAGGGAAGTGGTGAAGCCGAGGAACAAGCCGAAGGAGTAGATCACCGAAAGCACGTCGGCAGTCGCCTCGCGCGGCGCGTGTAACCCGAAGACGATGAACGTCGCCAGCGGGAAGGCGAGCGCGACCGGGCCGAGCGTCAGCCCGCGGGCGATCCAGAGGTCGTTGTTGGTCGTCATGGTTCGGCTGTCAGGAACTCATTTTGCCGCTGATGGACGCTGATCTTCGTTACACGGGTGAACACGGGTGGACACGGATCGCGTCCGAGCGAGCAGTGTTGGGAATCCGTGTCCTCCGTGTTCACCCGTGGAGAGTTTTTTTCCTGAAACCCATATCTGCGTAGATCAGCGTCCATCAGCGGCTAGCTCTTAAGACCGAATTACCAGAGCACAGGCAACCAGTGCCGCGGTTTCGGCGCGTAGCACTCGTTGGCCGAGGCAGGCAATCGTTGCCCCTTGCTGCTCCGCGGCGGCGACTTCACGGTCGGTGAAGCCGCCTTCGGGGCCGATTGCTACGGTGAGAGACTTTTCCGGCTCGATGTCTGCCAGCTGCGGGCCTTGGCTGCGTTCGTGCAGAACGACTGCCTGGGGTGCGCCGCGGATGGCTCGTTCGAGATCGGGGGTTTCGTCGATTGGTGGGACTACGGTGCGTCCGCACTGCTTGGCGGCGGCGATTGCGGTCTGGTGCCAGCGCTCGCGTTTGCGTTCGGACGGCTTGGCGACCGCGCGTTGTGGTTCGAAGACGACGATGCGGGCGACGCCGATCTCGGTTGCCTTCTCGATCAGCCACTCGAAGCGGTCCTTCTTGAGCGGCGCGACCGCCAGGGTCAGGTCTACGCCGGGCTCGCGGTGGAAGTCGGGGAGCTGCTCGACGATCTCGATCGCCGCGCCACCGAGCGAACGCCCCAGCGCGGAGCGGCCGCGTCCGTCGAAGATCTCGATCTCCTCGCCGTCGCGGACCCTCGCCACCTTGGCGTGCCTGGCCTCGCTTTCGGGCAGCGTCAGCCGCGAAGCCGCGGGCCAATCCTCGACCAGGAAACGGTGGCGCGATCCGTTCATGCGTCGCCGGGCATTTGGCAGACCAGCGTGGTCCAGCCGTCGATCTCGTAGCGCCCTCGTTCGACCAAGCCGGCGGCGGCCCAGGCTTCGGCGACGTTCGCTGCCTCGCCATCCTCGAACCCCGAGCCGATGGCGATCCCTCCGACCGCGAGTCGGCGCGCGATGTCGTTGGCGTAGCCGATCAGCATGCCGCTGAAGATGTTGGCGACGATGACGTCGAAGCCGATTCGTTCGCTCGCGAGATGGTGGTCGACCGTGATTCGGTCGGACACTTTGTTGGTGGCGATGTTGTCGGCGGCGATGGCGCAGGCCTCGGCGTCGACGTCGACCGCGAGCACGCTCTCGGCGCCGAGCTTGACCGCGGCGATGGCGAGGATGCCCGAGCCGGTGCCGAGGTCGAGCACCTGGCGCGCCGGCGCGCGGCCGAGCCACTCGTCGAGCGCGGCGAGGCAGCCGCGGGTGCTTGGGTGGTGGCCAGTGCCGAAGGCCATGCCCGGGTCGAGCTCGATGCCGATCCGACCCGGCGGCACCGTGTCGACCCAAGGCGGGTGGACGAACAGCCGCGCGCCGATCTCCAACGGCGGGAAGTGCTCTTTCCAGTTCTCCGCCCAATTACTGGCGTCGATCGTCGACACCTCCACCGTCGGCCGCGCCGCACCGGGAAAGAACTCGGGCAGGGTGTCGAGAAACGCGTTCAACGAATCGACGACGTCGCTCCGCTCGAAATGCGCAGTCAGCGTCGTCGCCTCGCCGCTCTCCTCGGTCTCCAATCCCGGCGCGCCGGCGTCGTGCAGGAACGACCCGACCGCATCCGCCAGCACCGGCGCGCAGCGGACACGAATCGACCACCACAACTCCGAGCCGCGACTACTCATCCCTGTCCCGTATCAGGCAGACCGCGCTCGTCCCAAACGGCGCTTCGCGCCGCGTCCCAAGCCCCGGCTGCGCCGGGCCGTCCCAAGAAGCGCATCGCTTTCGCTCGCGCTTCGTCCCAAGCGGCTGGCGCCGCGGGGCCGACAGCCCCCCGCGCGAAGCGCGTTGGGACGGCGGGCGCAGCCGCCTTGGGACCGCTCGCCGCAGGCGGCGTTGGGACGCGCCGCGCAGCGGCGCTTGGGACGGCCCGGATTGCTGGACGGCGGATCGACGATCGGCGATGTTGCGCGCATGTGGTTGCGGATTGCGCATCGCGGGGCCGCGGGCACTCGGCCGGAGCTGACCGAGGTTGCGTTCGAGCGGGCGCTGGAGATCGGCGTCGACATGATCGAGCTCGACGTGCAGCTGACTCGCGATCGGCAGTTGGTGGTTCTGCACGACACCGAGCTCGGGCGCACGGTGGCGGGGAGCGGGCCGGTGCGCGATCACACGCTGGAAGAGCTGCGCGGTCTGGACGCGGGTAGTTGGTTCGACGCGGCTTATGCCGACCAGGGCGTGCTGTCGCTCGCCGAGGTGCTGGAGCAGACGGCCGGGCGAACCCAGCTCAACGTCGAGATCAAGAGTCCGCGCCAGGATTGGCGCGACACCGCCGTCGAGTTGGCCCAACTGCTCGACGAGCGGCAGTGCAACCAGGCGGTGCTGGTGTCGTCGTTCTCGATGGGCGCGCTGGCGGCCGTGCGCGAGGTCAGTCCCACGGCGCGTATCGCCGTCCTCTGGCACGAGCCCAACCTCGTCGACGCCTACCGCAACGCCGAGCAACTCGCCGCCGAGGCGATCCACCCGCACTACCATTTGGTCACCGAACGCCTGATCGCGGCGGCGGCCAAGCGCGGCCTCGAGGTCAACACCTGGACCGTCAACAAGGTCTCGACGATGCGAAAGCTGATCGATCTCGGAGTCGACGGCCTGATCAGCGACTATCCCGAAATATACGCGGAGCTTCGCTCCGCGCGCCTCTGACGCGGCCCAGGCCCCGGCCAAGCCGGGGCGTCCCAAACGCCGCTGACGTGGCGTGTCCCAAGCCCCGGCTGCGCCGGGTCGTCCCAAGAACGGCTCCGCTTCGCTTGCCGTTCGTCCCAACGCGCTTCGCGCGGGGGGTCTGTCAGCCCCGCGGCGCCAGCCGCTTGGGACGAAGCGCGAGCGAAAGCGACGCGCTTCTTGGGACGGCCCGGCGTAGCCGGGGCTTGGGACGAATCGCCGCAGGCGATTCTTGGGACGGCGGGCTCTGCCCGCCTGCTGTTGACAGGATGAGCCGTTCATATAGAGGTAGGCGGATTACGCCACCCCGTGGCGGCCTGGCTTTGGTTGGGCTGGAATCGTGAGCCACAGGGTAGTAGGAGAGAGACAGAGAGTTTATGGCCGGAGTGCGAGTCAAAGAAAACGAGCCGATCGAGGCGGCGATCCGTCGTTTCAAGAAGCAGTGTGAAAAGGCGGGGATTCTCTCGGAGCTCCGCAAGCGCGAGCACTTCGAAAAGCCGAGTGTGCGGCGCAAAAAGAAGGCGCTTGCTGCCAAGAAGCGCTATCTCCGGCGATTGGCGCGCGCCGGAAGCTAGCCAACCAAGACGCGAGGTGCCGATGCGACGAGCGGGAATCGGAGAGCGGCGAAGATGAACTTGGTAGACCTCGCTCTCGCAATCCTGCTGCTCCTCTGCGTGCTCCGCGGGTTCTGGCGGGGCCTGATCCGCGAGTCCTTTGGATTCGCTGCCTTCGTCGCCGGCCTGCTGGCGGCGCTGCGCTTCACCGACTCGCTGGCGGCCAAGCTGGCGACCTGGGAGGCGCTGGCTGCTGTTCCCGATTCGGCGCGGATCGGCGCCGCTTTCGCGGTGATCTTTCTCGCCGTCAGCGCCGCCATCAACATCGTCGGCTTCGTCTTCGACAAATTGCTCGGCAGCGGCGTTTTGCGCCAGGCGAGCAATCTCGGCGGCGGCGTCTTCGGTCTGGTCAAGGGCGGCGCCGTGCTCTCCTTCGTCCTGCTCTTCTTCCAGCTCTTTCCGTTCGTGCCCGCGATCGATGCGCAGCTCGCGTCGTCGCGCTTGGCACCGCCGATGATCTCGGCGGCAAACGACTTGTTGCGCGGCAACTGGTCGCGCTCAGAAGCGGCGCAGGAGCCGACCTGAGTCGTCTATGGCGGGCCTGATCCCGGAAGAAACTCTCCAGACAATTCGAGACCGGATCTCGCTGGTCGACCTGGTTTCCAACTACGTCGCCCTCAAGCAGAATGGACGCAACCACATCGGTCTGTGTCCGTTCCACAACGAGAAGACGCCGTCGTTCTCGGTTTCCGACGAGCGCGGCTTCTTCAAGTGCTTCGGCTGCGGTGAAGGCGGCAACGCCTTTACCTTCTTGATGAAGATCGAGCGCCTCGAGTTTCCCGAGGCGGTCGAAGAGCTGGCCAAGCGCGCCGGCGTCGAGCTGCCGAAGCGCCGCGAGGGGCGGGGCGACGGGGTTCGCGAGCGGTTGATCGAGCTGCACGAGAACGCCGCCGAGTTCTTCCGCCAGGAGTGGGCGAGCGAGCGCGGCGAGCAGGCGCGTCGCTACCTCGAAAAGCGCGGGCTCAGCGAAGAGACCATCGAGCACTACGGGATCGGTCTGTCGCCGGCGAGCGGCAGCGGGCAGACACTGACTCGCTGGTTCGGCCAGCAGAAGGTTTCGCGCCGCGCCGCGGTGCAGTCGGGCTTGCTGGCCGAGCGCGAGGGGCGGGTCTACGACCGCTTTCGCGGCCGCATCATGTTCCCGATCCGCGACCGCCGCGGCCGGGTGATCGCCTTCGGCGGCCGCGCCCTGGGCGACGACCAGCCGAAGTATCTCAATTCGCCCGAGACTCCGATCTTCACCAAGGGCGACGGCGTCTACGGCGTCTCGGAGGCGCGCAAGGCGATCCGCGACGCCAACCGGGTGGTTTTGGTCGAAGGTTACATGGACGCATTGATGCTGGTGCAAGCCGGCATCCCCTACGCGGTAGCGACGCTCGGCACGGCGCTCACCGCGCAGCAGCTGCGCCTGGTGCGCGGCGTCGCCGGCGAGCAGGCCAACGTCTTCTTCTTCTTCGACGGCGATCGTGCCGGACGACAGGCCGCGTCACGCGCCTTCGGGGTGTGCGCCGAGGCCGGCGTCTGGGGCCGGCCGGCGTTCTTGCCCGACGGCATGGACCCCGACGACTACGTGCGCGCCCACGGCGTCGAGGCGACGCTCGAGTTGCTCGACCGTGCGCCGGAGTTGCTCGATTTCTACGTCGGCGAGCTCGCACCGCCGGGATCGGCGCTCGCCGAGCGCTCGCGCGCCGCCAAGGACGTGCAGCGACAGCTCGGCAAGATCTCCGACCCGGTGCAGTTCAACGTGTTGGCGCAGCGCGCGGCGCAGCGCCTCGGGGTGGACGCCGCGGTGTTCTCGCCTGGTGCGGCCGAGCACGCCCCGAGCCAGCCGCCGCCGGCGGCGCAGCCGCGGAGTCGGTCGGACGCGGTTTGGCCGGTGGCCGAGCGCATCTTGATGGAATCGGTGGCCGCCGACGGCGACGTCGCCCGCTGGGTGGTCGAGCACCAGCTTCTCGACAAGCTGAGTCACGACGCCCTGCGCGACGCGACGGCGCGGCTGTGCGACGGTTGGGAAGTCGGCGAATCGATCGGCGTCATCGTCGACGAGCTGCCCGAGGAGATCGCCGATCATCTGCGCGGCGCGCTGCTCGCCGCAGACGAAGCGAGCGAGCCTCCGAATCGCATGCAGGCGGCGCGAGAATGTGCGGCGCGGATCGCCAGGAAGCACAAGAGCGAGCGCAAGCGTTCGTTGATGCAAGCGCTGGCGGTCGCGGCGGACGAGGAACAGTCGAACCAGATCAAGCGGCAGATCAATGAATTGGTTGGCGAGGGGGAGCGGTTGTGACGCGCAAGACGAAGGCAGTGGTGGACGAGGAGAAGGTCTCCGGCAAGGTGGCGTCGCCCGATGCCGTAGAGGACGCCCTGGAGATTCTCGGCGATGCCGGGTGGACCCCGAGCGGAAGCCGGCGCAACGCGGAGGCCGAAGCGGCGCGCGACGACGAGCGCGGCGGCGATCCGATCCGCATCTACCTGCGGCAGATGGGCGCCGTTTCCCTGCTCGACCGCGAGGGCGAGCAGCGCCTGGCGCGCGAGATCGAGGAAGCGCAGCACCAGCTGCTCGCTGAGGCGCTGGGCACGCCGATCGCCTTGCGTTATCTGCTGAGCCTGCCCGACCGACTCGAGTCGGGCGAGCTGCGCGTCGCCGACGTCATCCGCGACTTCGAGGAGCCGGAGTCGGACGACGACGACGATCTGGCGCAGGAGGACAACAAGAAGGTCGAGGAGTTTCTCGACGGCGTGCCCAAGCTCAAGAAGGCGGTGCGCGATGTCGAGAAGGCAGTGGCTGCATGTGGCGAGGCCAAGCTGGCGGAGGCCGCGCGCAAGCGCCGTCAGGCGACCCTCGAGAAGAAGCGCGCGGCGTTGCTCGGGGTGGTCGAGTCGCTTTCGCTCAATCCCAAGCAGATCGATGCCGCGGTCGAGGCGATGCGCAGCGCCAATGTCGACATGCGCAGCCTTTCCGAGCCGCTGCTGGTCTACGAGAAGCGCTTCGGCCGCCCGGTGTCCGACGTCGAAAAGCTGTGTCGCGCGATCAAGCGCGGCGATGCCAAGGCGGCGCGTCAGCTCGACCTCGATGCCGAGGAGGCGGGCAACATCGCCAAGCAGATCGGAGCGGTGAAGCGCCGCCTGGCGGCGGCCGAGACCGAGGCCGGGCTCAGTGCGGACGACCTGGCGACGGCTCTGCGCGAGATCGCGCGCGCCGAGCATCAGGTGCGCGAGGGTAAGAAGTCGCTGATCCAGGCGAACCTGCGACTGGTCGTCAGCATCGCCAAGAAGCACACCAACCGCGGCCTGCCGCTGCTCGACCTGGTGCAGGAAGGCAACATCGGCTTGATGCGCGCGGTCGACAAGTTCGAGTACCAGCGCGGGTTCAAGTTTTCGACCTACGCGACCTGGTGGATCCGCCAGGCGATGACGCGAGCGATCGCCGACCAGGCGCGCACCATCCGCATCCCGGTGCACATGGTCGAGACCATCAACAAGCTGGTGCGCATCTCGCGCGAGCTGGTGCAGGAGACCGGCCGCGAGCCGACCGCGGAAGAGCTCGCCTCGCGCGTCGACCTGCCGGTCGACAAAGTGCAGAAGGTGCTCAAGGTGGTGAAGCAGCCGGTCTCGCTCGAGACTCCGATCGGCGAGGAGGAGGACTCGACGCTCGGTGACTTCATCGAGGATCCGCACACACCGGGACCGCCGGAGGCGGTGATGAGCGCGCGCCTCAAGGATCAGACGCGGGTTGCCTTGGCGTCGCTGACGCCGCGCGAGGAGAAGGTTCTGCGGCTGCGTTTCGGGGTCGGCGAGAGCCGCGATCTGACCTTGGAAGAGGTCGGCCAGCAGTTCGAGGTGACCCGCGAGCGCATTCGCCAGATCGAGGCCAAGGCACTTCGCAAGTTGCGGCGGCCGAACCGGGTTTCTCCCGCCACAGGCGGGCGCCTGGCGAGCACTGAATGAGGGGGGATCGAAACCCGACATCGAGTTGGGATACAGTCGGAAGCTTGACATCGAGGAGCAATTTTTTGGGGCGTATAGCTCAGTCTGGTCAGAGCCGCCGGCTCATAACCGGTAGGTCCCAGGTTCGAATCCTGGTGCGCCCACTGGATCATCGACCGGACGGAGCGATGCCGTCTCGGATGGACTCGGAAAATCTACCGACAGGGGAGCGCCCGCGAGCGATGCAACCCTTCCGGGTTCGAGAGAAACCAATGGCCACGGTGAAGAATCGAAGAGCGGCGGGACGAAGCGAAGAGACCCGGGGGGCGGGTTGGCAGGCCAGAGCGGACGGCGACCGCACGACGTGCGGCTACAGCGCGGGCTAAGGAGCGGAATGGGAACATCAGATCAGGATTTCGAAGCCGAGATCGACCGACTCGCGGCACTTCAGGATTTCGATCGCAAGCTCAAGGAGCGCGTCGACCGGGTCGAAGAGCTGACCGGCGCGGCCGATGAGTTCGAGGCCAAGGTGCAGCGCCGCCGCACGGCGGTGGCCGAGCTGACCGCGCAGCGCGAGGGCTTGGAGAAGCAGCGCTCCGAGATGGACGCGCAACTCGAAGTCGACGGTGGCCGCATGCGCGACAACCGCATGCGCATGAGCCGCGTCAAGACCGACCGCGAGCTGCTCGCGCTGCAGCGCGAGATCGACCTCGGCAAGGAAGCCAAGCAGCAGCTCGAGGAAGAGTTGCTGACGGTGATGGATTCGCTCGAGAAGATCGGCGCGCAGCTGGCGGAAGAAGAGGAGGCGCTGGCCGAGCTCGAGGGCGAGGTACAGGCCAAGATCGAGGTGCCGCGCACCGAGGCGTCCGAGCTCAGCGAAGGGTTGGACGAGGAGAAGGCCAAGCGCGAAGCGCTCGCCAAGGGAATCGACGGTGAGCTGCGCGGCAAGTACGAGATGATCTTCAAGCGCCGCGACGGGACCGCCGTGGTCGAGGCGGTCAAGGGCATCTGCACCGGCTGCCGCATGAGCCTGCCGCCGCAGCTCTTCAACGAGCTCCAGCGATACAAGGAAGTGCGCCAGTGCCCGAGCTGCCACCGGATCATCTTCTATCGAGCCCCGCTCGAGGAGTCGGCCTGATCGGGACGGCGCCCGCTTGATTCGGAGGCGCGCGTAGCGGGGTCGAACGGAGCCTCGCTGCGCTCGGTTATCTGAGGGACCCTCACCCGGCCTTCGGCCGACCTCTCCCACAGGGAGAGGCATCTGAATTCCTTCTCCCTGTGGGAGAAGGTCAGGATGAGGGACCCTCAAAATGAGGACGAAGTCCCACCGCTGTCCGCAGCACGGGGTCGACACTCGTGAGTGCGCGGCCGAATCGTCGGCAATGCAGCGGGTTGGCTGCCGGCATATCGCGCGCCTGGCCGACGCCGCGCAGCCTCTGCTACACTCTCGCCATCCAGAGGAAGTCAGGGAATCGCTCGCCTCCGAGTGGGGCGGGAGGAAAGTCCGGACTCCATAGGGCAGGGTGGCCGTTAACGGCGGCCTCGGGTGATCGAGGGAAAGTGCCACAGAAAGGAAACGGCCCGCGGGGCGACTCGCGGGAGTCGGTGAAACGGTGTCTTCGGACACCCGCGGCGGCGGTGACGTCGTCGCGCGGCAAACCCCACCCGGAGCAAGACGAACGTGAGGGAGCGCGGCCCGCGCTGAACCTCGGGTAGATCGCTAGAGGCGGCGGGCAACCGCCGTCCCAGACGAATGGTTCCCACCGGCGCTTCGGTGCCGGGACAGAATCCGGCTTATCGACTGCCTCTGGACCTGGCGCGCGGCACCCCGACAGCGGGGTGCCGCGCGGTTACTCGTCACTGGTGCCGGGTGGCTCGATGAGGCTCGGTGGCACACTCTTTAGCCGCAGATTGCGCAGATTGGTTTTCGGAGTTCAGAAAACCTGAATCCAAATCTGCGCAATCTGCGAAATCTGTGGATAGAAAAAGAGCCGCTCTGGATTGCGAGAGGCACCACCGCCGCAGTGAGCTTTCCTATCCAGCCTGCTGGTTCACCAGGTCGTAACGCCGTCGCGCCCACCATACGGACAACGCAGTGACGACGAACACGCAAAGCGTCAGCACCCCGTAGCTGCGGAAGCCCAGCGCGATCGGCCACAGGAAGGCGACGACACCGCCGATCAGGGCGCCGACCGCGTCGCCGCCGAACACTACCAGCAGCATCTTCTCGCCGCCGCGGAAGACGCTGGGGAAGAGCGCTCCAGTCATCGCCACCAGCGGCAGCGCGACCAGCACGCCGAGCATCGTCTCTGGGACGATCAGCGCGGCGCCGAGCAGCAGGGCGGCGAGAATCGATACGGCGAGCGCCAGGCTGAAACGCGACTCGTGCGCGGTCAGCGCGACTCCGGCTAGGCCGGCCAGCATCATGTAGCCGACGCTGCCGAGAAATACCGCATCCATCGGGATCTCGAGAACCCGGTAGAGGCTGAAGATGAGGAACTGCTGCAGCAGGAGAAAGTTTAGGCCGATGAGGATGGCCAGGCCGACCAGCGGCGCGAACGGAATCGGCGCCGCCTCGGTTCTGAACTGGCGGTGCAGCACGACCAGGATCAGCGTGACGACGGTGGCGATGACCGCGAGGAGCACCGCCATGTTCCAGTTGAGCGGGCTCGACCCGAAGATGTTGAACAGCTGATCCGAACGCAGGCGGAAGTTGTCGGTCTTCGGCGAGTACTCGAAGTCACCGAAGTCGTCGACGCGGGCGAAGTTGTTCTCCTTCAGGTGCGCGACCGCCTCTGCGGACAGGTTGCCGCCCTGTGGCGTGCGGCGGCCGAACAGGAAGTAGATCGGGTCGGTGCCGAACTCGAGGCCGGCGATGCCGGGTCCGGTCAAGCCCTGCAGAGCCTTCGGGTTGTCGAGCCAGACGAAGGGCGACAGGCCGACGTCCTGCAGCGCGCGGAAGTACTGCCGCAGGAGAACGCCGAAGACGTCGAAGTTGGCGGGGCGCTGGATGACCAGGGTGCCGCGGTCGCTGAGATGATCGCGCATCGCCTCGAACGCTTCGACGGTGTAGAGCGTCTCGGCCGAGTTGAAGAGCGAGCGCAGCATGGTGATCGAGGTGTCGACCACCGGCAGGAAGATCAGGTCGAAGCGCTCGTCGGTCTGCGCCAGGTACTGGCGCCCGTCCATCTTGACGGTCTCGACCCGCGGGTCGTTGTAGGCGCCGTCGAGGCGGTCGTCGAGCTTGCCGCCGAGCAACTCGATCACTTCCGGAATGATCTCGACGGCGACGACTCGCTTGGGGTCGTGCAGCAGGGCAGTCGCGACTTGCTGGCCGCCACCGGCGCCGATGATCAGGATCGACGGGTTCTCGGGCAGCGCCGAGAACGGGATCGTCTCCATCGTGTGCTCTTGGAGATCTTCGAGCGTGCGGCCGGTCTGGTGGTACCAGTGGAGCCCGCCGTTGTAGAAGCCGGCGATTCGGGTCGGCGAGTCGGCGATGACACTGAAGTGCAGGTAGCGTCCCCACTCGCGGTGCAGGATCTCGGTGTTGGCCTTCTTGCGCATGGTGCGCAGCTGCATCACGCCGTCGAGCTCGAGCTGGCTGATGTAGCGATCCTCGAGCCCGGGCGTGAGCGCCAGCGCGATCAGCAGAGTGCTGAACGCGGCGAAGCCGATGCCGCCGCCGCGAAACCGCCGCTGCAGCTGGGCGCCGACCATGCCGATGGTGCCGGCGCCGGCGACCATCAGCGGAACCACTCCGGTGTACGGCGAGCCGAACTCGATGCAGGCGTAGGCGAGCGAGGTACCGCCGAGGAAGATCGCGTAGGCGAGCTCGGTGCGCTGGCCGAGCACGCCGAGGGCGATGCGGTAGCCGAGGAATTCGTTCATGCCGAAGACGATGTAGTAGGGCACGAAGACCAGCCCGAGCTGGAGGAACTTGAACATGAGGAAGGTCAGGCCCGACACCCGGAGAGTTCCGGTGAGCAGCGAGTCCAGTCGCGACGCCGGGTCGAGGAAGAGCGGGTAGAGGACCAGCGCCAGCAGCATCACGCCGACCTGGAGGCGCAGGCCGAGCGACAGCGAGGCGAGGTCGGCGCGCAGGTAGCGGACGACCAACAGGCCGCCGATCGGCATGCCGATCAGCAGCAGGCTGAGCAGGACGCTCATCGAGATCCAGTGGAAGTTCATCAGCTTGAAGCAGCCGAAGAAGAACAGCCCACTGGTGAAGCTGAGCAGAGTGAAGACGGCGAGCTTCAGCCGCGGCGATTCGTTGTCGCTGGATGGAGTCTGCATGGGATGAGTTTGGACCTCCGCGCCCTGTTGAAAGCGGGCGGTGGCGTGTGCAGACGGGGAAACCCCTGCGGCTGCCGAAAGCCCAGCGAGAGCAAATAGAACCGGCCCGGTGGCGAGTCAAGCTTGCCGGGTGCCACGGCGACACCAGGGGCTTCAGGTGGTCGGGTTCTCAGTTTTTATCCACAGATTTCGCAGATTGCGCAGATTTTGGCTTTCCGGTTTTCCGGCGGCCGAGAACCCAATCTGCGCAATCTGCGTAATCTGTGGATAGAAAAAACTGAGAACCCCGCCTGCGGCGATCCAGTGTTCATTCCCGTTTCGTTCAGCCTCGTAGAACGGCGTTTCCCTGAAGTGCTCTGCGGGCCGTGGCTGTCCGGGCGGTCAGGAGCGTAAGTGGATCCACTAGCCCAGCATTTATTCCTTGACAACCCGGACGGGGCTTGCGACAACCCCGTGTGGGAAATTGTGGGAAGAAATGGCCCGTGGGTGGTGTTAGGTGGGTGATGAGTGGGGGTTAGGGCGCGACTGTAGAGCAGATATCCAATGTTTCGGGGCAACTTCACCGCGAAGGTCGACGAGAAGGGGCGGGTCAGCTTTCCCGCCAAGTTTCGAGAGGCTCTCGAGGGGGTGGGCAGTGACATCTGCGTCACCAATTTCAAAGTGGATGGATACCATTGTCTGGACGTCTATCCCAAGGCGGAGTGGCTCAAGCTCGAGCAGCGCATCCGGGACCAGATGGAACGGTCGCCGCGCGTGATCAAGTTCTTTCAGAACTACTACTTTCCTGGCGTCCAGGAATGTCAACTCGATCGCCAGGGGAGAATCCTGTTGTGCAGCCGGCTGCGCGACTACGCCGACCTCGGCCGTGAGGTCGTGTTCGCCGGCGTCCTGGACAAACTGAGGATCTTCAGCTCGGAGAACTGGGACAACGTGTTCTCCGAAGGTGAAGCCAACCTGCCCGACGATCCGGATGTCGTGGCGGTGCTGGGGGTATAGATAATGATCCCGGCATCCGTCGCCCGCAAGTTCGGCGATCGCCCGCTGACCAGCTCGGCTGGCTGGCGGCCGCCCAACCTGCGCAGCGCCGTGCGCGCGGAGATGCGCGCGGTCAAGATCTGGATGTCGGTTCTCGGGTTGGCGACGACCTTGTCGCTACTCGGCTATGTGTGGGTGCGGATTCAAGTGGTTGAGGCCGGGTACCGCCTGTCGGTCACGCGGCAGCTCGTGGAGAGGCTGGAAGGTGAGGGGCGGGAACTTCGTGTTCGGGCTGCCGCGGCCGATGCGCCGGGGCGACTGCAGTTGCTGGCGAGCGCGCGTCTTGGAATGAGACCGCCATCGCGAGACGAGGAGGGGCCACTGCCGTGATCGGGCGCGCCGTACGCTTGCGCATTGCCCTGACGATGGGGGGCTTCGCCCTCGCACTGTTTGGTCTCGGCTTGCGGGCGACCGAGCTGACTCTGATCCAAGGCGACTTCCTGCGCAGCAGGGCGCGTCGCCAACAGACGCGTATGCTCGCGTTGCAGCCGCGCCGCGGACCAATCCTCGACCGCGCCGGCGAGCCGCTGGCGCTGACCCGCGAGGCGGTCGACGTCTACCTGCGACCGCGCCAGTTCGATGCGGCAACCGAGGACATCGCTCGCTTGGCGAGCTTGATCGACTTGCCGCTGGAGGCGGTCGAGAAACGCGCGGCTTCGCCGGCTCCCTTCGTCTATCTGAAGCGGCGGGTGTCGCCGGCGCGCTGGGCGCGGGTCCAGGCGCTGGGGCTTGCCGGGGTCGGGCACGAGCCGACGCGCGAACGAGTGTACCCACGCGACGCCCTGGCCGGCCACGTGGTTGGATTTACCGGTATCGATGGCCAGGGGCTCGAAGGCATCGAGCGTCAATTTGATTCCGACTTGCGTGGAGAGGCCGATGCTCTCCACGTAGAGCGCGACGGGCGAGGGCGGCAGTGGTTGCTGAGTGGGGAGAGGGGGCCGCTCTCGCTCGTCGGCGCGCAAGTAGAGCTCACCATCGACGCGGCGATCCAACACGTCGCCGAGACTGCGCTCGAGGACGCGGTCGTCGAGTACGGTGCCAAGGCGGGGACGGCGATCGTAATGGACCCGCGCACCGGCGAGATCCTGGCGATGGCCAACGCGCCGCGCTTCGATCCGAACTCGTTTCGCCGGGCGACGCCGGCGCACTGGCGCAACCGGGCGATCACCGACGTCTTCGAACCAGGCTCGACCTTCAAGGCGTTCCTCGCCGCGGCCGGTCTGCGCGAGCACGCGGTGCACCCGGAAGAGGTCATCGACTGCGAAGGCGGTGCCTTCCGCATCGGCCGCCGCACCATCCACGACCACCACCGCTACGAGGAACTTACGTTTCGCGAAGTGATCGCCAACTCCAGCAACATCGGCTGCGCCAAGGTCGGCGCGCGCGTCGGCAGCGACAAGCTGGCGGCGGTCTTTTCCGACTTCGGCTTCAGCCGCAGGACCGGAATCTCGCTGCCCGGCGAGGTCGGCAGCCTCATCCGCCCACCGCGCGCGTGGCAGCCGATCGATCTGGCGACGGCGAGCTTCGGCCAGGGGGTGGCGGTGTCGCCGCTGCAGCTGGTCAATGCCTTCGCCGCGCTCGCCAATCGCGGCGAGCTGATGCGGCCGTACATCGTCAGCCGGGTTACCACCGCCGATGGCCGTGTCCTCAAACAGAATACTCCCGAGGTCGTCGGCCGCGCGGTCGAGCCGGAGATCGCGGCGATGGTCGCGGAGATGCTGATCGACGTCGTCGAGGTCGGCACCGGCAAGAACGCGCGCGTCCCCGGCTTCGAAGTCGCCGGCAAGACCGGCACGTCGCAGAAGATCGACCCGGTCAGCGGCGGCTATCACCGGACCGAGCGCATCGCGTCCTTCGTCGGCTTCGTGCCGGCGCGCGATCCGGCGCTGGCGATTCTCGTCGTCGTCGACACGCCGACGCGCATCTCGACCTACGGTGGCGTCATCGCGGCTCCCGTATTCAAGCGGATCGCCGAGCGCGCTCTGCGCCGTGTCGGCGTCTTTCCGCGGGGCAACCCGATGCTCGATTACTACGAGCCGGAGATTCCGGAGGGTCTTCGCCAGATCAGGTTCAACCCGGAGACCGATCGCGGGTTCAGCGTGCTGCCGGTGGTCGAGGAAGGCACGCCGAGCTTCCTCGGCATGGGGATGCGCCGCGCACTGGTGCTGGCGCAGGACAGAGGGCTGGGCGTTCGAGTCGAGGGGTCGGGATACGTCGTTGCTCAGGAGCCGGCGCCCGGGGCGCGCGGCCCGGGGGCGGTGGTCTCTCTGGTTTTCGCGATGGATCGCTGAGCGGATGACGGCGGCGTTGGCGCGCGAGGTTGCGGTCGAAGAGATGGAGTGGAGTGGACAGAACGTCGTCGAGGCGACCGGGGCGACCCTCGCTGACAGCGGCAGTGCTGCGCTCTCTCTCTCGGAGGTGTGCACCGACTCGCGCCGGGTGAGCGATGGTTGTCTCTTCGTCGCACTGCGCGGGCCGAACCACGATGCGCACGACTACGTCGCCCAGGCGTTCGCCGGCGGTGCCGCGGGGGCTCTGGTCGAACGCGTGCCCGACGGTGTCGACCCGGCGCGTTGCTTCTTGGTCGGCGACTGCTTGCGCGCGCTCGGTGACCTCGCCCACTGGTCGCGCGAAGCCAACCCGCAGCTCCGGGTGGTCGCGATCACCGGCAGCAACGGCAAGACGACGACCAAGGAAATGGTCGCGGCGATCTGCGAGCTGGCGACCGGCGGCGCTGCGGACGCCGTGCTCAAGACCGCGGGCAACCAGAACAATCTGATCGGACTGCCACTGACGCTGCTGCGCATGCGCGGCTCGGAGAGCATCGCCGTGCTCGAGATGGGGATGAACCAGCGCGGCGAGATCGCCCGACTGGCCGAGATCGCCCGCCCCGACTTCGGCGTCATCACCAACGTCGGCGCGGCGCACCTCGAGGGGCTCGGCAGTATCGAAGGGGTTGCCGCCGCCAAGGGCGAGCTCTTCGCCGGCATGCAGGACACCACGACGATCGCGGTCAACGCCGACGACGCGCGAGTGGTGGCACTCGCCGAGCGTTTCTCCGGCGCCAAGGTGACCTTCGGCAGCGGCGCCGAGGTGCGCGCCGATGGGATCGCCGACAAGGGCATCGACGGCATCGATCTGCGGCTGCACATCGGCGACTCGAGCGCCGCGCTGCGGCTTCACTTCTCCGGGCTGCACAACGTGCACAACGCGTTGGCGGCGGCGGCGCTGGGACACGCCATGGGTCTCCCGCTGTCGACCATCGCTGCCGGGCTCGAGGCGGCTCGTCCGCCGGCGATGCGCATGCAGATGATCGCCCTCGCCAACGGCGTCACTCTGATCAACGACTCCTACAACGCCAACCCGGAGAGCATGATCGCCGGGATCCGCGCTGCCGCGGCGAGCGGAGCTCGTTCTTGGGCAGTGCTCGGCGAGATGCGCGAGCTCGGCGATCACAGCGCGCGGCTGCACCGCGAGGTCGGCGCCGAGGCGGCGCGCGCCGGGATCGATTTTCTGGTTGCGGTGGGTGCGCAGGGCGACGAGACGGCGGCCGGCGCTCGCGATGCCGGCGGCAGCTGCGCGATCCACGAATGCGCCGATGCGAGCGCGGCGGCGGAGCTGGTGCGCTCGCAGTGGCGCGATGGGGATGTGGTCCTGGTGAAAGGGTCGCGGGGTCCCGACGACGATCCGGCGGTGCGCCGATACGGTTCGCGCATGGCCGAAGTGGTCGCCTTGCTCGGAGGGAATACGTGACGAATGCTCTATTCCCTCCTCTTCTCCCTGCGCGACTCGTACGGCGTCCTCAACGTCTTTCGCTACATTACGTTCCGCGCCGTGGTCGCGGCGCTGGCGGCGCTGCTGTTGTCGATGCTGATCGGTCCGTGGTTGATCCGGCGGCTCACCGAGCTCCAGGTCGGCCAGCAGATCCGGCCCGACGGGCCGCAGTCGCACCTGTCGAAGGCGGGCACGCCGACCATGGGCGGTACGCTGATCCTGTTCTCGCTGGTGCTGGCGACTTTGCTGTTCGCCGATCTCGCCAACCCGTACGTCTGGGTGGTGCTGACCGTGACCCTCGGCTTCGGCGCGGTTGGATTTGCCGACGACTACACGAAGCTGGCACTGGGCAACTCGGCGGGGCTGCCGGGGCGCACCCGTCTCGCATGGGAGTTTGCGATCGCCGGGGGCGCGGCGTGCTTCCTGTTTTGGCTGCCAGACTTCGACTCCCGACTGTACTTTCCCTTTTTCAAGGGGGCCTCGATCGATCTCGGTGTCGGCTTCATTCCGTTCGCCGCGCTCGCGGTGGTGGGCACGGCGAACGCCGTGAACCTGACCGATGGGCTCGACGGCCTGGCGATCGGCCCGGTGATGACGACCGCGGTGACCTACGGTGTGTTCGCCTACGCCGCGGGCAACCTGCGCTACGCCGAGTACCTGCACATTCCCTACATCGGCGGTGTCGGCGAGGTCTCGATCTTCGCCGCGGCGCTGGTCTGCGCCGGACTCGGCTTCCTCTGGTTCAACGCCTACCCGGCGGCCGTATTCATGGGCGACGTTGGCGCGTTGCCGCTCGGTGCGGCGCTCGGTATCGTCGCGGTTCTGACCAAGCACGAGATCGTCTTCGTCATCGCCGGGGGTGTGTTCATCGTCGAGATGGTCTCGGTCATCTTGCAGGTCGGTTCGTACAAGCTGCGGCGCAAGCGGATCTTTCGCATGGCGCCGATCCATCATCACTTCGAGCTGCAGGGGTGGCCCGAGCCGAAGATCATCGTTCGCTTCTGGATCGTCTCGATCATCTGCGCCCTGGTGGCGCTGAGCACGCTGAAACTGCGGTGAAGACTCTCTCGAACAAGAACGTCGCCGTGATCGGCGCCGGCCGCGCCGGCGCCGCTTGCGCTCGCCTGCTGCTGGAGCGCGGGGCGCGGGTTCGCGTGCTCGAGAAGAACGCCGATGCGGTGCCGGCGGACCTGATCGAAAGCGGTGCCGCGGTTGGTTCCGACCAGGAACTGGCGGCGCTCGGCAAAGTCGACCTGATCGTGCCGAGCCCAGGGGTGGCTCGTTCGCACCCCATCCTGCGCCGTGCCGCCGACGATGGAACGCCGATCTGGAGCGAGGTCGAGCTGGCGTCGCGATTTCTCGACTGTCCGATCGTCGCCATCACCGGTACCAACGGCAAGAGCACGACCACGGTCCTGATCGGCAACCTTCTCGCCGAGGCGGGGCGCCGGGTCTTCGTCGGCGGTAATCTGGGCACGCCGCTGGCCGAGGCGGCGGGCAAGCAACTCGACGTCGCCGTGGTCGAGGTGTCGAGCTTCCAGCTCGAGTGGCTCGACGCGTTCCAGCCGCGCGTTGCCGTGTGGCTGAATCTGACCGCCGATCACCTCGACCGCTACGCCAGCATGGAGGATTACGAGGACGCCAAAGCGGCGTTGCTGCGACACCTCGCCGCCGACGGTGTCGCGGTCCTCAACCGCGACGACGAGCGCGTCTGGGCGCACCGCCGCGACGTGGCCGGCGAAGTCTTTTCCTTCGGCCTCGACGAGGTCGAGCGCGGCGTGTTCTTCGATCGCGGCGAGGCCGTCATCCGGCGCGACGGTGAGACCCGGATCGCGCTCGGTGGTCGCCCCCTTCAGGGTGCGCACAACGTCGAGAACATGATGGCGGCAGTCGCCGTCGGCGCGGTGCTCGATGTCCCGCTGGAGGCGATCGATCGAGCTCTCACCGCGACTACCGGTCTGCCGCATCGCTTGCAGTTCGTCGCCGAGAAATCGGGCGCGCGCTACTTCGACGACTCCAAAGCCACCAACGTCGGCGCGGTCGAGAAGTCGATCGCCAGCTTTCCCGGTGGAATCATCTTGCTGCTCGGCGGCTACGACAAGGGCGGCGACTTTCGCAGCTTGCGTCGCTGCATGCCGGGCCGAGTCGACCGCGTCGTTTGCTTCGGCGCCGCCGGCCCGGAGATCGCCGCCCAGCTCAGCGGCGCGGTGGAGTGCGAAGTCGTCGGCGGGGTCGCCGACGCGGTGCGCTGCGCCGCGCGACTGGCGGGACCGGGGCAAACCGTCGTCTTGGCGCCGGGCTGCGCCAGCTTCGACGAGTTCCGCGACTACGCCGAGCGCGGACGCCAGTATCGATCCGAGGTCGAGCGCCTATGAATCGCCTGCGGCCGATGTCGCCACTGCAGCGGCAGGTCCTGATGCCGCGGCTGACCCGCGCCGACAACTGGTTGCTCGGCGCCGCGGCGGCGCTGATGGCGCTCGGCTTGGTGATGGTCTTCAACGTCAGCTACTTCCACGCCCAGGCGCGTTTCGGCGACCCGCTGCTGTTCTTTCGCAAGCACGCCATCGCGCTCGGCATCGGCAGCGTCGTGCTGCTCGCCGCGTCGCGGGTGCGCATCGAGTTCCTCGAGCGCTGGGCGAACGTGCTCTTCGCCCTGACGCTGGTCGCCCTGCTGCTGGTGCTGGTGCCCTACTTCGGGGTCGAGCGCGGCGGCGCGCAACGCTGGATTCGTCTCGGCGGTTTCAGCCTGCAGCCGTCCGAATTCGCCAAGATCGGCGTAGTACTCTTCGCCGCGCGCTGGATCAGCACGCGGCGCGAGGAGATGCGAAGCTTCCGTCACGGCGTGCTGCCGTTGCTCGCCGTGGTCGGCTTGTGCGCGCTGCTGGTGATGCAGCAACCCGATTTCGGCACCACCGTGATTCTCGGCACGCTGACTCTGCTGATGCTGTTCGCCGGCGGCGCTCGACTGAGCCAGGTCGCCGGACTGCTGTCGCTCGGCGCGGTGTTGTTCGCCGCCGGCGCGATGGCGGCGCCGTATCGGGTCAAGCGCCTGATGGCCTTCCTCGATCCGTGGGGCCAGAGCCAGGAGGGCGCGTTCCAACTGGTCCAGTCGCTGATCGCCTTCGGTTCGGGAGGCCTCACCGGAGTCGGCCTCGGCCAGAGCCGGCAGAAGCTCTCGTTCCTGCCGGAGGCGCACACCGATTTCGTCTTCGCCCTGATCGGCGAGGAGCTCGGCTTGATCGGAGCGCTGCTGGTACTCGCCTTGTTCGCCCTGCTGGCGGTGCGCGGCTATCGCATCGCGGCGCGCCACCCGGATTCGTTCGCCAGCCTGCTCGCCTTCGGGCTGACCTCGGCGATCATCCTCAGCGCCGTGGTCAACGTCGCCGTGGTGCTCGGCATGCTGCCGACCAAGGGCCTGGCGCTGCCGTTCATCAGCTACGGCGGCTCGGCGTTGCTCAGCTGTATGCTGCAAGTGGGAATTCTGGCGGCTTTGTCGCGGATGACGGGATGAGAATGGTCGTAGCCGGAGGAGGAACGGGCGGGCACTTGTTCCCGGGTTTGGCGGTAGCCGAAGCCCTGGGCGAGGGCGACGCCGCGATGTTCATCGGCAGCTCGACCGGCATCGAGGCGCGCGTCATCCCCAATACCGCTTTCGCCTTCCGCGCGGTCGACGTGCGCGGCGTGCGCGGCCGCGGTCTGCGCGGCATCGTCGAGTTCATCGCGCAGGTTCCGGCAGCGTTGAGCGCCGCCCGGCGCGAGCTCGCCGACTTCGGCGCCGACGTCGTTCTCGGCGTCGGTGGCTACGCGTCCTTCCCCGCCGTGTTCGCCGCGTGGATGCGCGGACTGCCGACCGTCCTGCTCGAGCAGAACGCGCATCCGGGTATGGCCAACCGCGTCCTCGGTCGGATTGCCTCGCGCGTCTGCACCTCGTTCGCTGCCGCCGAAGCCTACTTCCCAAAGGGCAAGGTCCGCGTCACCGGAAATCCGGTGCGGTCGTTGGCGCGCGAGGCGGCGACCGAGCGCGCCGCGGGTTTCGGTTTGCTGGTATTTGGCGGCAGCCAGGGCGCGAGCAGCATCAACGCCGCCATCTGCGCCGCGGCGCCGCGGTTGCGCGCGGCGATCCCGGGCCTGCGGATCGTCCACCAGACCGGCCGCCTCGGTGCCGAGCAGGCGCGCGAATCGTACGCCGCCAGCGACGTCGAAGCTTCCGTGCACGAATTCATCGACGACATGGGCGCGGCCTACGCCGCTGCCGATCTGGTCGTCTGCCGATCCGGCGCGACGACGCTGGCCGAGCTGGCGCTGCTCGGCAAGCCGGCGATTCTGGTGCCGTATCCACTGGCGGCCGACGACCACCAGCGGTCGAACGCCGAGGTCGTGGCGTCGGCGGGCGCGGCGCGGGTGGTGCTCGACGCCGATCTATCCGGCGACCGCCTGGCAGAAGAGATCGAGTCGATCGCGGCCGATCCCACCCGGCTTGCGCGCATGGAGAGCAGCGCGCAGAGTTTGGCTGTGCCGGACGCGGCGGTGCGGGTGGTCGAAATCTGCCGAGAGCTGGTCGGGCGAGGGGAGCGGACATGAGTAGATTGTTCAAGGGGCCGTGCTCGATTCATTTCGTCGGAATCGGCGGAATCGGCATGAGCGGTATCGCCGAGGTTCTGCTGACCCTCGGCCACCGGGTCAGCGGCTCGGACATCCACGAGACCGAGGTGACGCGGCGGCTGGTCGAACACGGCGCCAAGGTCAGCTTCGGGCACAGCGCCGAGGCGGTCGGTCCCGACACCGACGTCGTCGTCATCTCGTCGGCCGTCAAGTATTCCAATCCGGAGATCGGCCGCGCCCGTGAGCTGAACATTCCGGTGATCCCGCGCGCCGAAATGCTCGCCGAGTTGATGCGCCTCAAGGAAGGGATCGCCGTCGCCGGTACGCACGGCAAGACCACCACGACTTCGCTGATCGCCTCGATTCTGTCGCGCGCCGGTCGCGATCCGACGGCGGTAATCGGCGGCAAGGTGCACTCGATGGGTAGCGCCGGGCGACTCGGGCAGGGCGACCTGCTGGTCGCCGAAGCCGACGAGAGCGACGGTTCGTTCCTCCTGTTGACGCCGGCGATCGCGGTGGTGACCAACATCGACCCTGAGCACCTCGACTACTACGGCGAGATGGACCGGGTGCGCGGCGCGTTTGCCGACTTCGTCAACCGGGTTCCGTTCTACGGTCTCGGCGTGCTCTGTCTCGACAGCGTCAACGTGCGCGCGGTGCTGCCGCAGGTGCGCAAGCGCGTCGTCACCTACGGCACCACCTCGGAGGCCGACTACGAGGCGCGCGACGTCTGCGTCGTCGGCATGGACACGGTGTTCGAAGCGGTGCGCCACGGCGAGGTGCTGGGAACGGTGCGGCTGCGGCTGCCCGGACGCCACCAGGCGCTCAACGCCCTGGCGGCGATCGCGGTCGCCACCGAGCTCGAGGTTCCGTTCGAGGAGATCCGCCAGGCGCTCGCCGAGTTCGGCGGCATCCACCGCCGCTTCGAGCTGTGCGGCGAAGCCGGCGACGTCACCGTGTTCAGCGACTACGGCCATCATCCCGAGGAGATCCGCGCGACGCTGGCGGCGGCGCGCGAAGGCTTCGGCCGCCGCATCGTCGCCGTCTTCCAGCCGCACCGCTACACCCGCACGCGCGATTTGTTCAACGAGTTTCTCGACTGTTTCGACGACGCCGATCACGTGTTTCTCACCGACATCTACGCCGCCGGCGAGGAGCCGCTCGACGGTTTGAGCGGCGAGGTCCTGTACTGGGCGCTGAAGCGTCGCGGTCACATGGACGTCTCGTACGTGCCGCGCGTCGACGAATTGATCCCCGAGCTGCTGCCGCACCTGCGGCCGGGCGATCTGGTGATGGTGATGGGCGCCGGCAACATTCACAGCGCCGCCGAGGAGCTGGTCGGTCACATCGCGGGAACCCAGGGGACGTGGACGGTCCAGTGAGCCTCACTCTGCACAACCAGCTGCGACAGCGATTCGGCGAGCGCGCTCGTTTCGACGAGCCGATGTCGCGCCACACCTCGTTTCGCATCGGTGGTCCCGCCGACGTCTGGATCGAGGTCGAGGACGCCGACGAAGTGCTGTTCGCGCAGCGCGCCGCGCGCGACGCGGGCGTGCCGCTGTTCGTCGTCGGCATCGGCACCAACGTGCTGGTGAGCGACCGCGGTGTGCGCGGCGTCGTCGTCAAGTTGGGGCGCGGCTTTGCCACCATCGATTGGTCGGCCGAGGGCGAGATGCAGCGCGCTCGCGCCGGCGCCGCGGCTCCGTTCAAGCGCCTGGTCGTCGAGGCGGCGGGCCGCGATCTCAGCGGTCTCGAGTTCGCCGAGGGCATTCCCGGCTCGATCGGCGGCGGTCTGCTGATGAACGCCGGCGCCTTCGGCGGTGAGATGTCCGACGTCGTCGACGCCGTACAGGGAGTCGAAGCCGACGCCGGTATCGTTCGCCTCGAGCGGGACCAGCTGCGCTTTGGCTACCGTCGTTTCGACCTTCCCCTGGGCATGTTGATCGCCGGCGTCGAGTTTCTCATGCGGCCGGGCGACGGCGCCGAGATCCGCCGGCGCATGGCCGACGCCAAGCGCAAGCGCGAGTCGAAGCAGCCGCTCGGACTGCCCAACGCCGGTTCGATCTTCAAGAATCCTCCGGGGGAGTTCGCCGGCCGCCTGATCGACGCCGCCGGTCTCAAGGGGCATCGCGTCGGTGGCGCGATGGTATCCCCCGACCACGCCAACTTCATCGTCAACGTCGACCGCGCCCTGGCGGCGGACGTCAAGTCGCTGATGGACCAGATCGTCGATGCGGTGTGGCAGGAGCGGCAGATCCGCCTGGTGCCGGAGATCCGGTTGGTCGGCGAATGGGAGGCGCCGCGGGGATGAATCTCTCGGCTGTCCGCGATCGCCTGCGCGGTGCGCTGGCCAGGCTGCGCCCGGCGCGACCGTCGCCGCGTGCTTGCGCCATGCTCGCCTTGGCGATCGGACTCGGCGTCGCCGGCTACGCCACGCTGCGACACCGAGCGGTCGCCTTCGCCGCGCTGCAATCGCACCCCTACTTCAAGGTCGAGCGAGTCGAGATCCACGGCGCCGGAGATCTGGTCAGCGTCGCCGAGATGCGCCGGTGGCTCGGCATCCGCGAGGGTGAGAGCTTGTGGAGCACGACGCCGGGCCGGTTGCGGGCGTTGGCCGAGAACCACCCGATGATTCGCTCGGCGACGGTGCGCCGGATCTTTCCCGGCACCCTGCAGATCCATCTTCGCGAGCGGCGTCCGGAGGCGATCACGGTGCTCGACGACCTCTACTACGTCGACCGGCGCGGCCAGAGCTTTGGCCCGTTGCGGCCGCAGCACGACCGCAACTACCCGGTGTTCACCGGACTCTCCGACGGCGGCGACGGCCAGCGGCGCTGGGCACTGCGCCGCGCCCTGCACCTGTTGCGCCGCGGCCTCGACGACGCGAGTGGAATTCGCATTTCGGAGATGCACCTCGATCCCGGAGAGGGCCTTATCCTGTATCCGGAACGCCCGCGGGTGCCGGTGTTCCTCGGTTGGCGCGGTTGGGAGAACCGACTGCGCCGCGCCGAGCGGGTTCTGCAGACTTGGATCGGCTCTTCGGAAAAATTGGCGCGGATCGACCTTCGGTTCCGCGATCAGGTGGTGGTGCGTTTGCGCGAGCCGGTGGAGATCCACGCCGAGCTCGGCGCGGCGCGGAAGCTTAGCACGTGAGAGACATGAAGATGTCGAGACGACAAGACCTCTTCGTAGGACTGGACATCGGTACGGCGAAGGTGGCCGCGGTGGTGATCGAGCCGGGCTTGGACAGCCTGGCGGTGCTCGGTCTCGGCGTGTCCGCCTGCGAGGGCCTGCGCAAGGGAGTGGTGGTCGACATGGAGTCGACCGTGCACGCCATCTCGAGCGCGGTGCGCGAGGCCGAGCTCAGCGCCGGTTGCGAGATCCACACCGTGCACGCGTCGATCGGCGGCGGCCACGTCAAGGGATTCAACAGCCACGGGGTAGTGGCGCTCAAGGGAGCTGACATCGAGTCGGCCGACGTCGAGCGGGTCTCGGAAGCCGCGCGCGCGGTGCCGCTGCCGCAGGACCAGGACATCCTTCACGTGCTGACGCAGGAGTTCGTGGTCGACGGCCAGGACGGCATCAAGGACCCGGTCGGCATGTCGGGGGTGCGTCTCGAGTCGCGCGTGCACATCGTCACGACCTCGATCGCGCCGGCGCAGAACGCCATCAAGTGCTGCCAGCGCGCCGGATTGCACGTTGCCGACCTCAGTCTCGGAGCGCTCGCCTCGGCCGAGGCGGTGGTGACCGCGGAGGAGCGCGAGCTCGGTGTCGCGGTGCTCGACGTCGGCGCCGGCACCGCAGGCCTGGTCGCCTTCGAGGGCGGCGCGGTCAAGCACACGGCGGTCCTGGCGGTCGGCGGCAATCACGTCTCCAGCGACCTTTCGGCGGGACTGCGGACTCCGTTTCGGGAAGCCGAGCAGATCAAGCTGCGCCACGGTGCGGCGATTGCGACCGCGGTCGACGGCGACGAGATGCTCGAAGTGGCGATGGTCGGCGGGCGCGAGTCGCGCAGCTTTCCGCGGCGCATTCTCGCCGAGATCATCGGTCCGCGCTTTCAGGAGATCTTCACGCTGGCGCATCGCCAGCTGGAGCGCGCCGGGCTCGAGCAGTCGCTCGCTTGTGGCGTCGTTCTCACCGGGGGCAGCGTGCTCACCCCCGGAGCTTCCGACTTGGCGGAAAGGGTATTCGGCATGCCGGTGCGAATCGGTGTGCCGGTTGGTTTTGTTGGTGTGGAAGAAGTTCTCTCGGGACCGGGCTATGCGGCCGCGCTGGGACTGACGCGGCGGGGTATGGAATCGACCGATTCCCTGCCGGCGATCGCCGAAGGCGGTCATGTGATCGCGCGCATGGGACGTCGCATGGTGGACTGGTTCCGGGACTTCGTCTGAAGTTGTGATGGCCGGCCGGGACGGACCCGGTCGGGCGGAAGGAGGTTGGGATGATCGAATTGGCAGGGGTGGAAACTTCGGGAGCGCGGATCAAGGTCGCCGGGGTCGGCGGCGGTGGCGGCAATGCCGTCAACACGATGATCGCCGCGGGACTGAGTGGGGTCGAGTTTCTCGTCGCCAACACGGACGCGCAGGCGCTCGAGAACAATCGCGCCGACTCGCGGGTTCAGTTGGGAGAGAATGGGCTCGGTGCGGGCGCCAATCCGGCGGTCGGGCGCGAGTCGGCGGAAACTTGCGAGGAAGTTCTGCGGTCGCATCTCGAAGGTGCAGACATGGTCTTCGTCACCGCCGGCATGGGCGGCGGGACCGGAACCGGCGCGGCGCCGGTGGTCGGTCGGATCGCGCGCGAGATGGGCGCGCTCACCGTCGGCGTGGTGACCAAGCCGTTCAGCTTCGAAGGCAAGAAGCGGCGCCGCCAGGCGGACGAGGGAATCGACGAGCTGCAGGAGTCGGTCGACACGGTGATCGTCATTCCGAACCAGCGCTTGCTCGAAACCGCGGCGCGCAACACGTCGATGATCGACGCCTTCCGCATGGCCGACGACGTTCTCTTCCAGGCGGTGCGCGGCATCTCCGATCTGGTCACGGTGCACGGCCTGATCAACCTCGACTTTGCCGACGTGCGCACGATCATGGCTGAGATGGGCATGGCGATCATGGGATCCGGCACCGCCAAGGGCGACAACCGGGCGATCGAGGCGGCGCAGAAGGCGATCCGCAGCCCGCTGCTCGAGGACATCTCGATCTCCGGCGCCAAGGGAGTGCTGATCAACATCACCGGCAATGAGGACCTGTCGCTGTTCGAGGTCAACGAAGCCTCGACCCTGATCCAGGAAGAAGCCGACGAGGATGCCAACATCATCTTCGGCGCGGTGATCGATCCGGCGATGGCAGACGAGCTGCGCATCACGGTGATTGCAACTGGCTTCGGCGTCGAGTCCAGCCAGGTGGAGCCGGAGCCGGCTGCCGAGGTCGCCGAGCCGATGGTCGCTGCCGGTGGCGGCGGCGGTGGGTTCGGACGCCTGCGCAGCCTATCGGGAGATCCGGGGCGCAAGGTGGTCAAGGTCGGATCGGTCAGCGAGGAGGGCGGCGAGCCCGTCTTCCGGCCCTATTCGGCCGACACCGCGGAGACCGAGAGCGGCTACACGCTGTCCGACGACGGCACCAGCGAAAGCGAGCTCGACGTCCCGGCGTTCCTGCGCTCCGGCACCAAGTAAGCACGGCACACCCAGCGTTTTCGATCCCTCACCCGGCCCCGGCGGCCGGGTGAGGGCCCAACCGAACGCCCGGCAGCTGCCGGGCGCAGACCCAAACCCAAATACCGTCCCCCCTTGCCAAGGGGGGACTTCAGGGGGGTCAAACGGCGGTCTCATCGTCCACCTCCCCCTCCGTCCACCCCGAGTAGTGCGAAGCGCGTATCGAGGGGCCTGGCGCGAACAGGCCCCTCGATACGCCCCTTGGGCTACTCGGGGACGTCGGCGGTTGGGGCGCGGTCGAGACGTTCTCG
>JAUIGL010000057.1 GCA_030430165.1 bacterium | reverse complement strand
GGCACGTGCGAGGGCCGACGAAGCCTCGCGGTCGACGCGCGAGCCAACTCCACGCACCTCGCGCTCGCCGTCCCTTGAGCGAGCAGCCGCTTCGCAATAAGCAGCGACCCATGGCAAACGATCGCGACCAAATGGTCGAGTCCCTGGTCGAGCGGATGACGCCGGCGGAGAAGCTGGCGCAGTTGGGCGGAATCTTCCCCTTCCACTTCCGCGGCCCCGCCGGCGACGTCGATCCGGCAGCGATGAGGGAAGTCATTCCCGACGGCATCGGCCAGGTGTCGGGCGCGGCGATGCTGGGGGGTGATGATCCGCGACAGATGGCGCGGGCGGCCAACGCCGTCCAGCGCTACCACGTCGAGGAGACCCGACTGGGAATTCCCGCAATCCTCCACAACGAAGCGCTGTGCGGGCTCATGTACGGTCCGGCGACGACCTTCCCGACGGCGATCAATCTCGCCGCCACCTGGGAGCCCGAGTTGGTCGGGCAGATGACCGACCTCACCCGGATGCAGATGCGCGCCGTCGGCATCCACCAGGCGCTGTCGCCGGTGATGGACGTCGCCCGCGACGCGCGCTGGGGACGGGTGCACGAAACCTACGGCGAAGATCCAGTCCTCTGCGCCGCATTCGCCGTCGCTTTCGTCGCCGGCCTGCAGGGAGACGACCTGCGCGACGGCGCGATCGCCACCGCCAAGCACTTTCTCGGCTACGGCCTGTCCGAGGCGGCGCTCAACCAGGCCGCGGTCCACCTCGGCCCGCGCGAGCTCTACGAAGTCTTTGCCCTGCCCTTCGAGGCGGCGATCCGCGAGGCGGGGTTGGCGTCGGTGATGAACTCCTACAGCGAGATCGACGGCGTCCCGGTCGCGGCGTCGCGCGAGGTGCTGAGCACTCTGCTGCGGCAGGAGCTCGGCTTCGAAGGATTCGTCGTCGCCGACTACGGCTCGGTTGCCTACAACCTGACCAAGCACTGCGTCGCCGTCGACCGCGCCGACGCGGCGCTGCAGTCGCTGGTGGCGGGACTCGATGTCGAGCTGCCGCAGCTACAGTGCTTTCCGGCGCTGCGCGAGCATCTGGAGAGCGGCGAGCTCGACGGCGCGATCGTCGACACCGCGGTGGCGCGCGTCCTCTACGCCAAGGTCGACCTCGGCCTGTTCGACGATCCCTACCGTGACGAAGACGACGCTGCCCGTGCCTATTCGCTGCCCGAGGCCGGCGCGCTCGCCAAGCGAATCACCGAGCGCTCGCTGGTGCTGCTCGACAACGACGGGACGCTGCCGCTCGCGGGCGGGCTCGGACGCATCGCCGTAGTCGGCCCCTTCGCCGATTCGCTGCGTCTGATGTTTGCCGCCTACAGCGCCGCCGGCAACGACGAGCTCAACTGCTATCTCGCAGCCGGCCTGAGCGGCACCATGGCAGGAATCGACATCGACACCATCGACATCGGCACCATCGGCGAGGTGATCTTCGGCACCCGCGAGCGCGGCATCGACGACGACGTCATCGAGGGGCGCGTACGCAAGCTCTATCCCGACATGCCGACCCTGGCCGAAGCGGTCGAAGCACAGTGCGGCGATGCGGTGGTGCACCGCGCCGCGGGCTGCCACTTCCTCGATCCCGGAAAAGACGGTTTCGCCGCCGCCATCGACGCGGCGCGCGCCGCCGACGTCGCCATCTGCGCCGTCGGCGAGAAAACCGGTTGGGTCGGTCAGGCGACCGGCGGCGAGGGCCGCGACCGCGTCAGCCTCGACTTGCCGGGAGAGCAGGCCGAGCTGGTGCGCCAGCTGGTCGCCACCGGCACGCCGGTGGTGGTGGTGCTGTGCAGCGGCCGGCCTCTGGTCGTCCCCGAAGGCGCCGCGGCGCAGCTGTGGGCCGGCTGTCCCGGCCTGCACGGGCCACAGGCGATAGCCGACGTCCTCTGCGGCCGCGTCGAACCGAGCGGCCGGCTGCCGGTTTCGTTTCCGCGCGGAGCCGGACAGACGCCGGTCTACGCCTCGCACAAGATCGGCAGCGGCGCCTCCGACGAAGCGGCGCCGGGACACGTCGACTGCACCAACCGACCGCGCTTCGCCTTCGGCGCCGGTCTTGGTTACGGCAGCGTCGACCTTTCCGACATCTCCGTATCCGAGACGGTCGTACTCTACGACGAAACCGTCACCATCTCTTGCAAGGCGACCAACCCCGGGACCGCGCCGGCGAGCGAAGTGGTGCAGCTCTACGCCCGCGACCGCCAGGCGAGCGTCACCCGTCCGGCGCGCCAGCTCGCCGGCTTCACCAAGGTCGAGCTCGCCCCGGGAGAGAGCCGGCGTATCGACTTCTACTTCGCAATCAGCCAACTGGCCCTGCTCGACCGTGCCTACCGACTGGTAGTCGAGCCCGGCGAAATCGACCTGATGATCGGCCGCGCCGCCGACCGCATCGACCTGACGACGAGCATCACCATCGACGGCGACGTAACCGAGCTGGAGTGCCGCGGGCCGTTCTACGCCGAGGCGGAGGTGAGCTAGAGCGGGGAATGGGTTTGCAGCTCTTTTATCCACAGATTTCGCAGATTACGCAGATTGGGCTTTCGGGTTCGGACGACGAAAGACCTGAATTCTAATCTGTGTAATCGGCGTAATCTGTGGATAGAAAACTGAGCCACCGACAACCGGCATCCCCACCGAAGCGGAGGTGAGCTAGAGCGGGGAATGGGTTTGCAGCTTTTTTTATCCACAGATTTCGCAGATTGCGCAGATTGGGTTTTCGGGTTCGGACGACGAAAGACCTGGATTCTAATCTGTGTAATCGGCGTAATCTGTGGATAGAAAACTGAGCCGCCGATGATCGGCATGGCCAGCAACCTCGAGTGACGACTTCACGCACTCGAGTTTCTACCGGTTCTATTCCGAGGATTCGGCGATCGCTCGTTCGAGGGCGGCGCGGTTCTTGGTGTAGTGGTACTCGAGCTGGGACTCGCTGTAGCGGTGCTCGCTGCCGTGTGGGCAACTGTCGCGTACTGCTAGCCAGCGGCGCCATTGCAGCTTGCGCCACGGGCGGGAGGCGAGCGCGGCCGCAGCTGGCGCGCAGGCGTGCTCGCACGCGTCGCACGGCGACTGCATCTCCGGCGGCGGGCCCGGCGGGCCGGCGACGTCGCAGACCATCGCCGCGCGCAGCGCGATCCACGGGCCGTAGACGGGGTGGACACACAGGTTGGCCGGCGACAGGTAGGCGAGGCCCGCGATCTGCGCCAGCCGCTGGATCGCCACCATGCGGCTGCCGACCGTATGCGCCCAGCGCAGCTCGACCGCGACCGGCAGCTCCGCGGCGAGTTGGCTCAGCGCCGTCTCGGTGTAGGCCTCGATCGGATCGCGCGACCGGCGCAGATCGGCATCGCGCCGCAGCTCCTCGGCCAGGCGTGTCCACAGCATCCGAGTGTTGCCGATCACCAGGGCGAGCCGGTCCGGACGGCCGAAATCGGGGAGCCGCAACCGCTCCTCGACGCGGTCGTTGTACCAGCCTACGCGGCAGGCAGCGCTCAGGTCGAAACCGCGATCGCGGCAAAACCCCGCAACGGCGCGGTCGATCTCCCGCCATCCTTGTCTTTGCCCAGTCGAGTCCGTAACTATTCTCAGTTCACCCTGCTCGCCACTCGCCCGCCAGCGCAACAGGAGTCGTCCATGCAAGCACTCGAAGGTATCCGCGTCGTCGAAATGGCCGGGCTCGCGCCCGTCCCCTACTGCGGGATGATCCTAGCCGACTTCGGCGCCGACGTCGTCCGCGTCGACCGCGTCGGCTCCCGCTCCGCCGATTTCCTCGCCCGCGGCAAGCGATCGGTCGCCGTCGATCTCAAGAAGCCCGAAGGTGTGGAGACCGTGCTGCGCCTCGCCGATAAGGCAGACGTCCTCATCGAACCGTTCCGGCCGGGCGTGATGGAGCGACTCGGACTCGGTCCGGAGGTCGCCCAGGACCGCAACCCGAAGCTCGTCTACGGGCGCCTGACCGGTTTCGGCCAGCAAGGCCCCTATGCCAGCATGGCCGGTCACGACATCAACTACATCGCGACCTCGGGCGTCTTGTCGACGATCGGTCGCAAGGGCGAAAAGCCGCTGGCGCCGATCAATCTGGTGGGCGACTTCGCCGGCGGCGGCATGTTGTGCGCGATGGGCATCGCGTTCGCACTCCTCGAGCGCGCCAAGTCCGGCAGGGGCCAGATCGTCGACGCGGCGATGGTCGACGGCGCCGCCCATCTCGCGACCTTCCTCTTCAAGTTCCGCGCCTTCGGCGCCTGGAACGACGAGCGCGGCACCAACCTCCTCGACTCGGGCTCGCCGTTCTACGACACCTACGAAACCGCGGACGGCGGACACATGGCCGTCGGCGCTCTCGAGCCGCAGTTCTACGCGGCGTTCCTGCAGGGCCTCGGCCTCGCCGATGCCGACCTTCCGGCGCAGATGGACCGCTCCGGTTGGCCGACCCTGCGCCAGCGCTTCACCGAAGTGTTCAAGAGCAAGACGCGCGACGAGTGGACCGCCATCTTCGACGGCACCGACGCCTGCACCACGCCGGTGCTCGGCCTCGGCGAAGCGGCGGAGCATCCCCACAACGCGGCGCGCGACACCCTGGTCGTCGCCAGCGACGGCCACACCGAGCCAGCCCCGGCGCCGCGCCTGTCGCGCACCCCGGGCAAGGCGGGGGACAAGCGTCCGGAAGCCGGAGAGCACACCCGCGAGGTGCTCGCCGACTTCGGCTTCAGCGATTCCGAGATCGACGCGCTCGAAGCGGCCAAGGCGGTCGCTTGAGGCCGCCTTCGCAAATGCCCGGCGAATACTTTGCCGGCCGCGTCGTCTTTCCTGAAATGAACGCCACTGCACGCCAACGGAGTCATCCAAGATGAGCCCGAAAGCCGAAATCCCCCGCGCGCTAGAGGAGATCCGCGATCTCATCGAAGCCGGCCGCCCGATCATCTACGTCCACACCCCGGAGGAGGAGCGCATCTCGTCGCTGCTACGAGAGGCGGCCGAGAAGCTCTTCGACACCGCGCCACCCGTGTTTTCCTGGCGCGAGACGGAGGGCCTGCGAGGGGCGGATGGCGCGACCCTGGTCACCGCCGACGCCGGACCGCGCGCGGCCCTCGACTACGTCGTCGAGCACGCCGGACCCGCCGTCTTCCACCTGCAGGATCTACACGAGGCGATGCACTCCTCGGATGTGGTTCGCCGCTTGCGCGACGCCTACGAGCACTGCGTCGGCAAGAACATTTTCATCTTCATCTCTTCCCCGGTCGCCTACGTCCCCGACGAGCTCGCTCGCGACCTGGTGCTGATCGATCTGCCCCTGCCCGACTTCGACGAGCTGAAGGCGTTCACCCAGAGCGAGGCGGCGGCACTCGCGGAATCGGGAGTGAAGCTCGATACCGACGAATCGACCCTGAACCAGATCGGTCGCGCGCTGCAGGGACTCACCCTCAACGAGTCGCGCCACGCGCTGCGCCGCGCCGCCTCAGCCAATCCCGAAATCGGACTCGATTCGCTGCCCTACCTGCTCGAAGAGAAGCACCTGCTGGTCAAGAAGAAGACCGGGGTCATCGAGTACATCGCCAACTCGATCCCACTCGAGGACATCGGCGGCGCGCCGATTTTGAAGAAGTGGCTGCTCGAACGGCGCCGGCTGTTCGAAATGGGCGACGAGCTGTCGCGCGAGATCGTCCCGAAGGGAATCCTGCTCATGGGAATCTCGGGTTGCGGCAAGAGCCTCGCCGTCAAATCGATCGGCTCCTGCTTCCACTTGCCGCTCTACCGGATCGACATGATCGAGATCTTCTCCGGCCGCCACGGCAATCCCGAGGCCACCTTCGTCGCCGCCTGCAAGACGATGGAAGAGATGGCTCCGGCCGTGCTCTGGTTCGACGAGATCGAGATGGGGGTCACCTCGAAGAACGACGACGCCGCCGGAACCCTGGGCCGCATCTTCGCGTTCTTCCTGACCTGGATGCAGGAAAAGTCGCGCGGCCTCTTCGTCGCCGCGACCGCCAACCGAATCGATCTGCTGCCCGCCGAAATGATCCGTAAGGGCCGCTTCGACGAGGTCTTCTTCGTCGACCTGCCGAACGAAGAAGAGCGCATGGAGATCTGCAAGATCCACCTCGAGAAACGGGGAATCGATCCCGATCCACTCGAAATCGATCGATTGCGGCAGTTCACCAAGGGGTGGACCGGCGCCGAGGTCGAACAGTGCGTGGTCGGCGCGCTGACCACCGCTCGCCTCGCGGAACGCGACATCACCAGCGACGATCTGCTCAACCAAACCGGAAAAATCGTCCCTCTGTCGCAAACCATGCGCGAGCAGGTCGAGCATATCCGCGCCTGGGCGCTCGACCGCGCAATTCGAACCGCCCCCAGATCACGCGGGATAACCTAGCGATATTCCTCGCCTCGCGGCGCTCCGGCGTGCACCGCACGGCGAGCTCCGCGGCACCCTCCGGTTTGCTGCTGGCGGCATTGCAACCCTGCCTCTCGCAGGCTTGCAAGTTTCGGCCAAGAGCGGAGACGGGCCTGCCGCAAGGCATCTGACCGTAAGCGCTGGCACGATCCCTGCTCTTTCTAGAGCACGACTGACAAAGGACCCGATCATTGGTCCTCCAAAGTGGGATGGGCGGGTAGTCGCTACGGCACTTCCGGGTGCGCATTGCCCCCCCTTTCGCGCGCTTCTCGAGCCCCCTGAGCGCCCATCCCACTCCCCCCCTGCTCCCCAGGGCGCCGTCGTCAGACGCGTGAGTCGCAGGACCGCCGCGTTCCCGCGGGCGACGCCGATTCAGTCGGGCAGCGTGATCTCGGCGGCAACCGCCTGGCCGGGGTCGCCACCGAAGAAGCGGATGATCCGGTAGGTCCAGTACTTCTTGCCGACCTTGGCCACCACTTCGCGGACTCGCTCCGGGGCCTCGATCGCGACGGCGCGGGCATCGACCGGCCCGTCACCGAAGTCGATGCGTACCGAGCCGTTGGCGCAGAGATTTCGGTACCACTGCGCCGGCTGTTTGGCGACGTGTTGAACCAGGATCGACCGCGGACCGCCGCGTACGAACCAGATCGTGACCGTGCGCGGCTCGCCGCTGCGCCGGCCGATCGTCGTCAGCCGTACCGTCTTGCGCCGTTCGACGGAGTCGAGGTCGAGGCCTTGGCTCATTCCTCCAGCACCGACTTGGAGACGACCTTACCGGACGAGTCGATCTCGTAGACGATCGGCACCCCGGTCGGAATGTTGAGCTCCATCACCTGCTCGCGGGTCAGCTGATCGAGGCTCATCACGATCGCTCGCAGCGAATTGCCGTGGGCGGCGACGATGACGTTCTTGCCTTGGCGCACCAGAGGCAGGATCTCGGCCTCGAAGTACGGCAGAGTGCGCGCCGCTGTGTCCTTCAGGCTTTCGCCTTCGGGCGGGGCGACGTCGTAGCTGCGCCGCCAGATGTGCACCTGCTCGTCACCGAACTTCTCGGCCGTTTCGGCTTTGTTCAAGCCCTGGAGATTGCCGTAGTGGCGCTCGTTCAGCGCCTTGTCACTCGAGATCGGCACCGCGCCGTTGCGATTCTCGGCGAGGATCAGGTCCAGGGTGCGCGCCGCGCGCTGCAGCTTCGAGGTGAACGCCTGGTCGAACACGAACTCGCTCAATTGCTTCCCCGACCTGGTCGCCTCGGCCACGCCCTGCTCGGTCAGCGGAACGTCTTCCCAACCGGTGAAACGATTTTCCAGGTTCCACTGCGACTGCCCATGCCGCACCAACACCAGCGTGCCCATAGTCTCTCCTCCCGCGATCTCGGCCAACCGACCCTACAGTTGCCTGCAGGCGCCGATCGCCGCCCCCACGGCGATCAATCGCGAACGATGCCCGGGACGTCGTCCGGCACGGTACGATGCGGGTCATACAAGTACGGCGACCACTTCTTGCCCGGGTTTGGTTGCCACTCGTTGGCCTGGAACGGCTGCCAATCCTCCTCGCGCTCGACGAACGCGCGCAACCTCGCCTTGTCCTTGTACGGAGCCGACTGGATGACGACCTCACCGGCCTCGAGCTCTTCGCGGCCGATCTCTCCCGGCTCGTGCAGCTCCCAGATCGGCTCTTGCGACTCGCGCCGCTTGGTCGCCTGCTCGCGGTCCTTCAACCGGCGGCCGTACACGGTGGCGCAACGGTCGACCCAAGCGGACGACGTCCTCAGCTTGGCGGCAACGCGCCCGGCCTCGGTCCCCCTGATGCGCCCGCCCAGCTCGGATCGGTGCAGCTCGCGCAGCACCTCGTGACAGGGCACATTCTGCCCCGACATCGGAGACGAGCCCAGAACGAGCAGCGCCACGCAGAGCGCGCAGGCGAGGCTCAGGCGGTTGATTGACGTGTCCACTACTCCGACACTGCCGCAGTCGCCGACTGTATAGCAAGCCCCCTTCGCAGAGGGGAGCCTGCCGATTCGTGGACCGGGCCTAGCCTGGAATATCCATGAACTTCGGAAGGCGCCCGCGAAACCCGCATCCTTGCGGGTTCATGTGCACTCTGACCTCGATCGAGCACGACGCTATGTCGAAGCGCCGGCGACCTGCCGAACGCGCTGTACCTCAGCTGCGACAACGGCTACAGGCGGCGACGGCGCGAAGTTCATGAATAGTGCGGGCTAGAGCGTACCCCGTCGCGCGGCCTGGTAGTGGCTGGCACAGTAGCCCTTGGCGACGTAGGCGCGGTTGCAGCCTTTTACCGTGCACACGCGCTTGGGCGGCGGCATCTCGATCTTGCGCGGCTTCCACCCGCGCAAAGCGTCGCCGGTCACGTCCAGACCCTCGTTGAGTAGCGCGATCACCACTTCCGTCTTGGAGGCGCCCACCTCTTTGGCGACCTTGTGGATCGCATCACTGACCTCGGTGGGAATCTTGACATTCATCAACTTGCTGACGGCCTTGTCAGACTTCCCGAGATCCTTCAATCTCAAATCCGCTCGCATCGACTTCCTCCCATGTGCCTGCCTGATGGCATGTTGTGTGGCGCCCCCTTAACAAGTGATTATCTGCAACCCGATCAGTGAACGCAAGGGCCCGAGGCACGACAAAATGCGCCGGACAAAGATTCCGGCCTGTCTTTTCACGGATTTTCCAACCGTTTACGGCGGCACGGACTTCTTTCGCCAGAAGGCAATCGAGCTACTAACGTGCAGCTGAGATGCCAGAACACACCGCAACTTCCGGACTGGCTCGAGGTAGGCACGGGCGACGGCCCGTTCCTCGTCATCGCACCGCACGGCGGCGCCAAGGCTGCGACCAGCCCGAGCCGGCCTCGCCTGCGGCAGAGGCGTTCGCGAATCAACGACCTGCACACCGCCGAGGTGGCAAGGCGGCTGACGGCGCGCCTCGGCGCATCGCGGATCATCAATCACGCGATGGACCGCAATCAGCTCGATCTCAACCGGATCAGCCAGGTCCACAGCAAGGCTCCGTGGCTGCTCGAGTGGATCGCAAAGTTGATCGACCCGGTGGTGCAGCGGGGCGAGACCGTCCGCATCCTGGTGGTGCACGGGTGGAACGTCAACCAGAGCCGCTGCGACCTCGGCATCGGCGCCAAGGTCGACCCCGCGGCGCTGGTCGTCGAAGGTCTCACCGTATCGGAGACGTTTCTCCGCGAGCGGCTGCTGCCGCTGACCGACCTCGGCGACGCACTGGTCACCCTCGGCGACCGCTACCCGGCCCGCCACCACAACAATCTGCTGCAGCTGTTTCGCCGCGACGCTTCGCGCGCCGACGAGACCCCGGCACCGCTGGCGCGGGCGATCCGCGAGGGGCGATGCGACGCCGTTCAGCTCGAGCTCGGCATTCCCCTTCGCTGGCCAGGTCGACGTCGCGACAGCTTCCTCGAGCAGCTGTCACAGGCGATGCTCGGCCGCGCCGTGCCAGGGACGACCAAGCCTCGCTCGAGCAACCGGGCAAACGCCGCCTCGCTGCAGGTCTTCGATCGAGCGGCCGGCCTCACCATGCTTGCGAGCGTCGACCAGTTTCCCGGCAACGGGCCATGCTTCGGTCGCTTGGTGCTGTTTCTACCGGACGGACGGGTCGCGCTGTCTACCGGTGAGGCGGTCGACCTCGAGCAACTGGCGCGCGACGGCCCGATCTTTTCGACGACCCCCTCCGCACTGTCGTTCGGCTTCGCCGGCTCGATGCTGATCACCGATGGCGGCGACGACTACGTCGACCTCGAGTTGGCACTGTCGCGCGGCAAGCTGGCGGACGCGCGGATCGACCTCCGCTGCGACACCGGCGACGCCGCGCACGGCGTGGCGACGGGAACGGTGCGGGTCGACGGCGCTGAAATCGAAGTCGCCGCCACCGGCTTCACCACGCCGCGCGGCTGGGGCACGTGGAGCCGGGCCGGCCGTTCGCAGCTCTCGCTGCGCGCCTGCTTCGCCGATGGCGAGGTGGCGGTCCTTCGCTCGGGGCGCGGCGCCAGCCAGCTGCAGGTCGCCTTCGACGACGACGGCTACTCGCCAACCGGCATGACCCTCGCCAGCGACGGTAGGTCCGTCGCCATCCGACCGCTGAACCGCATGGCGATCGCGCGGCCGGTCGGCAAACGACGCCGCGCCCGCGTCACCTTCGGACCGGCCGAGGTCGAAGTCGAGGGAACGCGTCTCGATGGAACCGGGATCTACGAGTACGCCCGCTTGATCGATCGCTGACCGCCGGTCGCCCGGCGGCGGGTTCAGGACACCCGCGATTCCGGCTGGTCGAGCACCACCTGAGCCACCAGCTCGCGGTTCCAGGTCGCGTCGCCGAAGGTCACCTCCGACCCCTTGGCGCGCTTGAAGTACAGGTGCATGTCGTGCTCCCAGGTGAAGCCGATGCCGCCGTGGATCTGGATGCCCTCGCCCGACACCTCGCGGTAGGCATCCGAGCAGTAGGCTTTGGCCATGCACGCGGCGAGGTGCGCCTCCGGGACGTCGTTGGCAACCGCCCACGCCGCATAGTAGGTCGCCGACTTGGCGCTCTCGACCTGCACCATCATGTCGGCGCACTTGTGCTGAATCGCCTGGAAGCTGCCGATCGGCTTGCCGAACTGCTCGCGCACCTTGGCGTACTCGACGCTCATGTCGAGGACCCGCTGGGCGCCTCCGCACATCTCGGCGCACACGCCGACCTTGGCGCGCGCGACGATACCCTCGAGCAGCGGCCAGCCGGCATCGACCTCACCGAGAACCGCGTCCGCCCCGACCGCCACGTCGAGCTCGACCTCGCAGAGCTTGCGCGTCTGGTCCATGGTCTTGAGCACCCGCGTCGAGACGCCGTCACCGGCCTCGACCAGGAACAGCGTCACGCCCGACTCCGCTTCCCCCGAGGTCCGCGCGGCGACGACCAACAAGTCCGCGTTGTGCGCGTCCTGCACGAACAACTTCGTGCCGCGGAGCCGATACCCGGCGCCGTCCTTGGCCGCGGGCAGCGCGATCCCCTTGGCGTCCCAGCGTCCGCTCTCCTCGACATGCGCCAGCGTCGCCACCTTTTCACCGGTCGCCATCGCGGCGAGGTAGCGCTGCTTCTGCTCGTCGCTGCCGCCGAGGTCGAGGGCGACGCCGCCGAGAATCGTCGAGGCATAGAACGGCCCGGGCATGACGACCTTGCCCATCTCTTCCAGCACGACGACCATGTCGACCAGACTGAGCCCGGCGCCGCCGTACTCCTCCGGGACGATCAGTCCGGTCCAGCCGAGCTCGGCCATCTTGCGCCACTGCTCGTCGGAGAACCCCTTCTCGTCGTCCATCATTTGGCGGACGTACGTCATCGGGCACTCGCCGGCGAGAAACTCCCGCACGCTCTCGCGCAACATGTCCTGCTCTTCACTGAACCCGAAATCCATGGATTCCGCCTCCTTGGCCAACCGCAAGCTCTCGCCCGGGCAGCCGCCCTTGTCAATCGACCGCGGCGGCGGCGACATCGGTGGCGCTTGGTTCGATCCCGCGCTTCCGCTACTTTCGACTCATGACCACCGAAACGGATACTCGCGAGCAGTTTCGAGAAGCCGTTGCGGGGCCGCTGCAAACCGCCGATCTCGCGCGGGTCGCACTTCTGATCGCCGCCGAGTCCTACCCGGGGCTCGACGTCGCACAGTACCTGCAGCGCATCGACGCTCTGGCGGAGGAGGCAAAAGGCCGTCTCGAGGGCACCGACGACGCCATGCGTGTCGGCCGTTTGATCGAGTTTCTCGGTCGCGAGCGCGGCTTCACCGGCAACCAGGACGACTACTACGACCTGCGCAACAGCTACCTCAACGAGGTGCTCGACCGACGCACCGGGATTCCGATCACGCTCGCCCTGCTCTACGTCGAGGTCGGCCGGCAAGTCGGGCTCGACATCCAGGGAATCAGCTTCCCCGGCCACTTTCTCGCCGTCCACCGCGGCTCGACACCGACCATCATCGACCCGTTTTTCGGCACCGCGCTCGACGAGGCGGCTTGTACCGAACGGTTGCGCGCGACCATGGGACCGGATGCGGAGATCGACGAGCGCATGCTCGAGGTCGCGTCGCCGCAACAGATCCTGATCCGGATGCTGAGCAACCTGAAGCTGATTCACCTGCGCGCCCGCGACTTCGCCGCTGCCCTTTCCTGTAGCGAGCGAATCCTGCTGATCCACCCCGACCTCGCCAACGAAATTCGCGACCGCGCCGCGCTCTACCTGCAGCTCGAGTGCTTTGACGCGGCGCGCGCCGATCTCGAGCGGTTTCTCGAGATCGCCCCCCAGCACGAGAGCGCCGAGCTGGTGCGCAACGAGCTGGTCAAGCTGCGCCAGAGCGGGCCGATTTTGCACTGATCGAGTCGACCAACCGGCGAGATTCGCCTCGAACGCGACGTGGGTCGTGCTATCCTGAGCAGCTAGACCAACGCGCCCCGTCGCCGGGTCGCCGCCGCTACCGATGGACCGCTCCGCAATCCGACTCCAGTCTCTGCTCATCCTCCTCGCGTCAATTCTCTGCGCCGCGACCGCGTCGAGCGGCGGGGTATTCCCCAGCGACCTGTGCGAGGGAAACCCGTGCATCATCGACCGCTCGGTCAACCTCGACCGCGGCGGCTCGCTGACCGTCGACTTCGGCGATAGCGACGTCGTCGTCGAGGCGACGATCGATATCGGCGACACCAGCGTGCGCTTCGTCGCGGCGAGCTTCGAAACGCGCCGCCAGGGCCAGATCCGCGGCGACGCCGAGCTGACCATCGAGACCACTGGCGCCATCCGACTCGACGGCACTCGCGACGCGGGAACGATTCGGCTGCTCGGCGACGCGCCGAGCTGCACCCTGAACGCGACGGGACCGATCTCGGCGACCGGGGTCATCCGCCTCAACTCGGACGATTCCGACTCCGACGGCGGTGTTCTCAACATCCTCACCAGCGACGCGGTCGAGCTGCGCGGCGAAATCGAAGCGCTCGGCGGCAACAACAGCGAAGGTGGCGAGCTCGACGTGTCGGCCGGCGGCGACGTGCTGATCATCGGCGACGTCGACGTGTCCGGCGGCGAGTTCGGCGGCGGCACCGTCAACGTCACCGCTGGCGGCAACCTGACCTTGGGAACGATCGAGTTCGACGGCAACGGCGAAGCCGGCGACGGCGGAACAGTCGACGCCGTCGCCGGCGGTGACCTGCTGCTGGTGCGCAGCCTGCGCGGACGCGGCTCCGGCCTCAGCCCGGAGGAGTGCGGCGACGGCGGTACGGTCGACCTTGCCGCCGGTGGCGACATCGACGTCCTCCAGAGCATCCAGGTGCAGGCGCGCGAGGGCGACTGCTGCGGCGGCAGCATCGACGTCGTGGCACAAGCCGGAGAGATCACCGGCGCCCTCGACGTATCGGCGCCGACCGACGAGGGCTGCGGCGGCGACATCGACCTCGCCTTCGATGAGGGGTTGCTCTGCCGGCGACTGGCCTCGATCTCGGCCGATGGAAACGATCTCGGCGGCGACATCCTGCTCGTCGCCGGTACCGATCTGACGACCGTCGCCGGCTGCTCGCTTTCGGCGAGCGGACCGACCGGTACCATCGACGTGACCAGCGGCGACTCGCTCTCGATCAACAGTCACTGGCAGGCAGGCGGCGCCACCCCAGACGGTGGCCGCGGCTCGATCGACCTCGCCGCCTGCCACATGGAGATCGCTGCAACCGGGTCGATCACCACCATGGGCGCGCTCTCCTCCAATCGGCTGACCATTCTCGGCACCGCACAGATCGCCGGCGAGATCAGCGCCGGCTCGGCCAACATCGTGCGCCACCCTCCCGGGCTCAACCCGGCGATCGGTGGCCCGGTGCAACCGGCGGCGCAGTGGGTCGCAGATCCCGGCCTGGTCGCCTGCGTCGCCGTTCCAGCGACGCCGACGCCCTCGCCGACTGCGCTGGCAACCACCGCGGCCCCGACCGCAACCCCACCCGTGGCGATCGCGACGTCGACCCCGACCGATCCGACTCCCAGCAACAGCCCGGCAACCGCCACCCCCTCGGCCACCCCAGAAGGCCCCTGCAGCCGCCCGTGCCCGGTCGACTGCGACGACGATTGCGCAGTCGGCATCAGCGAGCTGATCCGGGCAGTTCAAATCTCGCTTGGCGAGGCCGACCTCGACCTGTGCCTCGGCGCCGACCGCGACAACGACGGTGCGGTGCGCATCACCGAGCTGATCGCCGGAGTCACCAGCGCGCTCGACGGTTGCCCGGCGCAGGGGCAGTAGTCGTCAGCGCGCACCAGCCGCGAACCACGCCGCTGCCTGCGCATCGACCAAATCGACCAGCTCGCCCATCGCGACGTTGGCGTCGACGAGGTGCATGCCCCATTCGGGGGTCAGGTCGCCCGGGATGTCGTCGACCCGCAACCAGGGATCGGCATTCAGCTGCAGCGACAAATAGTGAAAGTCACCGTCGTCGACGCATTCGGCGGTGACCAGGCCCGGCAGGGCGACGAAAGGAGTGGTGATCTCGGGGGCGACGTCGACGTTGTCGCCCCAGGCCACCGCCGGGCTCGCGGTGCCGAACTGGGTGCTCTCGACGATGCTGAAGTACGGGGTCAGCGCGCCGCGGCCGCCGAGCGCCGCCGGGTTGACGCAAACCGCCTGCAAGCCGGCGGCGACTGCGTTGCGAGCGAACAAAGAGTTTTGCGGGGGCGGAACCGTGTCGCGAAAGGAAGCATACGACACCACGCATCCGAACTGGTCGCGCGCGCGGCAAACCGGAACGCGGTCGAAGCTGCCGCCGGCGTCGGTACCGTACGGCGCGCGCACGGTCGCCCCGAGCAGCAGCGCCGAGATCATGCGTTGGTGCAGCTCCGGCCGCGGATCGATCTCTTCGACGATCAGCCGCGCCAGAAGACCGGCGCCCTGCGAGTGACCGAGCAGAACGAAGGGACGTCCCTGGTTGAGGTTTCCCAGGTAGTAGCGGAATGCGTCGACCACATCGCCGTATGCGATCTCGATGAAGCTCGGGTCGGCCGGGGCCGACAGGGTGCGCTGGCGGTACAACGGCGCGAACACTTCGCAGATCGATCCGAACCGAGCCGCCTGAATGCGGGTGGTGACGATCTCTTCGTCGTACATGCCGTCGAAGGCGGCGTTGCCTTCGCTGCCGAGTCGCACCGTCGGGTAGATGTAGAAACAGTCGAAACCCGGATCGGCCGCGACGACGTGCTGCACGACGGTGATCTGCCCGTCGGCGCTGACGAAGGTCGTATCGAGGTCGCGGTCGCAGACGTCGCCGGCAAGACCGGCGCGACACATCCAGTGCTCATCGAGCTCGTAGATCGCGCTCTCGTGTCCCTCGAAGAAGATCGTCGGCGGCGCGGCGGCGCCGTCGTCGTCGCTACCGCAGCCCGCGACCGCCACAATCAGAAGCAGCGTCAGGAGTCGTCCCATCACCGGGCCAACATAAGCGCGAAGACGCGACTCACTCAACAACTGGGCCGGATGCCGATCGGACGCTGCGGCCGAGGGGTCGCATACCACAGGCTCCAGCGCGGGCGGGCCGGCCTACTGGCCCGACGGGCGGCGGGTGAAACGCGGGGAGCGGCGTCGAAGCGCGCCGCCCCCCGGAAGGAAAAATGAGTTACGGACAGGTGATACCCGACCAAGCGTCGCAGTCGATGCCGAGCGCGTCGGCGCCGTTGACCATCTCACAGAAGCGGCACTCGACGAGGTCGCGCGCGCACTGGGAGAATCCGGCGCCGTCCATCGGATTGCCGGGATCGGAGAAGCCCGCGCACTCACCGGTGGCGAACTCGTCGATGCTCGAGTTGACCGAGCAGAACTGATTCGCCGTGTCCTGGAGCTGACTCGTCGCCTTGCTGACCTTCCCCTTGGTGTCCGATTCGACCGACAGCCCCCCGGTGAGCACGCCGTTGGTCACGCACTGCTCGAGCTCCGAATTCATCTCGGCGCCACCCGCCGAGAAGGGGTCCTTGCCGTCCTTCATCGCCGCCTTCTTGCACTTGAGCCAGATCTTGCTCATCGCCCGCGCCAGCTTGCTGACCCGGTTGATCACCTTGGTCTGGCACTTGCACTCGTCGTCGTTGCCGTCGCAGCTGAGCAGCGAGTCGAGAGTCGGGCCGAAGATGTCGCGGTGCAGCGCCTTGGCGGTTTCCTCTGCCGAGTCGTTGACCGTCGTCGAGTCGGTGTAGAACACCGCCGGAAGATTGTCTCCGGTACACTTCTTGGCCTCGTCCGAGTCGGTCTTGTTGCGCTTCTTCTCGACCTTGCCCTTGGGGTCGGCCTCGATGCAGGCGTTGGCATCACCGGCCACGCCCTTCTTGACCTCGTCCTTGACGCACTTGTCGTTGACCTTGAGCTGCGCTGCCTGGACCTTGACGCCGTCCTTGTTCATCTTGTTGATGCAGATCTGCTCGCCATTCTGCAGCTCCGCGAAAGCCGCCGGCGCAATCAACGCGACCGCGGCCGCGCCCAACATGAGTTTACGAATCATTCCGTTTGTCCTCCTCCGTCGAATGAACGTGGTCTCCCTAAAAAACGATGAACCCACCAGACCGGTCACACTACCATCCAGCTCGCATCCAATGAAACAAGAAATCCAACTACCTCGACCTGTTCGCTGCAGCCGCGCAGTCGACAAAGCGAACGCGATGGCGGGTGACCCATAGCTCGGGGTCGACTAGACAGGAGCCGGGGCCAAAGCCCGAATTGCATGGCCGAAACCGAGAAAAAAGCAGTCCGCGTCAGCGCGGCGATCATCCGCAGGGAGGGTCGGGTACTGGTCTGCCAGCGACGTCACGATCAGGCGCATCCGCACAAGTGGGAGTTCCCCGGCGGCAAGATCGAGCCGGGCGAGACGCCCGAGCAGTGCCTGGTGCGCGAGATCGAGGAGGAGCTAGGAGCGCGCGCCAAAATCGGCGATCTGATATTGCGCCACAGGCACGACTACCCCGGTGGGCTCGAAGTCGAGCTCTGGTTCTTCGAGGTGCCGGAGGTCGAAGGCCCGATCCGCAACAAGATCTTCGCCCAGCTCCTGTGGGTCGAACCAGCGCAGCTGGAGCGCATCGACCTGCTCGAGGCAGACCGGCCGATCGTCGACCTGCTCGGCAGAGCGGACTGACGGCGCCTCGCGAAAACACCAGCCGACCTCTTTTCGGATGCGATTAAAGCGGCTATCTTCACGCGCTCGTTCACGGATCCGACTCTTGTCTCACACCAACCTTCGGGGGAAAACGATGCGGCTTCTAACAGCGATCACCGTCTTGCTGCTCTGCGTTCAGCCTGCTCTGGGCGGACAGATCACGTTGAAGAACGGCGACGTAATCACTGGTAAAATCAGCGCTTTTGACGGCTCCGAGTACACCGTCGAAACCGACTACATCGACGGCGAGTTCAAGGTCTCGGCCGACGACGTCAGCGACATCAAGACCGACACGGTCATGGACGTGCAGTACACCGACGGCGAGGTCATGACCGGAACGCTCGGCATGAAAGACGGCGCGGTCGTCGTCGTCGACGAGTCGGGCGACCAGACGCCGATCGACGTGGCGCGGATCGACGAGGTCGCCGAGGTCGAGGATTGGTTCCAGTGGAACGCCGATGTGCACATCGGTCTCTCGGGCGCCGAGGGCAATACCAAGAACTCCCTCTTTCACGCCGACGCCTCGCTCGAGCCGCAGTGGGGACCGAATCGGTTCCGCTTCTACGGACAGCTGAACGAGGGGACGACGACCGATCAGACCACCGACGTCAAGAGCACCACCGAGTCGAACTGGCGCCTGCTGTTCCAGTACAACCGCGACCTCAGCTACCGCTGGTATCTGTTCGCCGCCAACCAGTGGGACAGCGACAAGTTGATGCGCTTGAACGCACGAACCTCGGTCGCGGGCGGCGCCGGGTACAAGATCTGGCAGGAGGACTACCGCGACTGGTGGATCGAGCTCGGCCCCGCGTATGTCCATGAGAACTGGAAGAACCCCACCGAAGACGAAGACTACGTCGCGGCGCGCTGGGCCCTGAACTTCGAGCACGACATCTACAGCGACGACTTCCGCTTCTACCACAACCACAACATCTTGGAGAGCTTGCAGGAGCTCGATCGCTTCATCTTCCAGAGCACGACCGGCATCAAGTTCGAGCTGATCGGCGATCTCGTCGGGTCGCTCGAGGTGCAGTTCGACTACAACAACGAGCCGGGCACGGTCACTCTGTCGGACGGGTCGGAGAGAAGGGCGAAGAAGGAAGATCTTCGCTACATGTTCAAGCTCGGCTACGAGTTCGGCAGCTGAGGCAAAGCAGTGCGCGGGTGCGGAGCCGAGACTCGGCTCCGCACCCCTCTTCCCCCGGCCCGACTACAAGCGATCGCTGGCTAGTTGGGCGAGATCGGAGCGCTCGCCCTTCTCCAGGTTGACGTGCGCGTAGAGCGGCTCGCCCTGCATCCGCTCGATCATGTAGCTCAGCCCGTTCGACTGGGTGTCGAGATACGGGTGATCGATCTGGAAGATGTCGCCGGTGAACACCACCTTGGTGCCCTCGCCGGCTCGGGTGATGATCGTCTTGACCTCGTGCGGGGTCAGGTTCTGCGCCTCGTCGACGATGAAGAAGATCCGGTTGAGGCTGCGGCCGCGGATGTAGGATAGCGCCGAGACCGACAGCTTCTCGTCCTCCAGCATCTGCCGCACCTGCTCCGACACCGAAACCTTGCCGTTGCCGGACGACCCCTGGCTCATGATCACCGCCAGGTTGTCGTAGATCGGCTGCATGTAGGGATCGAGCTTCGCCTTGACCTCGCCCGGGAGGAAGCCGATGTCCTTGTTGCTCAGGGGAACGATCGGCCGCGCCAGGAAGATCTGCCGGTAGTGCTTGCGCTGCTCGAGCGCCGCCGCCAGCGCCAGCAGGGTCTTGCCGGTTCCCGCCGTACCCGAGAGGCTGACCAACGGGATATTCGGGTCGCATAGAACGCTGAGTGCAAAGGTCTGCTCGGCGTTGCGCGGCGTGATGCCGAACGCCGGTTGCTTGGCGATGCGGCGCACCAGCCGTTCGGCGCCGTCAAAGCGCGCTAGAGCGGACTTCTGATGGTTGCGCAGGATCAGGCTCTCGTTGGCGATCAGCGCTTCGCCCACCGAGAGTTGATCGGCCTCGAACGCGTCCTCGGCGTAGAGCTGGTCGATCAGCTCGGTTTCGAGGTTTTCGATCGACCGCTTGCCGGTGTAGAGCGTCGAAACGTCGCGCACGTGGTCGGTGGTGTAGTCCTCCGCCATCAGGCCGACGGCGCGCGCCTTCAACCGCAGGTTGACGTCCTTCGACACCAGCACCACCAGGCTGTCCGACTCCTCGGCGGCCAGGGAGTAGGCACAGTTGAGGATCAGGTGGTCGGGCTTGCTGCGATCGAAATGGAACTCGAGATCGCGGTGGAACTCGTGCTCGAGCTGCACCCGCACCGTACCGTGGTCGGGGCCGATCGACACCCCGCTACCGAAGATCCCCTCCCCGCCCAGCCGGTCCAGCGACCGCAGAAACTCGCGGGCGTGGAAGTTGACCGATTCGTTGCCCTTTTTGAAGTGGTCCAGCTCCTCGAGAACGGTGATCGGAATCACCACCGAGTGCTCGTCGAACTCGGTCAGGCAAGCACTGTCGTGGAGCACGACGTTGGTATCTAAGACGAAAGTCTTGCGTACAGCACCGCCACTCACATCCACACCACCTTCCAACTCACCTATACGCAGGCTCGGGCGCTCGCCGCAATACCAAAAAAATGGCCGCCCGGCGCCGAGTTCCGCGGCGGCACCGCAAATGCTACCGTCGACTCAGAACCGAAAGACTGGAGTTCCCGAAATGCCGAACCCAACCGACGGCTCACTCGAGCCGCGAAATTTCTTTCTCGATCGCTTCGCCCTCGACGACGGCGCCCTCGAAGACACCATCGGCACCGCGATCGCGCGCAAAGCCGACTTCGCCGATATCTACTTCGAGTTCCGCTCTTCGGAGTCGTTCTCGCTCGAGGAGGGAATCGTCAAGCGGGCCAACAAGAACATCTCCCAGGGCGCCGGCGTGCGCGTCGTCGCCGAGGACAAGTTCGGCTGTGCCCACACCGACGAGGTCAGCACCGACACCCTGCGCATCGCCACCGAGACGGCGCGCGCGATCGCCGATTCCGGCGGTTCCGAGGCGGCGGTTGCGGTCCGGCCGGCGCGCCCCAAGCACGACCTCTACTCGCTCGCGAACCACCCGCTCGACGTCGCCCTGCAAGAAAAGATCGATCTTCTGCACAAAATCGACATCGCCGCGCGACGCCACGATCCGCGCATCACCAACGTCATGGCCGGCCTCGGCATCGAGCAGAAGATCATCCTCGTCGTCACCTCGTCGGGCCTGGTCGTCGGCGACGTGCAGCCGCTGGTTCGACTCAGCATCAGCTGCATCGCCGAGGACAAGGGGGTTCGCCAGCAGGGCACCTCGGGCGGCGGCGGTCGCGTCGAGTACAGCTACGTGACCGAGGGCGACCGCTACATGAAGTGGCTGAGAACGGCCGCCGACCAGGCCCTGCGCAACCTCGACGCGGTCGACGCACCGGCCGGCAACATGACGGTCGTGCTCGGCCCCGGATGGCCGGGCGTCCTGCTCCACGAAGCGGTCGGCCACGGCCTCGAAGGCGACTTCAACCGCAAGCAGACTTCCGCGTTCAGCGGACGCATCGGCGAGCGTGTCGCCTCCGAGCTGTGCACTGTGGTCGACGACGGCACCATCGCCAACCGGCGCGGCTCCCTGAACTGTGACGACGAGGGCAATCCGACCAAGCGCAACGTCCTGATCGAGAACGGCATCCTCTGCGGCTATCTGCAGGACCGGATGAACGCCCGCCTGATGGGCGTCGAGCCGACCGGCAACGGGCGCCGCGAGAGCTTCGCCCACGCGCCGATGCCGCGCATGACCAACACCTTCATGTTGGCCGGCGACTCGGAGCCGGAGGACATCATCAAATCGGTGCCGAAGGGATTGTACGCCGCCAACTTCGGCGGCGGCCAGGTCGACATCACCAGCGGCAAGTTCGTCTTCTCGGCGACCGAGGCCTACCTGATCGAGAACGGCAAGGTCACGCGTCCGGTCAAAGGCGCCACCCTGATCGGCAACGGACCCGAATCGCTCACCGAGATCTCGATGGTCGGCAACGACCTCGCGCTCGACGAGGGCGTCGGCACCTGCGGCAAGGACGGCCAGTCGGTGCCGGTCGGCGTCGGCCTGCCGACCATCAAGATCGACAATCTCACCGTCGGAGGAACCCAGGCGTGAGCGACGCATCGCTAGAAGACATCGCCGCCTTCCTGCTCGACGAGGCGAAACGACACGGCGCCAGCCAAGCCGACGTCGTCGTCGCCGAGGGCGACTCGCTGTCGGTCGGAGTCCGCCTCGGCGAGATCGAGAAAGTGCAGCGCTCGAAGGCGCGCCACCTCGGTCTGCGCGCCTTTGCCGACAAGCGCAGCGCCATCACCTCGACCGCCGACTTCTCGCGCGACTCGCTCGCGCGGCTGGCCGAGGAGTCGGTCGCGCTCGCCCGGGTGACGGCGAGCGACGAATACAGCGGCCTCCCCGACCCCGCCGAGCTGGCCACCGAGATCCCCGACCTCGACCTCTACGACCCGGAAATGGTCGATCTCGACGCCGAGCGGGTCACCGAGCTGTGCCTCGCCGCCGAAGCCGCGGCGCGCAACGCCGACGCCCGCATCACCAACTCCGAGGGCGGCGAGTTCGGCGGCGGCACCAGCCGGGTCGTCTACGCCGCGAGCAACGGTTTCCGCGCCGGCTACCGAACCTCGAGCTGTTCGTTGTCCGCCGTCCCCGTCGCCACCGACAACGGATCGATGGAGCGCGACTACTGGTACAGCGCCAAGCGCAAGCTCGCCGATCTCGACAGTCCGGAGTCGATCGGCGCGCGCGCGGCCGAGCGCGCCCTGCGCCGTCTCGGCGCGCGCAAGGTGTCGACGGCGGAGGTGCCGGTGGTGTTCGACCCCGACATGGCCGCGTCGCTGGTCGGCCACGTCGCCTCGGCGGTCTCCGGCAGCGCCCTCTACCGCGGCGTCTCGTTCCTGCGCGACAAGCTCGGCAGCACCATCGCGCCGCAGATCGTGACCATCGTCGACGAGGGCAATCGAGCGGGCGCCCTCGGCTCCAAGCCGTTCGACGGCGAAGGGCTGCCGACCCGGCGCACCTCGGTCGTCGATCGCGGCACGCTGTCCAGCTACCTCTTCGACACCTACTCGGCGCGCAAGCTCGACAGTCGATCGACCGGCAACGCGTCGCGCTCGGTCGCCGACGCCCCCGGGGTCAGCCCGACCAATCTCTACCTCGCCGCCGGCGACACCTCCCCCGAAGACATCATCGGCTCGGTCGAGTCGGGACTCTACGTCACCGAGCTGATGGGATTCGGCGTCAACTCGGTCACCGGAGACTACTCGCGCGGCGCCAGCGGGATCTGGATCGAGAACGGCGAGCTCGCCTACCCGGTGAGCGAAATCACCATCGCCGGCAACCTGCTGGCGATGCTCGCCGGCATCGAGGCGGTCGGCTCCGATCTCGAGATGCGCCGCTCGATCTGCTCGCCGACGCTGAAGATCGGCAAGATGACCGTCGGCGGGGTCTGACCCGGCGCATGCACGGGCGCGGTTGACCGTCGCGTGACCACCCCCCCGACACAGGCGGAGCCGGATCGGCGCTGGATCGAAGCGCTCATCCTGCTGCCGATCACCCTGGTTCTGGCGGTCGGGACGCAGACGCCGACCCTGTGGCTCCTGGTTCCGTTTGCCTGGATCACCTTGCGCGGCCGCCCCTACGAAGAGTACGGTCTGCAGCTCGGCGACATCGGACCGCTGCGGATGCACGTCACCCTGGTGCTGGTCATCTTCGGCGGCTACGCCCTGCTCCACTACGCCTTTGCGCGCATCGCCTTCGGCGCTCACTTCGAGCCGCACGTGCACCCGCAGCTGGGGCGCTTGCTGCTCACCCACCTGGTGATCATCGGGCTTTCCGAGGAAGTTTTTTTTCGCGGCTACTTGCAGAGCGAGCTCAACCGCCCGCTCGGGCGTCCCTACCAGGTCCTCGGCGCTCGGGTCGGACTCGGCCTGGTGGCAGCGGCGCTGCTGTTCGGCCTGTGCCACGTCATCTACGGCGACTTCTCACGACTGCGAGTCGCGTTCTTCGGCTTGTTCGCCGGCTGGCTGCGCGAGCGCACCGACGGCGTCGCCGTCCCCGCCGTCTACCACGGCCTGGCAAACGTTCTGTACGACTTCATGCAGCGCAGCATGGTCGTCTGAGAAGCGGCACCGAAATCACACCGAGCGCGGACGATCGTCACTTTTTGTCCCGATCGACGCAGCAGCCGCTGTGCGCCCTAGCATAGATCGCAGACCACGTCTCGGCCGAGCGGATTTTTCTCACTTGGCTTGCGCCTTGCTAGCCTATCAGCCCGGAGGTTGTCCATGGACATTACCGAGCTGCTCACCTTTGCGCACAAGTCGGGCGCATCCGATGCCCACCTGACGTCGGGCGAACCGCCGCGCGTCCGCATCCACGGCGACATCAAGAAACTCGATCACGAAGCGCTGACCGGCGAGCAAGTGCACGACATGGTCTTCGACATCATGTCGGACGCACAACGCAAGGTCTTCCAGGAGACCAACGACCTCGACTTCTCGTACGAGCTCGGCGACATCGCCCGCTTCCGTGTCAACGTGTTTCGCGGCCGCCGCGGCGAGGGCGCGGTGTTCCGCCTGATTCCGACCAAGGTCATGACGATCGACGACCTCGGTCTGCCGAAGATCCTCAAGGACGTGTGCGACCGAGAGAAGGGCCTGGTCCTGGTCACCGGGCCGACCGGGTCCGGTAAGTCGACGACCCTGGCGGCGATGATCGACTACATCAACGAGAAGGAAGAAGCACACATCCTGACCATCGAGGACCCGATCGAGTTCGTGCACAACTCGAAGAAGTGCCTGATCAACCAGCGCGAGGTCGGTGTTCACACCCAGTCGTTCGCCAACGCCCTGCGCGGCGCTCTGCGCGAGGACCCCGACGTCATCCTGGTCGGTGAAATGCGCGACCTCGAAACCATCTCGCTGGCGCTGACCGCCGCCGAGACCGGACACCTGGTCTTCGGCACCCTGCACACCTCGAGCGCGCCGAAAACCGTCGACCGTATCATCGACGTCTTCCCGCCGGCGCAGCAGGAGCAGGTTCGCATCATGTTCTCGGAGTCGATCCAGGCGGTGGTTACGCAGACCCTACTGAAGAAGAAGGCAGGCGGGCGTATCGCAGCGCTCGAGATCCTCATCGGCACCCCGGCGGTCCGCAACCTGATCCGCGAAGGAAAGATCCACCAGATTCCGTCTGCCATGCAGACCGGTCAGAAGGTCGGCATGCAAACGCTCGACATGGCGCTACAGGAGCTGGTCCGGCGCAACCTGGTGATCCCCGACGAGGCGCAATCCAAGACCAACACTCCCAATCTGTTCGGCAAGCCCGAGCCGCCCGCCAACGGCGCCAACGGCGGCCGACAGCAGGGGGGAAGCCGGCTCAGCAGCCTGATCCGCTGAGCCCCGAGGCAGACCGCTCATGGATATTCGCGTCCTTCTAAAGCAGATGGTCGAGCGCGAGGCGTCCGACCTCTATCTCACCGTCGACAGTCCCCCCATCGTGCGCGTCGAGGGCGTGAACTACCCGCTTCCGGCGCCGGCGCTCAACGCCTCCGACGTCGAGGACCTGACCAACAGCGTCATGACCGAGCGCCAGCGGATGCAGTTCGAGCAAGACCACGAGATGAATCTCGGAATCAGCTCGAACAAGATGGGCCGTTTCCGTATCAACGTGTTTCGCCAGCGCGGCGTGGTCGGCGCCGTCATCCGACTGATCAAGTCCAACCTGCCGACCATCGACGGCCTGGGGCTGCCACAGATCATCAAAGACATTTCGATGACCAAGCGCGGCCTGGTGTTGGTCACCGGCGCCACCGGGTCCGGTAAATCGACCAGCCTGGCGGCGATGATCGACTACCGCAACGACAACTCGACCGGCCACATCGTCACCGTCGAGGACCCGATCGAGTTCATCCACGAGCACAAGAAGTGCCTGGTCTCGCAGCGCGAGATCGGATTCGACACGCACTCGTACGAGGCCGCGCTGAAGAACACGCTGCGCCAGGCACCGGACGTCATCCTGCTCGGCGAGGTGCGCGACCGCGAAACCATGGAGGCGGCGATCACCTTCGCCGAAACCGGACACCTGTGCCTGGCGACCCTGCACTCGAACAACGCCAACCAGGCGATCGAGCGCATCATGAACTTCTTCCCCGGTGAGCGGCACGCCGAGATCTACCTGCAGCTGTCGCTCAACCTGCGCGCGATCATCTCGCAGCGACTGATCATCGGCAAAGAAGACAGGCGCGTCGCCGCGCTCGAAATCCTGATCGACACTCCCTACGTGCGCGACCTGATCAAGAAGGGCCAGGTCGACACGATCAAGGAGGCGATGGAGAAGAGCACGCAGGAAGGCGGACAGACCTTCGACCAGCACATCTTCGATCTCTACGTCGAAGGCAAGATCAGCGAAGAGCAGGCGATGTACAACGCCGACTCGGCAAACAACCTGCGCATCCAGATCTCCAATTACGAGATGAGGAAGAAGGGTCAGGACCAGCACGTCGCCGACAAGGAAGGCGGCTTGTCGACCGGCGGACTGCGCATCCAGGGCGAAGGCCGGATGCGGCGCGTCGCGCGCTGAGTCGGACGTACGCGGCTCAGCTCACCTGCTGCCGGAGCCAGTCGAGGTATGCGCTCGAGCCCTCCTCGATCGGCAGGGCGATGACCTCGGGCACGTCGTAGGAGTGCAGCTCGCGTACTCGGGCTTCGAGCCGGGCAAACGCGGCGCGCGTCGACTTGGCGATCAGCAACACCTCCGCGTCGCTGCACACTTCCCCCTGCCAGCGGTACACCGAACGGATGCCGCCGACGACGTTGACGCAGGCGGCCAGGTCCTCTTCCACGAGAGCGCGCGCCAGAGTGTCCGCCTCCTCCGCGTTCGCCGCTGTCATCAGCACCGCCACCAGCTCGCTCATGCCTGTTCCTCCGCTCGCTCGAGCCGCGCCATTCGATCCGCCAGGGCCGGGATCAAGGAGAGATAGTCGGCGCGCCGCGGCGCGACTCGCGCAACCCCGTCGAACACCCGGCGGCGCAGGCGCAGCCAGCCGTCGCGCCAACGCGAACGACCGGCGCGCGATTGCGGCAGCGCGGCGTTCTTCGCCAGACGGTCGACCAGCACCGCCGCGCCGGCTTCGCTCAGATGACCGCGCCGTTCGATGTCGCGCAGCGAGTTCACCAGCCGCCGCGAGTCGTAGCCGCCTTCCGAGCGCATCGCGGCAACCACCTCGGCGACGCCATCCTCGTCGAGCACCCCTTCGTCGAACAGGCAGGCCGCCGTCTGCAGGTAGTTGAAGCTCGGCACCAGCCGCTCCCCGTACGGGCGGAAGCGCGCCGGCGGCGTCGCTCGGGCGAGGTTGATGAACACCCGGCGGACGATCTGCTCCTTGGGAACGCGCGCGGCGAGAACGTCGGCGACGTCGCGCAGCTCCGGATCGACGCCCAGCTCGTCGAGAATCTCCGCCAGCTCGCGACGATCGATCTCACCGGAAACGACGTCGGCGTAGAGCGAGTAGATCAGGGGATCGGACTCCCAGTCGTCGCCGAACAGATACTCCTCGGTGCCGGGCGGCTCGTCGCGGCGATCGCGCAGCAACTCGGTCAGCTTGTAGCCGACCTGCTCGCGCAGGTCGCGGAACTTGCCGCGGCGGATTCTTCCCCACTGGTCCTTGAAGGTCACGCCGTCGTGCACCACCCGGTCGAGCGCCAGCTTGCCGAGGATCGCCTTGCCGACCTGGGGCGGGCTGCCCGACACGAAACGGATTCGCACCTCCACCCGGCGCAGCTCTGCGGCGCTGCGCAGGCCGCGAATCAGCGCCGCGACCCCGGGCGCCGCGACCTTGTCCTCGGCCGACTCGAAGGGAATCCGCACCAGACCGCGCAGCGAGTCGAACTCGGTGTTCAGATAGGTCTTGTCGAGATCCCAGCGAAAGGTGACGCGGCGGCGGTCGCTCATCACATGTCCCGAACGATCTTCGCCGCCAGCTTGACCGCGTTGCCCAGGGCCTGCGCCGGCGCCGCCGGTTCGCAGTAGATGGGAACCGATTCGAAGCCGAGAATCGGCGCACCGGCGTAGGATTCGTATTCGATCATCGGCGTCTGCGGCCCGATGTTGCCACCCATCATCGCCATTCCGGCGCGCCAACGCCAACCGCGCTGCGCGCCGGCGCCGGTCAGGTCGAGGGCGAGCGAGGTCAGCCCGTGCAACATCTTGAGAACCACGTTGCCGGCGAAGCCTTCGCAGACGACGACATCGGCGGCGCCGCCGACCAGCTCGTGGCCCTCGATGTTGCCAACGAACTCGACCCCCGGGGAGCGCTCGAGCCGGCGGTAGGCCTCGATCAGGATTTCGCCGCCGGCGTCCGCCCGCGTCGCCATATTGAGCAGCGCCACCCTCGGCCGCTCGACCTTCGACACGCAGCGCACGTAGGCTTCGCCGAGCTCGGCGAACTGCACCAGCGCCGGCGCGTCGCAGTGCACGGTCGCGCCGACGTCGAGGATCAGCGCCAACGGATCGCGCAGTCGGTCGTCGACCCGGCGCGGATAGACGGCCGCCACCCCGGCCTGCGCGACGCCGCGGCGGAGCTGGAGATGGCGCAGGCACAGGCGCCACAGCGCCGGGGCGTTGCCCGCCGACACGACGCTGTGGGCAGTGCCGTCGGCGACCAGAGCGACGGCGGTCGCCAGCGAGCCGCGCGAATGACGCGCCAGCGCGCGGTCCGGCGGATCGGACATGCCGAGCGGCGTTTCCGGCGCGTCGACGATGTCGATTCGCTCCGGATTGTACTCGGTGTTCTCGAGGGCGCGCTGGATCGAGTCGGCGTCTCCCACCAGCAGCATCTGGATGTCGGTGGCACGCGACACCGCCGCCACCCCGCGGACCGCCGGAACGACGTCGCCCGAGCACCCCATCGCATCGACCGCGACCAGCGGCATGGCTACTCCTCGCCGCCGCGCAGCAGCGACCGCCAGCGCCGCGCCAGCGCGCGGCGGCGCTCGGCGCGAAACCGGCGGCGCAGCTCGGCTTCGCTGACCCGGTATTTGAACGCCTTGCGACCGTCGATCAGCAGCACCGGAACCTCATCGCCGAAGCGCTCGACGAGCGCCGGATCGGCGTCTACGTCGGTCGACTCGAAGTCCAGCCCGCGGGCCGTCGCGAACTGCTCCACGACTTCCTCCATCTCCTCACAAAGCCCACAATCTCGCCGTGTTACGACTACCAACTTCATTCCCGGATCCAACTCCCCGCGCCCCGCCGCCGCGCCGGACTCGCCAGCCCTCAGCGGCCGGATGCGAGTTGACTTCGAAAAACCATTCGCATATTTTGCCGAGTTCAACAAAACAAGGGTTTGCCAAGCCCAAGCGGGACCAGGGAGAACATGGACTACGCCGTCATCCAAACCGGTGGAAAGCAGTACCGGGTCGCTCCAGGCGACGAACTTCTCATTGAAAAGCTCGAAGGGGAACCGGGCGCGGAGCTCGCGTTCGACGAGGTCCTCCTGACGTCGACCGGTGGCAACCTGCAGATCGGCGCGCCGACCGTGGCCGGCGCCAGCGTTACCGCCGAGATCATCGGTCAGGGACGCGCCAAGAAAATCCTGGTGTTCAAGAAAAAGCGCCGCAAGAAGTACCGGCGCCGCCGCGGACACCGACAGTACGAGACGCGAATCCGAGTCGGCGAGATTCGCACGGGAGCTGCCTGATGGCTCATAAAAAGGGACAGGGAAGCTCCCGCAACGGGCGCGATAGCAACGGCCAGCGACGCGGCGTCAAGCTCTTCGGCGGCCAGGCCGCGCGCGCCGGAAACATCATCGTGCGCCAGCTCGGCACGCGCATCCACCCCGGCAAGAACGTCGGGATGGGCCGCGACTACACGCTCTTCGCCCTGGTCGACGGCACCGTCAAGTTCGACCGACTGGGCAAGAAGCGCACCCAGGTCCACATCGTCCCCGACGCGTAACCGCGCGCGGCGCCGCGGCATTGCCAGCGGCGTCGATCAGGGGGCCGCGCGAACATCGCCATGAAGTTCGTCGACGAGGCCGACATAGAGGTTCACGCCGGCAACGGCGGTGCCGGCTGCGTCGCCTTTCTGCGTGAGAAGTACCGCCCCAAGGGCGGCCCCGCCGGTGGCAACGGCGGCGACGGCGGCAGCGTTCTGATTCGCGCCGACGCCGGCTTGTCGACCCTCCAGGACTTCAAGTTCCAGCCGATCCAGCGGGCCGCCAACGGCGAGCCCGGACGCGGCAAGGATCAACACGGCAAGTGCGGCGAGGACCGCGTCATCCGGGTTCCGGTCGGCACCCAGGTCAGCGACTGCGAAACCGGCGAGATCCTCAGCGATCTCACCAGCGACGGCAGCGAGACCGTCGTCGCCCAGGGCGGCATGGGTGGTCGCGGCAATGCGATGTTCAAATCGTCCACCAACCAGGCACCGCGCTACGCGCAGCCGGGCACTCCGGGAGAGGAGCGGCGGATCCATCTCGAGTTGCGCCTGATGGCCGACGTCGGCTTGCTCGGTTTTCCCAACGCCGGCAAGTCGACCTTCATCTCGCGCATCTCGGCGGCGCGCCCCAGGGTCGCCGACTTTCCCTTCACCACCCTGGTGCCCAACCTCGGCGTGGTTCGCATCTCCGACGAGGAGAGCTTCGTCGTCGCCGACATCCCGGGGCTGATCGCCGGCGCGCACGAGGGTCACGGGCTCGGCCATCGCTTCCTGCGACACGTATCGCGCACCGCCATCCTCGTGCACCTGCTCGACGCCGGCGGCCTCAGCGGCCGACCGGCGATCGAGGACTACGACGTCATCAACCGAGAGCTCGAGCTCTTCGATCCCGAGCTCGCCACCAAGCCGCAGATCGTCGTCGCCAACAAGATCGACCTTCTCCACGACCGCGAACGAGACCTCGCACCGCTGCGCGCCGATCTCGCCGAGCGCGGCACCGAGCTGCTGGCGATGTCGGCGGTCACCGGCGAAGGCGTCGACGCAGTGGTCGCCGCACTCGCCGCGGCGATCCGCGAGCGCCGTCGCGCCGCCGCCGAGGAGGCGACGGCGCAAAGCGGCGACGACTTCGCCGGCTGACGCGCTCGCCGCGGCTTCGTGCTACAACCACGTCAGACCGAGCCACTGCCACCATGACCGACCAAGTCGAGCACAAGCGCAAGATCCTCGCCGGCGCCAAGCGCGTCGTCATCAAGATCGGCAGCACTCTGCTGTCCGACGGTCTCGGCGTCGATACTGCGCGGCTGACGCGGCTGGTCGACGAGATCTGCAGCCTCGACAACCGCCAGGTCATCGTCGTTTCCTCGGGCGCGGTGGCGGTCGGCATGGCCAAGCTGAACAACGGCGAACGCCCGCGCAGCGTGCCGCAGCGCCAAGCCGCGGCGGCGATCGGCCAGATCGGCCTGATGGCCCTCTACGAGAAGGCGTTCGGCGACCGCGGCCGCACCGTCGCCCAGGTCCTGCTGACCCACGACGACCTCGCCAATCGCGCCCGCTACATCAACGCCCGCCACGCCTTCGAGGCACTTCTCGAGGCCGCGGCGATCCCGGTGGTCAACGAGAACGATACGGTGGCGGTCGAGGAGTTTCTCAACTTCGGAGACAACGACAACCTGTCCGCCCTGGTCGCGACCCTCACCGGCGCCGGCCTGCTGGTCATCCTCAGCGACGTCGACGGCCTGCACGACGCCAACCCGACCAACAATCCGCAGGCGCGACGAATCCCGCTGGTCAGCCGTATCGATCGCGAGACCCGCGCCCACGTGACCGACGACGCGTCGGGCATCGGCACCGGCGGCATGGGCAGCAAGCTGCGCGCCGCCGAGAAGGTCACCGCCGCGGGAATTCCCTGCATCGTCGCCAGCGGGCTCGAAGCCGGCACTCTCGCCAAGGTGTTCGACGCCGACCACGACAAAGGCACGCTCTTCCTCGCCCAGGGCGACCGCCTCAGCCGGCGCAAGCACTGGATCGCCCACACCCTGGCACCGACCGGCTCGCTCTCGCTCGACGACGGCGCCCTGCGCGCGGTCAGCGAGAAAGGCCGAAGTCTGCTGCCCAAGGGTGTTGCCGCGGTCAGCGGTCGCTTCGAGGCCGGCGACTGCGTCTCATGCCTGGCGCCCGACGGCACCGAGGTCGCACGCGGCCTGGTCAACTACGGCCACCGCGATCTCGACCGCATCCGCGGCCACCACACCGACGAGATCCAGACCATCCTCGGCTACCGGCTCGGCGACGAAGTGATCCACCGCGACGACCTGGTCGTCCTCAAGGACCCCCGCTAGCGCGTCCTGCAGGCGACCAGCTCTTTTTTTTCCACAGATTACTCCGATTACGCAGATTGGGGTTTCTGGTTTTCCGCGGCCCGACGAGTTTGCTGGCAAAAGCGACACGAGAGCCTTGGCGTCTCGATCTGGCTGCTCCATCGCAGTGACGACCCACAGTCGTCGCTCGCCATCCAAAGAAAAAATCTGCGGAATCTGAGTAATCTGTGGATGAGAACACTGAACCCCTGAAACTCCGATCGCCCGTTTCGCCGATCGGGGAAGCCGCCTCGACGCTGAAAAATCGATCGGCTATTGTCGCGTCATGTCGGACGTCGAGCGCATCGTCATCGAGCTCTGCCGCAAGGCGCGCCAGGCCGGCCGCCAGCTGGCGTTGGCCAGCACGGCGACCAAGGACGACGCGTTGCGACGCGCCGCGCAGGGCCTGCGCCGAGCGACGGATGCGATCGTCGCAGCCAACCAGAGCGACCTCGAAGCCGGTCGCGCAGCTGGGCTGAGCGACGCCCTGATCGACCGGCTGACTCTGACCCCGGAGCGGATCGACGGAGTCGCCGAAGGGCTCGAACAGATTGCCGCCCTCGCCGATCCGGTCGGCGAAACCATCGAGCGCTGGCGCCGCCCCAATGGAATCGAGATCAGTCAGGTGCGCATTCCGCTCGGCGTCATCGGCATGATCTACGAGTCACGCCCCAACGTCACCGCCGACGCGGCCGGCCTCTGCCTCAAGTCGGGCAACGCGGTCGTCCTCAAGGGCGGCAAGGAAGCGATCCACACCAACACCGCGATCGCCGAGATCATCGCCGACGCGGTGGTCGAGGCAGGGCTGCCCGCCGCCGCCGTTCAGCTGATTCCGACCACCGACCGCGCCGCCGTCAAAGTGCTGCTGGCGCAGAGCGAGTACATCGACGTCATCGTGCCGCGCGGCGGCCCGAGCTTGATCGAAGCGATCACCAAGGATTCGAGCATTCCCGTGATCCAGCACTACGCCGGCATCTGCCACGTCTACGTCGACGCCGACGCCGACCTCGACATGGCGCGGCGCATCGCCGTCAACGCGAAGGTCCAGCGTCCCGGCGTGTGCAACGCGATGGAGACTCTCCTCGTCCACGCCGACGTCGCCGACCAGTTCCTGCCGGCGGTCGCCGCCGAGCTCGAGGCAGCCGGGGTCGAGCTGCGCGGCGACGCGAAGACGCAAGCGCTGGTGCCGAGCGCGAGCCCGGCGACCGAGGAAGACTGGGCCACCGAGTACCTCGATCTGATTCTGTCGATCCGGGTCGTCGGCGGTCTCGAAGAAGCGGTCGACCACATCGCGCGCTACGGCACCGGCCACTCCGACGCGATCGTCACCGACAGCTATTCGACGGCACAGCGATTCGTCGCCGCGGTCGACTCCGCCGCGGTGTACGTCAACGCCTCGACCCGCTTCACCGACGGTTACGTCTTCGGATTCGGCGCCGAGGTCGGCATCTCCACCAACAAGCTGCACGCGCGCGGTCCGATGGGCCTGCGCAACCTGACCACCTACAAGTACGTCATCGAGGGCAGCGGTCAGATCCGCGAGTGAGAACGCCGGGCCTTGCTCCGGCGCCCCGACCAGGACCCAAACCCGGTGAGATATGCAGGCTGAGTCCGCACCGGCAATCGGCATCTTCGGCGGCACTTTCGACCCGATCCACTTCGCCCATCTGCGCGTCGCCGAAGAAGCTCGCGAGCTCCTCGGTCTCGAGCGCCTGCTACTGGTTCCCGCCGCCGATCCGCCGCACAAGCGCGGGAAAACGATCACCCCGGCGGCGCATCGGGTCGCCATGGTGCGGCTGGCAGTGCGCGGCAACGAGGGCTTCCAGGTCTCGAAGATCGAGGTCGGGCGCCAGGGCCGATCGTACACGATCGACACCCTGCGCCAGCTGCGGCAACGCCATCCGCGCAACCGATTGGTGCTTTTGATGGGGCTCGACGCCTTCCGCGAGATCGACACCTGGAAGGATTACCGGGCGATTTTCGCCGCCGCCGACATCGCCGTCGTCACCCGGCCGACGGTTCCGCTCGAGCCGCCGCGCCAGATGCTACCCGTTGCCGTGCGGAGCGATTTTCGGTACTCTCCGCAGCGAAACGTAGCCCTGTGTCGCAATGGGAATCGGGTTTCTTTCTTGTCCGTAACAGCACTCGACATCGCAGCAACCGACATCCGCGAGCGCGTCCGAGCCGGACGATCGATTCGCTACCTGCTGCCGCCTGCCGTCGAGCGCTATATCGAGCGCGAAGGCCTCTACCGCGCCGGAAGATCTCGCTCTTGAGCACACTCGGATCTCGAGAAGTCGCGCTGCTCGCGGTGCGCTACGCCCTCGACCGCAAGGCCTACGATCTGCTGCTGCTCGACATCGCCGAGCTCAGCTCCCTGGCCGACTACTTTCTCATCTGCACCGCTCGTTCCGATCGCCAGGCGCAAGCGATCGCCGAGAGCATCCGCCAGAACCTCGCCGAGGTCGGCGTGCGGCCGAGCCTGGTCGAGGGGTTCAACACCGGGCAGTGGATCCTGATGGACTACGGCGACGTCGCCGTTCACATCTTCCTCGACGAGGTGCGCGAATTCTACGACCTCGAGCGCCTGTGGGCGCGGGCGACCGTCGTCACCCTACCCGAGCCCTACCGCAGCCAAGCCGAGGACCTGCGTTTGGTCGGCGCGCTACCGTGAGGCGGACGCTGCTCCGCGGTTCGAGGACTTGCGCTCGGTAGCCGCGCCGCGATAACCACGTCGATCGATATGAGACGTTCCCTCGGACTTGCAGCAGCGGTCGCCTTCCTCGTGGCATTCGTTGCCCTCGCGTTCTTCCTCAATCCGACCGAGGTCGACTTCCACCTGAGTCCCGACACCACCTTCCGCCTGCCGCTCGGCCTGCTGCTGGTGGGAACGATGGTGGTCGGAGTGCTGATCGCGGTCGTCGCCGTCGCGGTGCAACAACTCAATCACCGTCTCGCCACCTGGAGCGAGCGACGCAAGGCGCGCCACGACGCGCAGGTCGAAGAGCTCAACGAAAGCGGCGCCGCGCTCGCCTGGAGCGGCGAGACCGATCGCAGCCGCGCGGTGTTGAAGAAGGCCTGGCGGCGCGACCCCGGCAACCGCGAAGCGGCCGTCGCGCTGGCGGCGAGTTACACCGAAACCGGTGAGCACCACGCCGCGCGCCAGGTGCTCGAAGACGCCGTCGCCGAGTCGCCGGCCGATCCCGACCTGCGCTTCGCGCTCGGCCAAACGTTGGCGAGTAGCGGCAGCCCCGACGAAGCGATGCGCATGCTCGAGACGGTGCGAGTCCAGTACCCCCGCGCAGCGCGTGTGCTGGTGGCCCTGCGCGACCTCTACCAGGCCTGTGGCCGCTGGGCCGAGGCCGTCGAGACACAGACCGAGTACATCAGCCAGCTCGCCAGCTCGGAGAGTATCAACGACGAACGCGACCGCTTGCGCGACTTCCGCTACCGCGCGGCGCTGCAACTGGCGACCACCGCCGAACGGCGCAAGGCGCTCGAGGCTCTTCTCGAAGAGCACCGGGACTACGCCCCGGCGATCGAGAGCCTGGGGGACGAGATGGTCGCCCAGGAGCATTCGTTCGAGGCGACTCGGATCTGGGAACGCGCCTTCAAGCGCGAGCCCAGTCTCTCGCTGGCGAACCGACTGCTGGCGCGACTCAACGATCCCGCCGGACGCCAGCGTGTCCTCAGCTTGATCAACAAGCACGCCGATGCGCTCGACCCCGACGCGGTCCACATGCTGCGGGCGCGGATCGCCATCGAGGACGATGCTCTGGAAACCGCCCAGAAAGAGCTCGAGGCCATCACCAACGCCACCCACCCCTCGGTGCAGGCAACCTGGGCCGACCTCCACGAAAAGCGCGGCGACCACGAGCGCGCCTGGCAAACCCTACGCCCCCTCGCCGGCTGAACATCCGCCGGCCCCCCTCCGCCACGACGCGGAGTCGTCACTCGACAGTTGCGGCACTATCGACTGCCGGTGGCTCATTTTTTATCCACAGATTACGCAGATTTCGCAGATTGGGTTTTCAGCCTCGTGTAACCGAGAAACCCGAACGCAAAATCTGTGAAATCTGTGAAATCTGTGGATAGAAAGTGAGCCGCGCAGTACTTCGAGGCAGCGATCTCCGCGAGAGCGCCCACTGTCAGACTTCCTCGACGAGAAACTCACCGACCCGCCGCAGCCCGTCGAGGTCGTGTAGGTCCTGATCGAAGTTGGGGATCGACGCAACCGGCAGCGTCGACTCCAGGTCGGCGCGGAACTGCTCGATGCGCAGCTGGTCGCCGCGCGCCTGGGTCTCGTAGCGAGCGAAGTTCTGCACCAGTCTACGGCAGATCGACGGGCTGGTGATGGCATCGCCGATCACCGACGAGATCTCGCTCTCGTCGATTCGTTCGAGATGCGGCGCCAGCTCGGTCTGCACGCGGTTGAAGACGACGCCGCGCAGCGTGATCGAATGCTCCTCGATCTTGGAGCAGAAGTAGTCGGCCTCGGACAAGACCTGCTCCTCGGGCGTAGCCACCAGGAAGAACGCACTGTCGCGCGAGCGCAGCAAAGCCTCCACCCGCTGGACTCTCTCGTCCCATCCTTCGAAGAGCGAGCTCATCGCGTGGAAGAACTCCGATACGTCGGCCAGCGCCTTGACTCCAGTCGCATCCTCGAGCCGCCGCAGCAGGCTGCCGGCAGTTCGATTGACCACCTGGAAGCCGGACCAGCCGGCCGACATCGACGGGCGGACGAACCACTTCATCACCCGGCGATCGAGGAAGTTGCCGAGCCGCTGCGGGGCATCGAGGAAGTCGAGCGCGTGGTGCGTCGGCGGCGTGTCGACGACGATCAGATCGTAGGCGCCGCTGTCGTGGAGCTGCGCCAGCTGCTCGATCGCCATGTACTCCTGCGATCCCGCGAAGGTACTCGACAAGTTCTGGTAGAACGCGTTGGCGAGGATTCGTTCGCGCGCTTCCTCCGATTCCGCGTAGCGCTCGACGAGAGCGTCCCACGCCCCCTTCTGGTCGAGCATCATCGCTGACAGCGCTCCGCTCTTGGCTGACAGCGCTCCGCTCTTGGCTGACAGCGCTCCGCTCTTGGCTGACAGCGCTCCGCTCTTGGCTGACAGCGCTCCGCTCTTGGCTGACAGCGTCCCGCGCTCACCCGACCGCGTCCCGCCCTTGCCGATCGCGACCTCCGTCGGCTCGTTGCCGAGATCCGAGATCCCCAGGGCATCCGCCAAACGCTTCGCCGGATCGATGGTGAGCACGATGCAACGCCGGCCCGCCTCGGCGGCCAGCAAGCCGATCGCCGCCGCCGTCGTCGTCTTGCCGACGCCACCGCTGCCGGCGCAGACGACGACCTGATGATCGGCGATCACCTCCGCGATCGAGGTCATATCGCTTCCTCGATCACCTCGACCAGCTCGTGCAGCTGGTCGAGACCGAACTCCTCGGCAAACAGCAGGGGCAGCTCGACCTGCTCGAGGTCGATCTTCTGCGACAGCTGCTTGCGATAGCGGCGGTTGATGTCGGTCCAGCCGCTCTCCTCCTCGGCGCGCGCCGCCACCTCCTCGAAGATCGCCTTCTTGTCGGCGTGACGGCTGCGCCGCGAGGCCTGCCACAGCGCCTCGATGTCGGAGACGCGGAACTTTTCGAGATGCAGGCGATTCACGAACAGGGCGCCGAGCGGCATTTGCAGCTCGGCGCGCACCTGCTCGGCCATGGTCACGGTCTCGTTGACCGGCATCTCCTCCGCGGTGGTGACCAGGTTGATCGCCGTTTGCTTCGGATCGCTGAGCAACTCGACCACGCGATCGGCCTCGCGCCGCACCAGGCCGGCGCCGAAGGCGTCGCGCGCCGCGCGCGGCATCCGCAAGTACTGCAAACCGTGACCGGTGGCAGGGGCGTCGACGATGACCAGGTCCCAGGTCGGCTCGCCGCTCCGCGCGTCGGTTTTCTGCGCCTCGAAAAAGATCTTGCCGATGGTCATCAGCTCTTTGAGCCCCGACGCCGCGGCGACGAAGTACTGGTACAGATCGCTGGCGATGACCGCCTGCAGGAAGCGTCGCACCGGTACCACCATGCCGAGATACTCGGCGAGGGCTGCCGAACCCTCGATTCCCATCACCGAAACACCCTCGACCACCGGCCCGACCGCGCCCGGCTCGGCCGGCTCGACGCCGAGCAGTCGCGCCGCGCGCGACACGCCGTCGACCTCGCACAGGAGAACCCGTTTGCCGCGCCGCGCCGCCGCCAAAGCCAGCGCGCAGGAGACGGTCGTCTTACCGACCCCGCCCTTGCCGACGACAAAGAGGAGCTTTCGATCGAAGAGATGCACGTCGACTTCGGATCGGGCCCGACGGCGCGACTAGCGACTCGCCCTCACGCCCGGTCGGCAAACCTTCGGAAGGCGAGGCACACGTTGGTACCGCCAAAACCGAAGGAGTTGGAGAGCGCAACGTCCACCTCGCTCTCTCGCGCCTGGTTCGGAACGTAGTCGAGGTCGCATTCGGGGTCGGGTTCTTCGTAGTTGATGGTCGGCGGCAATACGCCGCGATCGAGCGCGAGCACGGTGTAGACCGCCTCGATCCCGCCGGCCCCGCCGAGCAGGTGGCCGGTCATCGACTTGGTCGAGCTCACCGCCAGCGACCTGGCGTGCTCCTCGAACACGGTCTTGATTGCCGTAGTCTCGTTGGCGTCGTTGTACGGCGTCGAGGTGCCGTGGGCATTGATGTAGCCAACCGTATCGGCGCCGAGCCCCGCGTCACGCAGAGCCAGCCGCATGCAGTCCGCCGCGCCGCGCCCCTCCGGTGCCGGTGAAGTCATGTGGAAGGCGTCGGCATTGGCGCCGTAGCCCACCACCTCGGCGTAGATCCTGGCGCCGCGCGCCCGGGCGCTGTCGAGCGATTCGAGCACCAGGATGCCGGCGCCCTCGCCCATCACGAAGCCGTCGCGACCGAGATCGAACGGCCGGCTGGCGTGCTCCGGGTCGTCGTTGCGGGTCGACAGAGCGCGCATGACGGCGAATCCGCCGAGACCAAGCGGAGTAATCGCCGACTCGCTGCCGCCCGAGATGACCACTTCCTGGCGACCCGATGCGATCAGGCGATAGGCCTCGCCGACCCCGTGGCCGCCCGAAGCGCAGGCGCTGGTCGGCGCGTAGTTGATGCCGCGACAACCGAAGCGGATGGCGATCTGGCCGGGCGCCATGTTGCCGATCAGGCGCGGCACGAAGAAAGGAGACACTCGCTTCAGCGATCCGGTGCGGTGGTACTGGGCGGTGACGTCCTCGATGGTGGCGATGCCGCCCATACCGACACCGACGACAACGCCGACGTCGTCCGCATTGGCGTCGGTGACCTCGTAACCCGAGTCGTCGAGGGCCATCTGTGCCGCCGCTACCGCAAACTGGATGAACCGATCGACTTTCTTGATTTCCTTCTTCTCGAAGTAGTCCGCCGGCTCGAAGTCGCCGACTTCCCCGGCGAAGCGCACCGGGTGTCCTTCGGTGTCGAAGCGCGTGATCGGACCGACACCTGAGCGGCCGGCGACGACCGCCTCCCAGTTGGCCTCGGTACCGACTCCGAGCGGACTGACGATGCCGAGCCCGGTAATGACGACGCGGCGTTCAGACGACGACATCTTTGTCGGAATACGTGAGCCCCCCAATCCGGTCAAGCAACCACACCGGCGGGCGCCGGCCAATTAACCCCGAAAACCCGCCGATCGCCGGCGGCGGCAAACCCGGGATCGGTACTTGCCCCGCGGCCCGGCCGGTTGTACGGTACCTGCATCGTGGACAGCGAACCCCCCCCTGCCCAGCGCCGAGCGGCGCGGGCACGAAGTGTACTCCCCCAGGCGGCCCCCGCTGCCGGGGCCCCCGAATGGAAGTAGTCGCCTACCTCCTACTGGTCTTCGCTTGCCTCGCTGCATCGGCCTTCTTCTCGGGGAGCGAGACGGCGCTTCTGCGCATCCGCCAGGAGGACCTGGAGCGCGATGTTCGCGAAGCCCACAGCCCGGGCGCGGTGGCGACCCGAGATCTGCTGCGATCGACCTCCCGGCTGCTGGTCTCCATTCTATTCGGCAACAATATCGCCAACATCCTCGGCGCCTCGGTGGCGTCCGCTTTCGCCGTCGCCCTGCTCGGCCCGCAGTGGGGGATCGCGGTCGCCACGGTGGTGATGACGATCACCGTCTTCCTCTTCTGTGAAGTCCTGCCGAAAGCAATCGCCGCACGCCATCCGCGCCGCATCGCCTACTTCGTCGCGCTGCCCCTCTACCTCTTCCACCGCTCCCTGGGGCCGCTGCACGCGCTCTATCACAGGCTGGTCGAACCGATGGTGCGGCGCTTTGCCGGCGGCGCCACCGACAGCACCGCGATCACCGGCCGCGAAGAGCTGCTGCGGCTGGCGCGTGAGGCGGGCGACGAGAACGAAGCGACCGAGAGCACGCCGGTCGGCATCATCGGCGCCGCCGCCCGCGCCGCCGACATGACGGTCGAAGAGATCATGGTACAGCGACCGGAGGTCGTCGCCCACCCGATCGACACGCCGGCGACCAAGCTCCTCGACGACCTCATCACGGAAGGCTACACGCGGGTGCCGATCTACGAGGGCGACATCGACAAGGTGCTCGGCCTGGTCCACCTGAAGGACGTCGTTCAGCTGGTTCGCAGCGGCGAGGAGTCCGGCCTCTCCAAGATCCTCAAACCGACCTTGAAGGTACCGGAACGCAAGCCGATCCTGGAATTGCTCGGCGAGATGCAGCGCGTCTTCGTGCACATGGCGATCGTTCAGGACGAGTTCGGCGTCACCCAAGGCCTGGTCACCCAGGAGGACATCCTCGAAGAGTTGGTCGGCGAGATCCGCGACGAGTTCGACCGCCACGAGCTGGAAAGTATCCGCCGCGTCGCCGAAGGCCGCTACCAGGCGCTCGCCGGCGTCAAGGTGATCGACTTCAACCGCGAGACCGGCGAACAGCTCGAAACCGAGTCGGGCGATACCCTCGCCGGCATCGTCTTCAACACGCTCGGCCGCGTGCCTCGCCGCGGCGAGTCGGTGCGCGCCGGCGGCTACGAGATCGTCGTCACCGACCTCACCCGCAATCGCGTCAACCAGGTCCAGGTGCTGTCGCGTCCCGAGGACGTCGACGAGCTCGAAGCCGAAGCCGGCGCTTGAGCCGGTCGCGGCGCGCCGCAGCCCCCACGCCCGGCGATAATTCCCCGATCCCGGAAAGCCCCGACCGCGCTTATCGGGGATCGGAACCTGCGTCCGGCGCGGGCCCGTGTTCTCGGGCATCACGCGGTTGGTACGCGCCGTGGACTGCTGAACCACTGACCGCGCTCGACGACGGCGCGGCAGAGGAGGCTTCGCCATGGCAGACCAATGGTCCAAGATTCTCGTCGGTTCCGACTTCACCGAAGAGTCGGCTGTCGCCTGCAGGTACGCGGCGCAGCTGGCGCGCCTGGCCGGCGCCGAGCTGCATCTCTTCCACGCCTTTCATGTCGCCCAGGGCGACATGATGGATGACCGCGGGCGCAAGATGCACTTCGACGACGCGCAGAAGCGAGTCAGGGATCGTCTCGACCAGGTGGTGGCCGAGCACATGGACGGGTACCCGAAAGTGAAGATCGAGGTCCGCCTCGGCTCGCCGGCGAAGGAGATGCTCGCCTACGCCGAAGAGATCGATCCCGACATCGTCGTCACAGCGACCCACACGCGATCGAAGATCAAGAAGCAGCTACTCGGCAGCGTCGCCGACGAGGTCGCCCGCCACGTCCGCTGCCCGACCCTGATCGTTCCACCCGAGTTATTGTAGATTTGCTCCCGTGCGCGCTGGCGCTTCCTCCTGCGCCGAGGCTTCGGAGGACAGGCCGATGAGCTCGGCACCGCGGGAGACCCGCGCTGCCTCCACCCTCCTTACCGGTGCGCGCTCACTCGATGCCGAAGGCGTCCCAGCCGGTGATGTCCTTGCCGATGATCAGCTTGTGCACGTCCTCGGTCCCTTCGTACGTGTTCACCGTCTCCAAGTTCAGCATGTGACGGATCACCGGATACTCG
>JAUIGL010000147.1 GCA_030430165.1 bacterium | reverse complement strand
CGGCTGGCCGTCCTCGACCAGCCCGATCATGATGCCCCACGCCGGCATGCCGCTGATGAAGGCGCGGGTGCCGTCGATCGGGTCGATCACCCAGGCGAGCGATCCCCGAGCCGGCTTGTCGGCATGCTCCTCGCCGATCACGCCGTGGTCGGGAAATCGCACGCCGATCTCGTCGCGCAGAAACGCTTCGATCTCGCGATCCGCGGCGGTTACCGGATCGAAGAAGCCCTCGCCGCGCTTGTTGTCGACATCGGCGCCGCGACGGAAGTAGCGCAGCGCGATCGGTCCGGCGGCGCGCGCCAGCTCGACCGCGGTGTCGAGGTATTTCGCTTTGTCAGCTCGTTGCATCGATTGAAAACCCGTCTTTCTCAGACCGGCGGGGAACACGAAGAAAATACAATTGAGCCTCGCTCCGCTCGGTCATCGAAGGGGCCCTCACCCGGCCTCCGGCCGGCCTCTCCCAAAGGGAGAGGCGTCTGAGCTCTCTTCTCCCTGTGGGAGAAGGGCAGGATGAGGGTCCCTCAAATGAGGCGCAGCCCACCACTCAAATCAATTCGGTATTCCATTTCGATCTGCCCGCTTCGGTTTCTGTAAGTCGCCGCGCTGCCCCTTTCGACCGGATTCGCCGTTCGCTACATACATAGCCGAGGACGACCCATGCCGAAAGAAATGCTCGAACGCGAAGACCTGCTCGCCGAAGCTCGCAACCAGACCGGATTGTCGGACTTCGGCAGCGACGACTATCTGCCCGGCCTCGACAAGCTGATCGAGACGTTCAACCGCGCGCCGCTGAGCGAGCGCGGCCTGCGCCGCAACCGGCGCAGGCTGATCGAGCTTCTGACGACCCGGCTGCGGATCGAGGACGGATTCAAGCGACACCCCGAAATCCGCGAGCGCGAGATCACCGCGCCGATGGTCCTCACCGGACTGCCGCGCTCTGGCACTTCGGCGTTGTTCAACTTCCTCGCCGTCGATCCGGTGACCCGCCCGCTGCTGCTCTGGGAGGCGCGAACTCCGGACCCGCTCGAAAACCTCCCGCCCGGCCAATCCGATCCGCGGCGCGACGAGCTCGAGGCGCGCTTCGCCGAGGGTCGCAAACGCAACCCCGAGTTCACCAAGGTGCACTTCGCCAGCGCCGACACCCCAGAGGAATGCGTCCTGGTCCACGCCTTCGCCCTGCACGGCGTGCAGATGGGGTTCGAGGTCATGCTCGAACCGTACGCCTCGTGGTACCGGGCGCAGGACCTGCGCGGCATGTACGCCTACTACCGGGACATCCTCAAGATGCTCGACTGGCAACGCCCCGGCGAGCGCTGGCTGCTCAAGGCGCCGGCGCACATGTGGGGGATCGACGCTCTGATCGACACCTTCCCCGACGTCTCGATCGTCTGGAGCCACCGCAATCCGCTGCTCTGCACCGCCTCGATCTGCAGCATGACCAACCTGATCATGGCGCCGCAGATGGAGAGCGAGGACAAACAGGCGCTCGGTCCGGTAGTGATGGACTTCTACGCGACGTCGCTCGAGCGCGGACTCGCCGAGCGCGACCGCGCCGACCCGGCGCGCTTCATCGACGTCACCCACGACGACTTCGTCGCCGACTCACTCGCCGTCGCCGACCAGATCTACGATCACTTCGGCCTGCCGATGCCGCCGGCGACCCGCGCGCTCATGGAAGAGCACGTGCGCGCCAATCCCAAGGGCAAGCACGGCAAGCACGAGTACAACCTCGAGGAATTCGGCCTCGAGCCGGCGCAGGTACGCGAGCGCTTCGCCGGCTACGCCGAGCGCTTCGGAATCGATTTCGATTCCTGAAACGGAGGACCCATGGACCACAATCACCCCGCCCTCGTCGCCGCCCGCAATTCGTGGCGCTGCGTTCAGAGCAAAGAAAAGGAAGAGTGGCTCTCGCTGATGAGCGACGACATCCTGTTCGAGGACCCGATCGGCATCGCGCCGACCAATCCCGAAGGCAAGGGGGTTCGCGGAAAGGTGAACCTCGGCCAATTCTGGGACCAGATGATGGCGCCGGCCACGATTCGCATCGAGGTCCACGAATCGTTTGCCGCCGGCAACGAATCGGCGCACCGCATGACCCTGCGCACCACCTTCCCGGGCGCGCCGACCGCCGTCGTCGACGGCATCTTCACCTACCGCATCGACGACGACGGCAAGCTCACCAACCTGCGCGGCTACTGGGCGACCGAAGACATGAAGATGGAGAAGTAGCCGGAGAGGTCGCCGGGAGTCGGCGCTCGCGCGCAGAGGCGCGGTTCGAGCGCAAGATCGGTTGCGACGGCAGCGCTCGTCGAGCGACGAGAAAGCAGCCGACTCGGCCCCGCCCGCGAGGACGGGGCCGAGTGCAAGCAGCCGGGAACGTGACGCACCGTTCCCGGACCCCCTTTACGCGGACGAACCTAGGACTCCCCCCTCCCCGAATCAAGTCTCTAGTGGCAGGGCGTCCGTCACGAGCGAGTCCTCTCGCAGGGGGCACTATCCGAACCCGAGCTCCGCAAGGGGGGACTTCAGGGGGGTCAACCAGAGCGTTCAGTTGCCCGCGAAGGCTCCTTGTGTGACCTCCCCCTAACCACCTCCTTGGCAAGGAGGGGGGATCCGAGGTTCCGTGCTTCGCCACTGTCCGCTAATCGAGCTGACCCACTACCGCATCCTCGTCGCGCTGGCACTGGCGACCTGGGATGGGCATGATCGAGGATTGTGTCCAACGCAAACAAGGAGGTCAGCAGCATGCGCACCGAATTCGACACCAACAGGGCGGCATCGATCGCGTCGGCCCTCGTGCTTTTCGCAGCGGTCAGCGCTGGCGCCCAGGGGCCCGATCTGCCGGCGGCCAGCCCCAAGGCGAGAGTCGAGCAACGAGTCGGCCTCACCGACTTCGCGGTCGAATACTCCAGCCCAGGGGTCAAGGGCCGTGAGATCTGGGGCGGCCTGGTTCCCTACGACGAGCTCTGGCGCACCGGCGCCAACCGCTCGACCAAGTTCGAAGCGAGCGGTGACTTCACCTTCGCCGGCAAGAAGGTCTCGGCCGGCGAGTACTCGCTGTTGACCATTCCCGGGAAGAAGGAGTGGACGGTAATCCTCAGCTCCCAAACCAACCTGCCCGGCACCCGCGGCTACGACGACGCCAACGACGTGGCGCGCGCCACCGTCAAGCCGGCCTCGGCGCCGGCGCGCGAGCGGATGACGTTCCTCTTCTCGGATACGACCGACGACGCGACCCGGCTCGATCTGGTCTGGGCGGAGCTGCGCGTCTCGATCCCGCTCGGCGTCGATACCGCGGCGCAGGTGCGGGCCAACATCGACGAGGCCATCGACAGTGCGTGGCGACCGCACTTCGCCTCGGCGCGCTGGTTGCTCGACAACGACGGCGACCTCGACCAGGCGCTCGACTACATCAACACGTCGGAGAGCATCCGCCCGACCTGGTGGAACGCCTGGGTCAAGGCGCAGATCCTCGCCAAGCAGGGCAAGAAAGCAGAGGCGGTGGCATCGGCCGAGAAGGCGCAGGGGCTCGGCAAGGGGGACGACATCTTCGAGGGCTTCTTCGCGCAGCGCATCGAAGACGCCATCAAAGGCTGGAAGTAGCTCCCGGCCGGTGCTCGGCGCGCCGAGCGCTCCGTTCGTGACCCAAACCATCTTCGAAGCGTACCGCGACGGCGGCGCGCGCGACTTCTTCCCCGACCACTTCGCGGACGAAGAAGCGCGCGCCGGCGCCGTTCGCCGCGCCGCGCGCCCGCTCGATGCTCGCGTCGCCGCGGCCGTCGAGGCGCAGAACGCTAGATTGGCCGCCAGCTCGGCCCGCGAGCGCAATCTGCGGCTGCTGCGCGACGGCGCCGCCGCCGTCGTCACCGGCCAACAGGTCGGCCTTTTTCTCGGGCCGCTCTACAATCTCTACAAGGCGGCCACCGCGATCGCCGTCGCCGGCGAGCTCTCGCGCTCGCAGGGCACACCGGTGGTTCCGGTATTCTGGCTGCAAACCGAAGACCACGACCTGCCCGAGATCGCGGTCTGCCGCGTGCCGCGCAGCGGACGCGACCCCCTCTGTCTCGAGCTGCCGGCGTCGGCGGAGCAGCGTGTCTCGCTTGCGCACCTCGACCTGCCCGACGCAGTCGGCGGACTGCTCGACGAGGTCACCGGCGAGCTCGGCAACCTGCCGCTTGCCGCGCCGCACCTGGAGCGCCTGCGCCGGCATTACCAACCCGGCCGGCGCTGGTCCGAGGCGTTCGCCGGAATGCTGGCCGAGCTCTTCGCCGATCACGGGCTGGTGCTGATCGATCCCCGAGACGACGCCCTCGGAGACACCGCCGCCGCGGTGCATCGCCGCGCCATCGATGCGGCCGAGCCGATCTCGCAGGCACTGCTCGCTCGCTGCGGTGAGATCGAGGCGCGCGGGTGGTCGGCTGCGGCCCATGTGCGGCCCGGCGCGCCGCTTTCGTTCTACCACCCGCGTGATCGAGACGGGCCGCGATATCGTTTGGAAGTCGACGGCGACCGCTGGCGCGAGGTGGGCGGCAGCGATTGCCACGACGCGGCCGACGTCGCCCGCGCTCTCGGCGAGGACCCGCTGTGCTGCAGCACCAGCGTCCTGTTGCGGCCGATTCTCCAGGACACGCTGCTGCCGACGGCAGCCTACGTCGGCGGACCCGGCGAGATCGCCTATTTCGCGCAACTGGCACCTCTCTACGAAGCCTTCGAGATGAAGATGCCGCTGATCGTACCGCGCGCCAGCATGCGCCTGCTCGAGCAGCGGACACTGCGCTGGCTCGACGCTTTGAACGCCGAGCCCGGCCAGGCGGCGAATGGAGTCGAGGCGCTGCTCAGCGGCTCGACCACCGCGCAAGCCTCGCTCGACGCCGACGCAATCGAAACCGACATCCTCGCCGCCTACGACGACGCGATCGCTCGCCATCGCGATCGCCTCGAGGGGGCCGGCGACGGAATGACGCAGGCGATCGAGCGGACCGCTCGATCGGTCCGCCACGCAGTGGCCAAGCTCGTCGCCAAGTACGGCAAGGCCAAGCTGCACCAGAGTGAAGACCTGGTCGCCGCCGCCGGTGAGCTGGAACGCTGGCTGTTTCCCGCCGGCATTCCCCAGGAGCGCTACTACGGGCTATCCTACTTCGCGGCGCGCTACGGAGAGCGCGAGCTGATCGACCGGGTCGTATCGGCGGTGGTCCCCTACTCCACCGAAATCGTCGATCTCCTCTGCGAGGACGCCGCCCGATGACCGATCGGCTGCGCGTCACCGTCGTCTGCTTTCCCAATCTCGGCGGCAGCGGAGTCATCGCCGCCGAGATCGCCGCCGGCCTCGCCGAGCGCGGGCACCGGGTGCGGGTGGTCGCCACCGCGCCGCCGGGGCGCAGCTTGCCGCAGCTCGACAATCTGACCTTCGAACCGGTGCGAGTCTCCGACTACCCGCTGTTCAAGCACCCGCCCTACACCCTCGACGTCGCCGCCAAGCTGGTCGAGCTCGGCGCCGACAGCGACCTTCTCCACATTCACTACGCCGTGCCGCACGCCGCCTCGGCGCTGCTGGCGCGCCAGGCGCTCGGCGCTGGAGCGCCGCGCTGCGTCGCCACGCTGCACGGCACCGACGTGACCCTGCTCGCCGACCGCCCGGGATACCAGGCGGTGGCGCGGCTCAGCGTCGCGGCAGCGGATGGGCTGACGACGCCATCTGCGTTCCTCCGCGAAGAGGCGCGACGCCTGCTCGCGCTGGCGCCGGAGATGCCGATCGAAGTGATCCCCAATTTCGTCGACACGCGCCGCTTCTCGCCGCCGACCGCGGCCGCGCACCGCCGCTCCGAGGCGAACCAGCCAGCGACGCTGCTCCACGTTTCCAACTTTCGCGCCGTCAAGCGCGCCGCCGACTTGATCGAAACCCTGGCGCGGGTGCGCCGCCAGCTGCCGGCGCGTCTGCTCCTGGTCGGCGACGGCCCCGAGCTCGCCCAGGCCGTGCAACGCGCCGAGCAGCTCGGCGTCGCCGAACATGTGGTCCGGCTCGGCGAACGCGCCGACGTCGCCGATCTCATCGCCAGCGCCGACGGCTTCCTCTCGACCAGCGCCAACGAAAGCTTCGGCGTCGCCGCGCTCGAAGCGCTGAGTTGCGGCGTTCCGGTTTTCGGCTATCGGGTCGGCGGCCTGCCCGAGGTAGTCGGCGACGACTGCGGCGTCCTGGTCGAGCCGTTCGACATCGACGCCCTCGCCGACGCGGTGGTCGCGAGCCTGCGCGACCACCAACGCCACGACCGGTACCGCCGCGCCGCGCGCTCGCGCGCGGTCGAGCACTTCGACCGCGACGACATTCTCGACCGCTGGGAGAGCTACTACCGAGAGCTGATGAGCCGATGATGCGCCCGCTGCCAACCGACAACCGATCTCGTCTCTGCGCCGCCGCCCTGCCCCTGTTGGTTTGGCTGAGCGGCGCGACCGCACAGGAGCCACCGATGCACGCCGGAACGCTCGCTCACGAGCTCGATCGCCTCGCCAACACCGGGCGCGTCCTCTACATCGCCGCTCACCCCGACGACGAGAACACGCGCCTGCTGGCCTACCTCGCCAACGCGCGCCACCTCGACACGGCGTACCTGGCGATGACCCGCGGCGGCGGCGGACAGAACCTCATCGGCGCCGAAAAGGCGGAGCTGCTCGACGTGATCCGCACCGAGGAGCTGCTCGCCGCGCGGCGCACCGACGCCGCGTCGCAGCGATTCACCCGCATGCGCGACTTCGGCTACTCGAAGAGCGCCGCCGAGACGCTCGAAGTCTGGGGGCACGAGGAGGCGCTCGCCGACGTCGTCTGGGTCATTCGCTCGTTCCGCCCCGACGTCATCATCGCCCGCTTCAGCGAGCAGCCGCCAAACCACGGACACCACACCGCATCGGCCATCCTGGCGCGCGAAGCGTTCGCCGCCGCCGCCGATCCGGCCCGCTTCGCCGAGCAGCTCGAACGCGGCGTCGAGCCCTGGCAGGCGCTGCGCCTGCTGCGCAACGTGTCGCACTGGCGCGAAGATCCGCCGCCGCCCGACTCGGTGCCGATCGAGGTCGGCGGCTACGACCCCCGGCTCGGCATGAGCTACGGCGAGCTCGCCGCGCTGTCGCGCAGCCAGCACAAGAGCCAGGGCTTCGGCGCCGCGGGCCAACGCGGCTCGATCGT
>JAUIGL010000146.1 GCA_030430165.1 bacterium | reverse complement strand
GCTGCCGCCTACGAAGCGCGCTTCGCCCACAAACGCCTCCAGGCGATCATCTCCTCCGCCCACCAACTTGGCTATCAGCTCGTTCCTCTGCCCGAACTTACGCCAACAGAGGGAGTTTCAGGCTAGCTGATGCCGTGCGGTCTGCCTGGCTCACCGATGTGCCGAGCGACCTTCTTTCCAATTGCGTTGTATCTGGGTGGGCGTACCCTGTGCGTTACGTATGGGCGCTCAGGCGGCAGTCAGGGGTGTGTCGCGAGGCGGAGGCCGCGACCTGGGAGATGCTTCGGACTTTCGCCATCTAGGGGGCGGGCGCAAGGGGCTGTTTCTCCTCTTGCGCTACATCTTCATCGCCGCGGCTTCGTACCTGGTTCTGTTGCAGCGGGATTCGTTCTCTCCCAGCCACGCGCTGATGATCGCGGTGGCGCTGTCGAGCAACGTGGCGCTGTCGCTGGTATCTCCCACCCTGGTTTTCTCGTGGTACGTCGAAGCGCCGATCCTCATCGCCGACACGCTGTGGGTTTCATGGGCGCTGCACTCGGCCGGCGCCGCCGGCCAGGAGTTCTTCCTCCTCTACTTCTTCGTGCTCTCGCTCGCCGCGATCGGCGAAAGCCTCACCCTGGTGATTTTCGGCAGCACGATCCTCAGCCTGATCAACTTGTACCTGCAGGGCTGGGATCCGAGCCACCTGATCCAGATCGTGTTCTTCTATACGGTGGCGCTCTTCTACGGCTACGTCATCAAGGAGATCAAATCCGAGCGGCTGCGCGCCGACCGCGGCATCTCGTGGGTGCGCGAGCTCGAAGCCAAGGTCGAGGAGCGAACCCTCGAGCTGTCGCGTCTCTACGACGCTCTGACCGAATCGGAGTCGCGCTACCGCGCGGTATCGGAGATGATGTCGGACTTTGCCTACGCGGCGACGGTCGGCCCCGACGGGCTGTCGTTCGACTGGGCGACCGACTCGTTCGTGCGCATCACCGGCTTTTCGATCGAAGAGTTCGCCGGACAGAGTTGGCGCAAGTTGATCCACCCCGACGATCTCGACCGGGTCACCAGGGAAGGTCTGGCGGTCACCCAGCGCGAGCCGGTGGTCAGCGAATACCGCATCATCACCAAGGACGGATCGGTGCGCCGCCTGCGCACCCATACCCGCCCCGTGGGCGAGAGGGACGGCTACCTGCGCGTCTACGGCGCGGCGCAGGACGTCACCGAACGCGCCGCGGCGCAGGAAGACCAGCGACGGCTCCTCGAAGTGCTCGAAGCGACGCCCGACCTGGTGGGTATTTGCGACCCCAACGGAGAGTCGCTGTACTACAACGCCGCCGGACGCTCGATGCTTGGCTTGTCTGCCGATGCCGACGTCTCCGGCGACCCGGTGTCGCGATACCAACCGGACTGGGTCAACGAGGTCATCTACAAGGAGGCGTTGCCGATCGCCCTGCGCGAAGGCGCGTGGCAGGGGGAAACGGCGGTCCTCGGCCCCGGACATCGGGAAATTCCGGTGTCGCAGGTCATCGTTGCCCATCGCGGACCGGATGGTCAGGTATCGGCCTTCTCGACGGTCGCCCGCGACATCACCGACCAGAAGCAGCTCGAGCAGATCCTGCAGCAGGAGGTCCGCATTTCGACGGCGATGGCGCGCGTCGGCCGCGAGCTCTTGTCGGTGCTCGACGCGGCGGTGCTGGTCGACCGCCTGTGCAAGCTGACTCCGGAGATCTTGCAGTGCCAGGCGAGCGCCAGCTTGTTGCTACACGCGGAGAGCGAGCAGCTGGCGCCCGTCGGGTGGTACGGCGACGAGTCCGAAACGCTGCCGCTCGACAGCCTCGGCGTGGATCCCGACATCCGGCGCCAGCTGTTGGAGCGGCTGCGGGTCGAGGAAGTGGTCGAAGTGCACCACGCCGACCCGTCCGATCCGCTGTCGATCGGCCTGCTCGCCGAGAGTCACGACGTGCGCGCCACGCTCTACATGGCGCTGCGGCGCGGAGACGAGCTGATCGGCTACCACGCGGCGAGCTTCGTCGGCGACGGCGGCGCTTTCACCGCCGAACAGAAGCGAATCGCCCGCGGCATCGCCAATCTCGCTTCGCTCGCTCTCGAGAACGCGCGGCTGACGGCGTCGCTGGAGAAGGCGAACCGACTGAAGTCGGAGTTCGTGGCGACGATGTCGCACGAGCTGCGCACCCCGCTCAACGTCATCCTCGGTTTCAACGATCTGCTGCGCGACGGCGAGTACGGGGAGATGGCACCGGGCCAGGTCGCAGTCTGCGACAAGATCGAGCAGAGCGGCTGGAACTTGTTGGACCTGATCAACTCGACCCTCGACCTCAGCCGCCTCGAGCAGGGCAAGTTGGAGATCGAGTGCCGCGATACCGACCTGCGGCGCCTGCTCGGACAGCTGCGCAGCGAGGTCGAGCCGCTGCTCGAGCGCAACCCGCAGGTGGGCTTGGTATGGGACGTTCCGGTCGAGCTGCCGGAGATTCGCACCGACCCGGCCAAGCTCAAGGTCGTGCTCAAGAACCTGCTGACCAACGCGATCAAGTTCACCGACCAGGGATCGGTGACCCTCGCCGTCGCCGCCGACAACGGCGCCCTGCAGCTGAGCGTGCGCGACACCGGCGAGGGGATCCCGGCCGACCAGCTCGGCGCGATCTTCGAACCGTTCCGCCAGGTCGACGGCTCGGCAACCCGGCGGCACGAAGGCGTCGGCCTCGGTCTCCACATCGTGCGCCGCTACGTCGAGCTGCTCGGCGGTCAGGTCAACGTCGAAAGCACTCTCGGCGAGGGCTCGACCTTCCGCGTCACCCTGCCGTGTCACGACAGCGACTTCCGCGCCGCCATCTGAGAGTCGTTGGCTTGCGGTAGCGGGCCGTTCGAACGAGTGGCTCGCCCGTTCATCGAATCGGTATCGGCGTCGCCTTCGCTTCTCGATACCGGAAGCACCCACCTTCGGGTCCCCCCTCCTTACCAAGGAGGGGGTTAGGAGGAGGTCGCGCTGCGCCGCGGCGAGCTACTGTTCTCGGGACAACAGTGCTCCGGTTGACCCCCCTGAAGTCCCCCCTTGGCAAGGGGGGACGGAATTCGGGTTCGGGCCGCGTTCTCCGACCAAAACTAGTCTCAATTCAAACTGGCCCACTACCCGGAATCTTGTGACTTTGACCATCCCCCGCAGCCGCGCTACTCGATGAGTTTCGTTGCACAAACCAACGGCTGTATGAGGAGAGTCCAGTGATCGACGTAATGAAGGGTGTGCGCATTCTCGAGGTCGCCGAGCATACTTTCGTGCCCGCGGCATCGGCGGTGCTCGCCGATTGGGGAGCCGACGTGGTCAAGGTCGAGCACGCGGAGCGCGGCGACGCGATGCGCGGGCTCGGGCGTACCGGCGTGATGGACCTCTCGCAAGGCGTGCACGTGCTCAACGAGCATTCCAACCGCGGCAAGCGTTCGATCGGGATCGATCTCTCCAAGCCGGAAGGGGTCGAGGTCCTCTACCGGATCGCCAAGACGAGCGACGTGTTCCTCACCAACAAGCTGCCCAGTGTCCTCAGCAAGCTGAAGATCGACGTCGACGACCTGCGCGCGCACAACCCCAACATCATCTATGTGCGCGGTACCTCGTTCGGCCCCAAGGGGCCCGATCGCGATCGCGGCGGTTACGACATGACCGCCTTCTGGTGCCGTGCCGGCAGTGCCTCCGGGTCGACGCCGCCCGACATGGACGGGATCATAATGCAGCCGGCGCCGGCATACGGCGACTCGATGGGCGGCATGACGATCGCCGGCGGAATAGCGGCGGCGTTGTTCAAGCGCGAGCGTACCGGCGAGCCGTCGGTCGTCGACGTGTCCCTGCTCGCCATGGGAACCTGGGCGATGTCGGCGGCGATTGCGCTGTCGCTGCAGATGGAAACCGCATGGGCGCCGATCCCGATGAGCGGCGGCGGAGGCGGCCCCGGCAATCCCCTGGTCGGCGTCTACCAGACCTCGGACCAGCGCCACATCAGCTTGGTGATGTTGCAGGGCTTTCACTACTGGCCGGACTTCTGCGAGCATATCGGCAAGCCGGAGCTGATCGACGATCCCCGCTTCAACTCCAACGAGAACCTCACCCTGAGCGCCGGCGCCGCGCGCACGATCATCGCCGAGACGATCGGTTCGGCGACGCTCGCCGAATGGACCGAGCGCTTTCGCACGCTCAAGGGGCAGTGGGCGCCGGTGCAGAACACGCTCGAGGTCGCCGCCGACCCGCAGGTCTCCGCCAACGGTTATCTGGCGCGCGCGGCGACCCAGCAGGGAGTCGAGTTCGACCTGGTGGCGAGCCCGGTGCAGTTCGACGAGCGTCCGACCGGAACCCGCCGCGCACCGGAGTTCAACGAGCACGGCGACGAGATCTTGCAGGAGATCGGTTACGACTGGGATGCGATCATTGGGTTGAAGACGGCGGGGGCGGTGACTTAGCGATTGCCGGCTTTGCCGGCAATCGAGGGGCTAGGGGTTAGGGACTAGGGGCTAGGGTTGGTGGCCGGCTTCGCCGGCGGTTGTTCGATTTGGTCATGCGTGGGTTTCTGGGGTTTCGGGTGGCGGACTTCTCGATGGGGATTGCCGGCGCCTACTGTACGAAGTTGTTCGCCGACGCTGGCGCCGATGTGGTCAAGGTCGAGCCGCGGTCGGGGGATCGACTGCGCGGCTGGAGCTTCAGCGGGGTCGATTTGGAGGGTGCGGACGGGGCTCTGTTCGAGTTCTTGAGTTTCTCCAAACGCTCGGTAGTCGCCGCCGATGGCGACGCTGCGTCGGAGAAGTTGCTGGCCGGCGCCGATCTGGTCGTCGAGAGTGGGGACTGGCCGGGGTTGGATCCTCGCGCGAGCGCCGAGCGCTACCCGGGCGCGGTGGTTCTGTCGATCACGCCGCACGGGCGCAGCGGTCCGTGGGCCGACCGGGTGACGTCGGAGTTCGTCCTGCAAGCGGAGTGCGGTTCCATCGGCTCGCGCGGCGTGCCCGGTGGCGTGCCGTTCATGGCGGGCGGGCGCACCACCGATTGGATCGGCGGAACCTTCGCGGCGGTCGCCGCGGCCGCCGCGGTACTGCGGGCGCGCGCCAGCGGGCACGGCGAGTGGATCGACTTCTCGCTGCTCGAGACGATGTCGATGGCGACCACCAACTACATGTCGGTCCTGTTCCAGATGTTCGGCGCGGCGCCGCAGATCGACGGTCCGATCATGGCGACCGTCGAAACCCCTTCCATCGAACCGACCGCCGACGGCCTGGTCGGCTTCTGTACCAACACGCGGCAGCAGTTCTCCGACTTCCTGCTGATGATCGAGCGCCCGGATCTCCAGCAAGACGAGGGAATCACCCAGATCGCCGGCCGCCTCGGCCGGCTCGCCGAGTGGGAAGAGATCGTCCACGACTGGACCCGCCGTCACACCACCGCCGAGATCGTCGAGCGAGCCTCGGCGTTTCGCATTCCGGTGGCGCCGGTGCTCGATGGCGATCGAGTGCGCGCGCACGAGCAGCTCGAGGCGCGCGGCGTCTTTCGCCGCGCTCCGGGCGGGCGCTTCGAGTACCCGCGGCCACCCTATCGGATCGATGGCGAGGAGCCGGCGCCGCCGCGGCGCGCGCCGCGCCTCGGTGAGCACAGCGGCGCGGTCGACTGGTCGCCGCTGCAGAGACCGGAGCCGGCCGGGCCGCCATCACTGCCGCTCGAGGGAATCCGTATTCTCGACCTCACCAACTGGTGGGCCGGTCCGTCGGCGACGCACATGCTCGCCTGCCTCGGCGCCGAGGTGGTTCACGTCGAGTCGATCCACAAGCCGGACGGCATGCGCATGGTCGGCGGCATGCTCTCCGGGGTGCACGAGCGCTGGTGGGAGTGCAGTCAGTTCTTCCTCCACGCCAACAGCAACAAGCTCAGCCTGACGCTCCACCTCAGCGACGAGCGCGGCATGGCCCTGATGCGCCGGCTGCTCGGCGAGGTCGACGCGGTGGTGGAGAACTTCACGCCGCGCGTCCTCGACGGTTTCGGCCTCACCTGGGAGGCGATTCACGCGGCCAATCCGCAGTGTATTTTGGTTCGCATGCCGGCGTTCGGCCTCGACGGACCGTGGCGCGACAACACCGGTTTCGCGCAGACCATGGAGCAACTCTCGGGCTTGGCCTGGCTCACCGGGCACCGCGACGATCACCCGCGCATCCAGCGCGGCCCGTGCGATCCGCTCGCCGGGATGCACGCGGCGTTTGCCTTCCTGCTCGCGCTCGAGGAGCGCAAGCGGAAGGGGGAGGGCGTCCACGTCGAGTGCACCATGGTCGAGGGCGCGCTCAACGCCGCCGCCGAGCAGGTGATCGAGTTTACGGCGTACGGCCGGCTGCTCGAGCGCGACGGCAACCGCTGCCCCTACGCCGCCCCGCAGGGTCTGTACGCTTGCGCCGGAAGCGCGCCCGGAGCGGAGCAGTGGCTGGCGCTTTCGGTGGAGACCGACGAGCAGTGGCGCGGGTTGTGCGGAGTCGTCGGCGAGCCGTCGTGGAGCGAGCCGAGCCTTGCCGACCACGCCGGCCGCCGCGCCGCGCATGACGCAATCGACGCGGTGCTGGTCGAGTTCTTCGCTTCGCAGGAGCGAAATGCGATGGTCGAGGCGTTGCTTGCGGCTGGAGTCCCCGCTGGAATCGTCAGCGATCCAAAGTCGATCCAGGCGCATCCCCACATGCGGGAGCGCGGCTACTTCGAAGCGCCGGAGCACCCGGTCGTCGGCGCGATTGATCTTCCAAGCGTTCCGTTTCGCTACGCCAGCGTCGACAAGTGGCTGCGCCGCCCGGCGCCGCTGCTCGGCGAGCACAATCGCCAGATCCTCGGCGAGTGGCTCGGGCTTTCGGAAGAAGAGCTGACGGCGCTCGCTGCCGACGGGATCATTGGTGAGCGTCCGGCGGGGTTGTAGCTGGGGATACATCGGTGCATCGGCTGGCGCCGATGGCGTTTGATTCAACTGATCAACGCCAAGGAGCGAAGGAGCAAAGGAGCGAAGTGGAAAGGTGCTTCGCCGCTAGCGGCGAAGTCATTTGATCGCCCTCTCTGCCCCTGCCGGGGCATCTCCCCCGCAGGGGGAGAAGTTGATGACCTCCTCCCCCTATGGGGGAGGATTGAGGAGAGGGAGTCTCTGACGACGTCGGCGTAGCCGACGCACCGACATTGTGTTTCGCCGTTGGCGAAATGACCACCTCCCCCTATGGGGGAGGATTGAGGAGAGGGAGTC
>JAUIGL010000056.1 GCA_030430165.1 bacterium | reverse complement strand
GCTATGACTGGGTCATGCGCCAGCCCGAACCGCCGCCGAGACCGCCGTCAGCCACTCGGCCCGCCCTCTCCCCTCGCCGAGCGCACCGTCTGCCGACGTCCGATACTGGGCGATTACGTCAATTCTCCCGCTTATACGGACTATCCGCGAAATGAGCCGCGGAGTGGTGTTCGATTTTCTGGGTTGGCGAGAGATGGCGATTCGTCACCTCGAGTGCTCGTCACTCCAGCGTAGTGTCCCTACCAATCCACGGAGGCTCTTTCTTTGTCCACAGATTTCACAGATTTGGGTTCGGTTGTTCTCGGTCTCAGGGCCCTGAAAACCCATCTGCGCAATCTGCGTAATCTGTGGATAAAAAAACTGAGCCAGCGCAGGCCGAAAGAGTCTCTGTCGACTCAGTGATCGGCCCCGCGCGGAATCAGGCTTTGCGTGGGGGGCGCGCGCCGCGGCGCATTTCGGCGACGATGTCGCGGGCCGCTTGCACCGGGTCGGGCGCGTTGCGGATCGGGCTGCCGACCACCAGGTACTTCGATCCGGCGCGGATCGCCTCCTCCGGCGTCATGACGCGCTTCTGGTCCTCGATGTCGGCGCTGCGTGGCCGCACTCCCGGGGTTACGATCAGGAAGCGGGGGCCGCATGCCTCGCGGATGGTGGCGACCTCGAGCGGCGAGGCGACGACCCCGTCCATGCCGCACTGGCGCGCCAGCTTGGCCAGGCGGGCGACCTGGTTGTCGACGCTGGAGCGCACCCCGACCTCGGCCAGGTCCGCCTTGCTGAGACTGGTGAGCACCGTGATCGCCAGCAGCTTGGGACGCTTCAGCCCGTAGGCCTTGGCCGCTTTCGAGACCTCGGTCGCGGTCTGGCGCATCATCTCGACGCTGCCGGTGGCGTGCACGTCGAGCATGGCGACGCCGAGCTTGGTCGCTTCGACGGCGGCCTTGGCGACCGTACGCGGGATGTCGTGGAACTTGAGATCGAGGAAGATGTCGGCCTTGCGCTTGCGGATCCGCTTGACGACGTCCGGCCCGCCGTGGACGAAGAGCTGTTTGCCGACCTTGAACAGACCGACCTCGTCCTTGAGCAGGTCGACCAGCTCGAGGGCCTCGTTCGTCGTCGGCACGTCGAGAGCGAAGATCAGCCGGCGCCGCATCGTGTCCGCCGGGCGGCGCTGCGGCGTTGCAGCAGCTCGTTTCGGCATGCTCAAGCGAGCTCCTCGCGGATGCGCTCGGCGATCGTGCGCACCACCTCGTCGATCGCGATCTCTTCCGCCTCGCTGGCGCTGCGCCGTTTCACTTCGACGACGCCGTTCTGCATCCCCTTGGGGCCGAGCGTGATCCGGTACGGGATGCCGATCAGGTCCGCGTCCTTGAACTTGACCCCGGCCCGCTCGTCGCGGTCGTCGTAGAGCACGTCGACGCCGGCCTGCAGCAGGGCGTCGTAGAGCTCGTCGCACTTGGCGGTGAGCTCGGCGTCCTTGGCCTTGACGTTGACCAGGTGGACCTCGGCCGGGGCGATCGCCAGCGGCCAGATGATTCCCCCGTCGTCGTGGTTCTGTTCGATCGCGGCTGCCGCGGTACGGGTGACGCCGATTCCGTAGCAACCCATCTCCATGACCTGTTCCTTGCCGTCCTCGGCGAGGAAGGTCGCTCCCATCGCCTCGCTGTACTTGGTGCCGAGGTAGAAGACCTGGCCGACTTCGATGCCGCGATGGCCCTCGTAGGTTCCCGCCTCACAGCGCGCGCATGGGTCGCCCGGGCCGGCGGTGCGCAGGTCTGCGAAAGCGAGGTCGGCAAGATCGCGTCCCTGGTCGATACCGCGCAGGTGCTTGTCGGTCTGGTTGGCGCCGCACACGGCGTCGGCGAGGCCGCGGATCGCGGCGTCGGCGACGATTCTGATCTTCAGGCCGAGCGGTCCGGCGAAGCCGACCGCGGCGCCGGTGTGTTTTTCGACCTCGGCCGGCTCGGCCATGGTGACCGAATCGCAGCCCAGCGCCGAGACCAGCTTGTCTTCGCTGAGCTCGTGGTCGCCGCGCACCAGGGCCGCCACCGTGTCGCCGGCGTCGGTGGTGAACAGAAGCGTCTTGATGAAGCGTTCGGTAGGCACCTGGAGCGCCGCGCTGACCTCTTCGATCGTGCGCTGGCCCGGGGTGTCGACCTCTTGCGGCGCGCCGTCCGCGGCGGCGCCGGGCGCGGCGCCTGCCGTCATGCGGATCTCCGCCTTCTCGACGTTGGCGGCGTACTTGCACGACGGGCAGCTGACCAGCGCGTCCTCGCCCGATTCGGCGAGCACGTGGAACTCGTGCGACATCGAGCCGCCGATGGCGCCGGTCGCCGCTTCGACCGGGCGGAAGGTCAGCCCGCAGCGCTCGAAGATGCGCGTGTAGGTGTCGAACATGTGCTGGTACTCGCGACGGCAGTCGTCGTAGTCGACGTGGAAGGAGTACGCGTCCTTCATGACGAACTCGCGGCCGCGCATCAGACCGAAGCGGGGGCGGATTTCGTCGCGAAACTTGCTCTGCACCTGGTAGAGGTTGAGCGGCAGGTCGCGGTACGAGCGGACCTCGCGGCGCACGATGTCGGTGACGACTTCTTCGTGGGTCGGGCCGAAGCAGAACTCGCGGTCGTGGCGGTCCTTGATGCGCAGGAGCTCCTTGCCGTAGTGCTCCCAGCGCCCGGTCTCCTGCCACAGCTCGGCAGGGCACACCGCCGGCATCAGGATCTCCTGGGCGCCGGCTCGATCCATCTCCTCGCGCACGATGCTCTCGACCTTGCGCACGACCCGCAATCCGAGCGGCAGGAAGTCGTAGATGCCGCGCGCGACCTGGCGGATCATGCCGGCACGGACCATCAATTGATGGCTGACCACCTCGGCGTCGGAGGGAGTTTCCTTGAGCGTCGGGATGAGGGATCTTGAGTAGCGCACGGCAGCGACATTACCCGGATCGCCGGCGGCGAACCAGTGGGGACGCCTCCACCGTCGTGGCAAACCGGTGTCGGAGAGGGGCTATGGCCGAAATCGAAATCGACACGCTTGGCGAAGATGTTCCGTTGCTCGAGGGGATTCGTACCACCCGTTCTTTGCGCCGGCTCAAACCGGATCCGGTGCCGCCGGCACTGATCCGCAAGGTCTGCGAAGCGGCGACCTTCGCGCCCAGTGGCGGCAATCGCCAGCCGTGGTTCTTCGTCGCGGTCACCGAGCCGGAGCGCAAGGCGTGGATCGCCGATCGCTATCGCCCGGCATTCCTCGAGTACATCGCGCCTGCCGTCGAGGCCGCCAAGGATCCCGAGTATCCGGAGACCCAGCGCAAGAACATGCGCGCGGCGATCCACCTCGCCGAGCACTTGCACGAGGCGCCGGTGCTTCTCTTCGTCGCCGGCTGGACGCGCCGCGGCCGGCCGCAACTGCAGGCACTGATGCCGGCGGTGCAGAACGTTCTGCTCGCCTGCCGCGCGGTGGGACTCGGCGCGTGCCTGACCCAGCTGCACCTCGCCTTCGGCCGCGAAATCGACGAGTGGCTCGGACTGCCGGAGAACTGCCCGAGCTGCGCCATGATCCCGATCGGCTGGCCGCGCGGTCGCTACGCGCGCCCGTCGCGGCGATCGGTCGACACATGCCTCTTCTGGGAGCGCGCCGAAGGCATCGATTAAGAGCGGTCGGTGGGTCTTGTCACTGCGAGGCTGGTGCCCCCACGAGGTGGCAGGCTCAATTTTTCATCCACAGATTTCGCAGATTTTCACAGATTCGGGTTCCCAGGTTTCTCGAACCCCGATCAGCGTTTATCTGCGTCCATCTGCGGCTAAGAAACCCTGCGAACCCCATCCGTGCCCACCCGTGTTCACCCGTGTCTCCATTCGTTCCCCGCGCCCCTACCCCTCTTGCGACTGCGTATCGGCCGCCGCCTGGAGTTGTTGCGACTCTCGAGGCTCATCGGCGGCCTGGAGGTAGTCGGTGGGGCGGCGCAGGCTGCGGTTGATCATCGGCGCCATCAGACGCAGCACGCGCAGGGGTAGCTTGCTGGTGTAGGTGTAGTGCTCCGCGTCGCGCCCGGGAACGATGGCGGTGAGCACGCCGTAGTAGCGATCGATGAAGAAGACGAAGCTCGCCGTGCGATTGACCGCGTGCGAGGTGCGCAGCTCGCCCCAGCGGTTGAACGTCTTGCGGCGGTTGTCGCCGGTACCGGTCTTGCCGCCGATCGGCGCGAGACGGCCGTCGCCCCTGTAGAAGACGCCGGAGACCGGCATTCCGGTCCCCTCGGCGACGACGCCGCTCATCAGCTTGCGCAGGGCGCGAGCGACCTCCACTTCCATGACGCGCTCGCCGAGGGATTCGTCCGGCGCCATCGCGGTCTCGTACGGGGTGCCGCGGGCGAAGCGCAGCTCCGAGATGCTGATCGGTGGTTTCAGGATGCCGTCGTTGAGGATGATGCCGACCAGCTCGGCGAGCGCGGCGGGTCGATCCCCCGAGCTTCCGATCGACGTCGCGTAGCTCGGTACCAATTGCGAGAAGGGGAAGCCGAGGCGTCTCCAGTAGGGGGTCATGCGCTCGAAGGCGTCGCGTTCGATGCGAACGTTGAGCCGCCGCGCCTGGGCGCGACTGTTGCGAGTCTGGAAAAGCCAGCGATACGACCTATGCCTCGCCTCGACACTGCGCCGCAGGATTTCGTCCCAGGTGAGATCGGGCTCGCGCAGGAGCTTGCCGCCGCACCAGATCTCCAGCGGACGACGCGACATCAAGTAGGCGTAGTCCTGCAGGCTCAACCCCGGATTGCCGTAGGCGCGCCACATGCGCAGGACCTCGGCCTCGCTGGTCTCGCCGAAGTGTAGCGCCAGCCAATCGCGCAGCCCGGTCATGGTCGGCGCCGGATGCCAGGCGAAGTAGAGGATCGACACTTTTCGCAGGCGGCGCGACGGCCGGCTGTCGCGCCGTACCACGCGCTTGACCAGCTCCACTTCGTCGAGTCCGGCGAGCTTGCGGTAGGCGCGCGCCAGGCTGACCCGGGATTCCTGCTCGGCGAGCTCGGTCAGCATATCGATGCGGTCCTCGTTGGTCGGGTCGGAGAGGACCAGGTCGGCGTCGTACTCGAGGCGCGCGCGGTGGTAGAGCATGATGTCGCGCATCAGGCGGATGAATGGAAGGTTGATCGAGTGGTGGAACGACAGCCGCATGGTCGGCATACGCCACACCACCTTGCCGAAGTTCATGAACCGGCGCAGGCCGCCGCCGGTCAGGAACGACTCGCCGGACCACGCCGAGTACTTTCGGTCGAGGGCGCGGTCGAGCAGCTCGGCGAGGTCGGGCCGCTCCTCGGCCGAGAGCTCGTCGGCGACCCAGCGGGTCAGCGGGTCGCGCCCGGCGCGCGAGCGAATCCGCAGCGACGCTGTGTCGAGCGATGCCATCTCCTCGTAGAGCATGGCGATGATCTCGAGATAGTGGGCCATCGTTCTCAGCTTCGCGGTCGAGCCGAGCTCGATCTTGGCGCCGCGGTTGAGGTCGAACGGCTGGTCCAGGGAGTCGGCCTGGACGCGCAGCAGATCGCCTTGCGGCGTGCGCTCGTAGAGGATCAGGCTGTACAGGACCTTGGACGGATCGGAGTTGCGCAAGAGGTACTTGTAGGTGAGGCCGTTGGCGCGCACGAAGTCGGGATCGGCCAAGGAGCGGAAGAAGTCGACGACCTGTGCCTGGAGCTCGGTGTCGATCGTGAACTCGCTCTCCAGGTGGAGCTGGTCGAGCTCGTACATGGTCGGGACGCCCGTCAGATTCAGCAACTCCTTGCGCGCTGCGGTGATCGCCTTGCGGTCGACGTAGTCGGTGGTCGGGGGCTCCGGCTGGTAGACCACGAAGTCGAGCGGCTGCTCGCGTACTGCCCGCGCCAGCTCGGGGTCGAGGATACCGGCGCGTTCGAGGAGCGTGGCGTAGGACGCCATCCGCCGTTCGAGGCCGGGCCGGTCGTAGAGGAGGTAGGTGCTGGGCGCCGGCAGCGCGGCGATCAGTGCGAGGACGTGATTGAAGGCACGGGCCTGGGCGCTGAGCGGTGAGCTGCGGTCGAGGTCGGCGACGACGTCGTGCAGCGACAGGCCGAACCAGGCGGCGAGGCCCTCGCCGAGCCCGTGCACCTCGCCGTAGCGCGGAGCCGCGGCGAGCGGCATCGAGTTGAGGTACTCGACGACGATCTCGCGGCGTCGCAGGGTGGTGTCCTCGCCGTCGCGGTACGCCTTGAGGCTAGCCGAAATGATCTGGCGCAGTTTCTCGGCCGGTGACGACGTCCGCCCGGCGGGCGAATGGCGGAATTTCTCCAGCTGCGTCGCCAGCGTGCTGCCGCCCTCGACGTCGACCGAGAAGCCGACTCTGGATGCCGAGTAGAGCATGGTGGCCTTGACCAGCCGATCCCACTCGAGAGTCGGATTGTGTCGCGGGCGGTCGGCTTTGAGGAGCTCCTTGTTCTCGATGAACAGTAGCGACTCGATGATCACGTCGGGAATCTGGGCGAAGCTGGTGAAGACTCGGTCGTCGTCGCGGGCGTCGCGCAGGACTGCGCCGTCGGCGGTGCGGACGAGAAGCCCGGCGACGCTGGGCTCGGGGTACGGCGGCGCGATCCCGCCTTCGATCAGCTGCGCCAGCTCGGCGTTCATCTGGACTTGCTCGGTGATCGAGAATCCGTGCTCGCGGAGGTTGCCGAGCAACTCGGGCAATCGCGCGTAGCCGCGCCTCTGGTTGAACGGCCCGCCGCTCGGAAAGGCGATTCTGGGGCTGGGCCCCGGCCGCAGCTCGTAGTCCAACTGCTGGATATATTGAGAGAAATAGCGGGCCTGGAGGGTCGAGTTCTCGAGCTCGTAGCTGACCAGCGCGCCCGCGCCGAGACCGAGCGCCAGAGGAATCAGGTACCAGGTGGCCCTGAGGATGGACCTCCAAAGAGGGCGCCGAGCGGTGGTTTGCACCCGCTCGCTAGCCTCCTCTTCGGAAACGGAGCTCCAGACAGTCATCCGAACGTATTCATGCTAACTCCAAACGGGCGGCACGCAATAGGCCCAAAGTGCGACGCCGCCGGTGAGGTGGTAGTGGTTCAGCTTGATTCGCAGCTGGGTTTGCTACGGGGGCCAGGCCCGAACCCGAACTTCGTCCCCCCTTGCCAAGGGGGGACTTCAGGGGGGGCAACCGGCACACGATCGGCCCGAGGACGGAAGCTCCTTGCGTCGCGCCGTGACCTCCCCCTGGCCCCCTCCTTGGTAAGGAGGGGGATCCGAGGGCGCGTGCTTGGATACTGCCCGCTATTCAAACTGACCCACCGCCGATGAGGTTCCAATCTCGATCGGTGGCTGATACGGTGCCCCCATTGGGTGAGAGCGCGCAGCATCGGTCGATGAATTCGGTTGTGGCCGTGATACCTGCACGGTTCGAGTCCACCCGTCTCCCCGGAAAGCCTCTCGCCGAGATCGCCGGCAAGCCGATGATCCAGCACGTCTACGAGCGGACCTCCGCTGCCCGGGGGGTCGACCGCGTCGTCGTTGCGACCGACGACGAACGGATCCGGGAAGCCGTAGGGGCCTTTGGCGGCGAGGTGATCATGACCTCGGCGGCACACCAGACCGGGACCGACCGCATCGCCGAGGCGGTTTCCGAGCTCGAGGCGACGGTGGTGGTCAACGTCCAGGGCGATCTGCCGATGCTGGACCCGGCAACCGTAGCCGCCGCTGTCGCGCCGCTGCTCGAGGACGAGAGCGTCCCGATGGCAACCCTGATGACTCCGATCGGAGATGGCGCCGATCTGGACAACCCCAACGTGGTCAAGGTGGTCGTCGACGGCGATGGTTTCGCGCTCTATTTTTCCCGGGCGCCGATTCCCCATTGGCGCGATGGACACGACCGCGGCGAGACCATCGCCCGGCGTCACATCGGGTTGTACGTATACCGCCGCGAGTTTCTGCTTGCTTTCGCGGCGATGCCGTCGACGCCGCTCGAGCGAGCGGAAAAGCTCGAGCAACTGCGAGCCTTGGAGAACGGACATCGCATCCGCGTGGTCGAGGTCGACGACGCGGGAGTTGAGGTAGACACGCCGGCCGATCTAGATAAAGTTCGGGCGCTGATTGCGGGTTGACTGCCAGAGTTGGGGAGGGGTTCTCATGAGTGATGCCGATCGAGCCAAGACGAAGTTCATCTTCGTGACCGGCGGAGTGGTTTCCTCTCTAGGCAAGGGCCTTGCCTCTGCGTCGATGGGCGCATTGCTCGAGAGTCGCGGCTTGAGCGTGACCATCCTCAAGATGGATCCGTACATCAACGTCGATCCCGGGACGATGAGCCCGTTTCAACACGGAGAGGTTTTCGTCACCGACGACGGCGCCGAGACCGATCTCGATCTCGGGCACTACGAACGTTTCCTCTCGGTTCGCATGAGCCAGAAGAACAACTTCACGACCGGGCGTGTTTACGAGTCGGTGATCAATCGCGAGCGCCGCGGCGACTACCTCGGCGCCACGGTCCAGGTGATCCCGCACATCACCGACGAGATCAAACGCCGGGTGCTGGCGGCAGCGGAAGGCTACGACGTCCTCATCGGCGAGGTCGGCGGAACCGTCGGCGACATCGAGAGCCTTCCGTTTCTCGAGGCGATTCGTCAGCTGAGCTGGGAACGCGGCCGCGGCAACGTGCTCTACGTGCATCTCACCCTGGTTCCGTTCATCAAGGCGGCCGGCGAGATCAAGACCAAGCCGACGCAGCACAGCGTCAAGGAGCTCACCGGGCTCGGGATCCAACCCGACATCTTGCTGTGTCGCACCGAGCAGAATCTCGACGCGAAGGTGAAGGCCAAGATCGCGCACTTCTGCAACGTCGAGGAGAACGCGGTGATCGCGGCGCGCGACGTCTCCTGCATCTACGAGGTCCCGTTGTTGCTGCACGAAGAGGGACTGGACCAGCGCCTGGTCGACAAGCTCAACATGTGGACCGGGGCGCCGACTCTCGACGCGTGGGAGAACACGGTTCGCACCGTGCGCGAAGCCGACAAGACCGTGGTCATCGGTGTCGTCGGCAAGTACGTCGACCTTACGGACTCCTACAAGAGCCTCAACGAGTCGCTCACCCACGGCGGAATCGCCAACAAGTGTAACGTCGAGCTCGAGTTCTTCGACTCGGAGCGAATCGAGCAGGAAGGGCTGCCGGACAAGCTCGGTGAGGTCGACGCGATCCTGGTGCCGATGGGATTCGGTCCGCGCGGCGCCGAGGGCAAGATCGAGGCGGTGCGCTTCGCTCGGGAGAATCGCATCCCGTTCTTCGGCATCTGCTTCGGCATGCAGATGGCGGTGGTCGAGTTCGCCCGCCACGTCTGCAGTCTCGAGGGGGCCAACTCGGTCGAAGTGGACGAGCGAGCCGAGCACCCGGTGATCCATTTGATGGAAGACCAGCAGCGTGTCACCGACAAGGGCGGGACGATGCGGCTCGGCTCGTATCCCTGCGTTCTCGGCGAAGGCACCAAGGCGGCGGGCATCTACGGCCGCCAGGCCATCGACGAGCGCCACCGCCATCGTTTCGAGGTCAACAACGACTACCGCAAGCAACTCGGCGAAGCCGGCTTGGTGATGAGCGGCTTGTCTCCGGATGGCGCGCTGGTCGAAATGGTCGAGATTCCCGAGCACCCGTGGTTCGTGGCCTGCCAGTTCCATCCCGAGTTCAAGTCTCGCCCGACCGATTGCCACCCTCTTTTCCGCGGCTTCGTCGAAGCGGCCCGCGTCAGGTCGATCGAACGCGAGAAGGCGCCGAGACTCAGCGCCGTCAAATGATCCATGGCTGACGCGGTACCCGTTGGCGCGATCGCGATCGGCGGCGACGGGCCGTTCGCCTTCCTCGGCGGAACCTGCACCATCGAGGGGCGGGACAGCGCCCTGCGGCATGCCGAATCGATTCGCGAGGTGACCGCGTCGCTCTCGATTCCGTTCGTCTACAAGTCGTCCTTCGACAAGGCCAACCGGACGTCGGTCGGTTCTCCGCGCGGCCCGGGGCTCGAGGAGGGCCTGGCGATTCTCGCCGAGGTCAAGCGCGAGATCGGCGTTCCGGTGGTGACCGACGTTCACGAGATTGATCAGATGGATGCGGTTGCGGAGGTCGTGGATCTGCTGCAGATCCCGGCGTTTCTCTGCCGCCAGACCGACCTTCTCCTGGCTGCCGCTGCAACCGGCAAACCGGTCAACGTCAAGAAGGGACAGTTCCTGGCGCCGTGGGATGTCCGGCCGATTCTCGAGAAGCTGACCTCGACCGGAAATCGCAAGATCCTCGTCACCGAGCGCGGCGTGTCCTTTGGCTACAACAACCTGGTCAGCGACATGCGCAGCCTCGCCTTCCTGGCCGAGCTCGGATACCCTGTCGTGTTCGACGCCGGACACAGTGCGCAGCTTCCGGGTGGCCAGGGCGGCAGCTCGGGTGGTCAGCGTCAGTTCATCGCTCCGCTGGCTCGGGCGGCGATTGCCGTCGGTGTCGACGCGATCTTTCTCGAGACCCATGAAGACCCCGATCATGCGCTCAGCGATGGTGCCAATTCCTACCGCTTGGACGAGCTCGCAGCCCTGCTCGGGGAGCTGAAGCAGATCGATGAAATCCGCAGGGAAAACGCGGCGGCGCGCGGCTGAGTCGGCGGCGCTGGCAAGCGCGCGCAGGGTTCTGGCGGTCGAGCGCGACGCCCTCGACAAGGTCGCGGCCGCGCTCGACGAGCGGGTCGAGCGCGCCGTCGACATCCTCGCCGCGTGTGGCGGCAAAGTGGTCGTCGTCGGCATGGGCAAGTCCGGACTGATCTGTCGCAAGATTGCCGCGACGTTGTCGAGCACCGGGACGCCCGCCTCGTTTCTCCATGCCGCCGAAGCGGTGCACGGCGACTTCGGCGTCGTCGGCAAGAGCGACGTGATTTTAGCGCTGTCGCACAGCGGCGAGACGGAAGAGATCGTGCGCTTGTTGCCGATGTTCGACCGCTTCGAGTTGCCGGTCATTGCGATCACCGGCGATGTCGAGTCCTCGCTCGGACGCGCCGCCGACGTGGCTCTTGACTCGAGTGTTCCCGAGGAGGCCTGTCCGATGGGACTGGCGCCGACGGCGAGCACCACGGCTGCGCTCGCGCTCGGTGACGCGTTGGCGGTCGCACTGCTCGAGCGGCGCGGATTCTCGGAGACCGACTTCGCCTTGCTTCACCCCGCCGGCAGTCTCGGGCGCAGGTTGCTCAAGGTCGCGGATCTGATGCACAGCGGCGACGCCATTCCGCTGGTGCCCGAGCAGACTGCGTTGTCCGATGCGATCGTCGAGATTACGGGCAAACGGCTCGGCGTGACCGGGGTGGTCGACGCCGGGGGCAAGCTGGTCGGCGTGATCACCGACGGCGACTTGCGAAGAGCGATGGGACGGTCCCTGGACGTTCGCACCACCACCGCGGCGGAGGTGATGACGGTCTCGCCGCGTACGGTCGCCGCCAATGGTCTCGCCGGTGCGGCGTTGGCGTTGATGCAGCGCAACAGCATCACCTCGCTGTTCATCGTCGACGAAGCCGACGGCAAGCCGGCCGGAATCGTGCACCTGCACGACCTCTTGAGGTCGGGCATTTCCTGACCGGCGGCGACTCGGTTGCTGAAACGGCTGCGCAGGAGGTCGCCGCGCCTTCGGGCTTGGGTGGATTGGGTCAAAGACTCGGCGATCTACCTGCTGGTTCGGTCGGCGCTGTGGCTCGCCGACCGCGCTCCGCTGGAGCGGGGGCTGGCGTGGGCGGATCGCCTGGCCGATCTCGGGTTCCGACTTTCCGGCAAGACGCGCCGCCTGGCGCTCGAGCATCTCGAGCTGATTTTCGGCGACCGACTCGATGCTGCTGAGCGCGAGCGGATCGCGTGCCAGAGCCTTCGCTGCTTCTTCCGTGGCTTCATCGAGGCCGCCAAGATCGAAGAGATCCGACCGCGGCTGGACTCCTACATCTCTGTTCGCGGCTGGGACGAGGTTCGTCCGCATATCGACCGAGGCGCGGTCGTCTGCTCGGGGCATATCGGCAACTGGGAGCTGCTCGCCGCCTACATCGTCCAGGTCAAGGGACTGCCGGTGGCGGCGGTTGCGCGGCGCCTCGACGAGGACGGTCTGAACCAGCTTCTCGAGGATTTCCGGCACTCCAACGGGGTCGAGACGATCTTGCGCGACAGCGGCGACGCGAGCCGGCAGATTCTCCGGGTGCTCAAGAACCACGGGCTTCTCGCCATGCTGATCGATCTCGATACCAAGGTCCCGTCGATCACCGTGCCGTTCCTCGGGCACCCGGCGCGGACTCCGGTGGCGCCGGCGGCGTTGGCGGTCCGCCGCAACCTGCCCTTGGTCGTGGCATATGCCCTACAGCGGCCCGAGGGGGGCCATGAGTTGGTGATCGAGCCGCCTTTGTTTCCCGACCCCGATGCCGACCGCGACCAGGAGGTGAGACGGCTCACCGAGCGTGCCAACGAGCTTCTCGGTGCCGCGATTCTCGCCCATCCCGACCACTGGGCTTGGTGGCATCGGCGCTGGAGGCGCCGCCCGGTGCCACGGCTTGATCCCGATGCGTCGATCCATTAGCGGTATACGGTCGAGCGAGAGGTGAGGAAGTATGGCTCCGGATCCACGGTTGGTCGAGCTTTTCAGCTACTATCGGGATGGTGAGTTGCATGGGGCGGGTTTGCTCCTGCGGCTGATCAAGATGATGAAGGACGATCCCGATGCGCAGATCAAATTGACGCTTCACATGGCCGAAGAGGCGAACCACGCCTGGCTGTGGACGAAGCGGATCTCCGACATGGGAGCGAAGCCGGTCGAGATCGAGAGCGGTTATCAGACGCGCATCGGTCGCAAGGCGATCCCGCGCGGCGTCATCGACTTGCTGGCGCTGACCATCGTCGTCGAAGAACGTTCGTTTGCGCGATATACCGAGCACGCCAAGCGTCCCGACGTCGATGCCGAGACCAAGCGTGTCCTCGAGTCGGTCACCAAGGACGAGAAGTGGCACATGTCCTGGATCCGCGAGAAGTTCAACGAGCTCGCCGAGCAGCAGAACGCCGGCGAGCGTGCCGAGGAAATGGTCGAGAAGTATCGCCAGATCGAGAACGAGGTCTACGCGGAGTTGCACCAACGCGAGGCCGAGGCATTCGGTCCGGCTCAGTAGCGACCATCCCGACGGTCGCCTATGGCGCCGCCGACTGCGACCGGAGACACGCGCGAGCCAACGACTCGCGACCGCGTCGAGGCGGCGTTCGTTCGCGCCGCGTTCGCGCTGTTCGGCGCCCTGCCGCGCGGCGCCGGCTTGCGGCTGGGCGCCTGGATCGGTGAGCTCTTCTACCGGTTCGACGCGCGCAACCGGACGGTTGCGATCAAGAACCTGCGACTCGCCTTTCCCGACCGATCCGACGCCGAGCTGCACGAGATCGCGCGCAGGTCGTGTCGCAACCTCGGTCGACTGATCGCGGAGGTCGCGCACTTCGACGAGCTCAACGCCGACAACGTCGAGCGGTTCTTCACCGTCGACGATCCAGAGCGTTGGCGCAGCTGTCTGGATCGCGCCGCCGAGACAGGCGCGATCGTTCTCACCGCGCACTTCGGCAACTTCGAGCTCCTCGCCTACTCACAGGGGCTGCTCGGACACCCCGTCACCCTGGCCCATCGAACGATGCGCAACCCGTTGGTCGACCGGATGATCCTCGACATGCGAGCGCCCGCTGGGACCCGTTCGATGCCGAAGAAGAGCGCCGCCCGGATCTTGATTCGCGCGCTGCGCCAGAAGCAGCTGATCGCCCTCCTCGCTGACCAGAACCAGACCGCCAGCGCCGGCATTTTCGCCAGCCTGTTCGGGGTGCCTGCGTGCACGACACCGGGACCGGCCCGGTTGGCGATGCATACCGGGGCGCCGATCGTGCCGGTGTTTCTGGTTCGCGAAGGCGAGACCGATCACCACCGGCTGGTCATCTACCCCGACGTCGAGGTGGCCGACACCGGCGACAAGCTGGCCGACATGGTCGAGACCACCGAGCGCTGCAACCGCGTCATCGAGCGAGCGCTGACCGAGTACCCCGACCAATGGATCTGGTTCCACAAGCGCTGGAAGACCCGGCCCCCCGGGGAACCCAAGTTCTACTAGGGTTTCGGGGCTTCGGACTTTTTTAGCCACAGATTTCGCAGATTACGCAGATTTTTTCGGGGCTTCGCTGAACCGGGATGCCGCTCACTGCTGCGACCGGGCACGAAGTAGCTGCGCGATCTCAATTGAACCACGGGTAAACACGGATAGACACGGTGTTCCGAGGAGTAGAGCCGTCTTGGGATTCCCTCATCGGTGATGATCCGTGTTCATCCGTGGTTTTCAGACCGCTGCCTGTTCAGGGTCGCTTGCTTGCTTCGTCTGTGAAGTCGAACAGGACTTTCACGGCGCCGGATCGTCCCTGGTCGTGGCAGGCCAGGAAGGCCTGCTTGTAGTCTTCGAGTCGGAATCGGTGGGTGAGGATCGGTGTGACGTCGATCGACTTGGTGCGGACGAATTCGAAGTACCATTCCATCGCGTGTTGGCGCCGACCGTCGAGCTCCTCGATTGCGAATGCGTTCGAGCCGATCAGCGAGATTTCCTTGAAGTAGAGCGGAGTCCACTCGAATCGCTTCGGCGGCTCGACCCCGGTGACGACGATCGAGCCGCGCGGTCGGGTGACGCGTACGCCAACCTCGAGCGTCTCCGGTGCCGACACGGTGTCGTAGACGACGTCGACCCCGCCGTTCAGCATCGCCAGGCCGCGCCAGGGCTTCTGCACTTCGACGCCGAGGTCGGTGGCGATGGATTCGATGAGCTGAGCGGCTGGACGGTGTTGGAATACCGCGGCGGCGCCCATCGTCTCCGCCAGGGCGGCCTGATGCGGGTAGCGGGCGACGGCGAGTACCCGCACCTGCGGGTAGATCGCGCGCAAGATGGCGATCGTCAGCAAGCCGAGGGTGCCGCATCCGTAGACGAGCGCGACGCCGTCCGCCGGGGGAGGCCAGTGCAGGATCGAGTGCAATGCCACCGAGAACGGATCCGCCAAGACGGCGGTGTCGTCGTCGATCTGGTCGGGAATCGGGATGCACTGTGATTCGTGCGCCGGCAGCAGCGGGGCGAAGCCGCCCGTGGCATGGCGACTGTTGCCGGTGTGGATTCCCGCGTCGATCGAGCCGCGACAGAAGTTTCGGCACTGCGCGAGCTCGCCGCGCTGGCACCATTCGCACGCTTCGAGCCCGCGGGTGGCACACGACAACCAGGGATTGAGCACGACCCGGTCGCCGATTTGGCGGCTGGAAACCGCGGGACCGACCCGATCGACGGTGGCAACCACCTCGTGGCCCAGCACCTGCGGGAAGGAGATCACCGCAGTCATCGGGTTGTCGTAGGTGCCGTTGAGGAACACCTGCTTGTAGTCGCTGCCGCACAGGCCGCAGAGGCGGGTGCGCAGCGCCAGCCAGTCGTCGGCGGGGAGCCGCGGCTCTTCGATCTCGCGCATCTGCAGGGGCGACAGCGGACCGACGAAAGCCGCCGGGCTGAGCCGCGACAGCACGAAGGTTGCCGCCTGCCGCGGCAGGCTGTTCTCGAACACCAGGGCTTTCACGGTCGACCGACCAGTGCGGCAATGGTTTCGAGCGCCTGCTCGGTTTCGCCGTCGCTCATCACCAGCGGCGGTGCGAGGCGGACCACCGTGTCGCGGTGCAGGGTCCAGTTGAGAATGAGCCCGCGCTCGACCGCGCCGGCGCAGAAGCGACTGGTTTGCTCGGGCGTGGCGAACTGCAGGCCGAGCAGCATGCCGAGGCCGCGAACTTCGACCAGGTCCCGACCGACCAGCGAATCCAGCGTCGCGCGCCAGCGCTCGCCCTGCTGCGCTGCGCGCTCGGGCAGGCGGTGGGCCTCGGCGTAGCGCAAGCCGGCGAGACCGGCGGCACAGGAGAGGGGGTGCCCGCCGAAGGTGGTGACGTGGTTGAGAGGAGGATCTTCGGAGAGTGCGCGCATCAGTGACGGCCGGCCGACGAACGCGCCGAGCGGCAGCCCGCCGCCGAGCGCCTTGGCGAGAACGAGGACGTCGGGTTGGACGCTCCAATGTTGCGAGGCGAACCACCGCCCGGTGCGGCCGAGGCCGGTCATGACCTCGTCGTGGACCAAGAGCGCGCCGCTGCGGTCGCAGGCGGCGCGCAGCGCCGGGTGGAAGTCGTCGGGCGGGATGCGCACGCCGCCCTCCCCTTGGATCGGCTCGACGATCACCGCGGCGATCGACTCGTCGATGCGGTCGAGCGCGGCGGCGTCGCCGAACGGCAGAAAGTCGACGTCGAGTTGGAGCGGCTCGAAGGGCTCGCGGTAGACGCGATTGTCGCACAGGGCCAAGGAGCCGGTGGTGTCGCCGTGATAGCCGCCGGAGAATGCGACGTAGCGACTGCGCCCGGTGTGTTTGCGAGCCAGCTTGAGCGCGCCTTCGATCGCCTCGGTGCCGCTGTTGGTAAAGAAGCTGACCGACAGGTCCGCCGGTGCCAGCTCGGCGATCTTCGCGGCTAGCTCGACCTGCGGACCTTCGATCCCCTCGCCGTAGACTAAGGCGTGCAGATAGCGGGGCGCCTGCTCGGCAATCGCCGCTACGACATCGGGGTTGCAGTGACCGATGCCCGCGACTCCGATTCCCGACAGCAGGTCGAGATAGGTGCGGCCGTTCACGTCCCAGACTCGCGCGCCCTTGGCGCGGTCGACGACGATTCCCAGCGGCGCCGGCGACGTCTGGCAAACGTGGCGATGAAAGAGCTCTTCGAGCGCGGCACGGTCGGGCATGGCTACTGAGCGCGATGGTAGCGCAACTGGGCGAACCGCCCTACCCCCTCGAGGATTGGGTAGTGGGTTGGTTTGGCACAACGCCAAGAGGCGAAGGAGCCAAACGGGTCTCAGGCCTTCAGGCTTGATGGGTTTCAGCCTTTAACCGATCAACGCAAAGCGAAGGAGGTAAGGAGCGAAGGGCTCCCTTGGAGTACGGCGCGCTGCTACCTCAGCCCTGCAACGGCTCGGCCCCCTCGAGAGGGCGGTGGCTTTGGGAATTCAGCCAACTAATACAGTACCGAGAAGCGAAGCGGGCTCAGAGTCCCAGGACGGGTGTCTCGAGGCGATCAAGGTGTTGCGGAGCCGAGTCACTACGGTGCTGTGCTCCCAGCGAAGCCTTCGCTCCTTACCTCCTTGGCTCCTTTGCGTTGATCAGTTCACTGAGCTCCAATGCGGCCATCCTCTTATGGGTAGCCCCCGAGTGAGCTGTGTACTCCCTGATGAGCTCGTTGAACTCGATGGCGGCGCTGCCGTTCGAGTCGAAGGCCAGGCAGGCGCTCTCCCCCGAAGATTCAAACTGACCCACTACCGAGGATTGCGGCGTGTTGCGCTGAGGGTCGTTGCAGGCTAATCGCTCAGCGAGGTTTTGGAGATATGTGTCGTTTCATCCACAGAACGAGACACCGTCGTGGGGTCGCAGTCGCCGCGGTGATCGCCGTCGTCCTTGCTTGCGCCACGTCGATGGTTGCCGAGCCGGCAAGACCCGTCGACCTGCATGCCGCGGAGCGCAGGGTCTTTTCGCAGTTCGGGGAAGACGGCGTCATCGAGAAGATCTTCGAGGTCATCGAGCCCGGCCCCAAGTTCGCCGTCGAGTTCGGTGCCGCCAACGGGGTCAAGGGCAGCAACATGCGCAACCTCGTCGTCGACCACGGCTGGAGTACCTTCCAGATCGAGGGCAACCCTCAGCTGGCGAAGGCGTTGGCGAAGAACTACCGCGACTATCCGACGACCAAGACGCTGCAAGCATGGGTCTGGCCGGGCAACATCGAGATCCTCTTCGAAGAGAACGGGGTGCCGAAGGACCTCGATTTCATGGTCATCGACATCGACAGCAACGACTACTACGTCTGGCGCGCGATTCGCGACTTTCGGCCGAAGGTGGTCATGATCGAGACCAACCTCGCCTTCCCGCCGCCGCAACGCATGGTGGTGGACTTTCACCCGATGAACTACTGGGACGGAACGCTCTACTTCGGCGCCAGCCTGCAATCCCTCGACGACCTGGCGAAGACGAAGGGATACCAGCTGCTCTACCAGGTCTCCGGCAGCTCCAATACGTTCTGGGTCGACGAGCGATACTTCGCGGCGTTCGGAATTACTGACAACTCGCCGGCGGCGATCTACCGCCCTCCGTCGGATACCCAGAAGCTGTACAAGCAGAAGTGGGGCCGTGACGGCGTTCCGTGGCCCGAGGGCAGAAGCCATCTGAACTGGAAGGATCTCAAGATCCCCAAGACCTTCCGCTTCGATCGCTAGCCTAGAGCCGGCGATCCCGTCGCCGCGCGCTGCTAACCGTTTCGCTGTAGATCCGCCAAGATTGCGCTGTGCCGGCGCCGGGTGAGAGGGTAGCGCCAGGCGATGGCGCTTGCCAGCAGCAGGAAGAGCATGGGACCGAAAACGGTCAGTCCGCGGATGGCTAGCCGGGCCGACTCATTCTGTTCCACACCGCCGCGTTCGAACCCAGCGGCTTCGAGCACGAATCCGGCGACGGCGACCCCGAGCGCGCCGCCGAGCTTGCGCACGAAAGTAAAGAATCCGGCGTAGATTCCCTCGCGCCTCTCGCCGGTGGCGAGCTCCGCCTCGTCGATGACGTCGCCCAGCATCGCCCACGGGATCAGGTCGGCAACCGCGTAGCCGACGCCGACCAACGCGAAGAGGGTAAGCACCCACCAGCGCGGCGTGTCGGCGTCGACGAGAAACAACAGGCCCAGACACACGCTCCACCACAGGGCGCCGGCGATGAAGATGTCGCGTTTGTCGTTGCCGCGCGCCAGCCGCAGCCACAGCGGCAGCGATACGATGACGCTGAGCAGCATGAGGGCGATCGCAATCGGGAAATCGGCGCCCCGCCCGAGCCAGTGGGTGAAGTAGAACAAGAGGATGGCGCCGCTGACATCGACCGCGATTCGTCCGCAGAGGAAGAGACCGGTGAGCGACCAGTAGGTCGCGTGGCGCGCGAGCTGGCGCAGGCTGTGCCTGACGCCGATGGCGCTGGTGCGGAATCCGGGACGTTCCCAGGTGGTGCCGAAGACCGCCAGCCACGGTAACGCGACCCAGAAGCCGAGGACGCAGCCGGCAGCGGCGTAGCCGCCTGCACCGCCGCCGAACCAAGTCACCAGACGCGGCATTCCCACGGCCGTGAGGAGAATCGCCGACATGACTGCAATCGAGCGGAACGTGTTCATCGAAGTGCGCTCGTCGTAGTCGAGCGCAAGCTCGGGCAGGAGCGCCGAGTACGGCACGGCGAGCACGGTCGAGCTCAATGTGTTGGCGACGAACACCGCGGAGTAGAAGAGGACGATCATTGATTCGCCGCCCGACGGTGGCTCCGACCAGAGCAGCGCGAACGTCAGTCCGAAAGGAATCGCGCCGAGCAGGAAGTAGGGCCGCCGCCTGCCCATTTTCCACTGCGTGGCGTCGGAGATGCGACCCATCATGGGGTCGCTGAAGGCGTCGAAGGCGCGGCCGAGCAGCACTACCAGCCCGGCACGCGACGGCGGCAGACCGGCGACCTCGGTGAGAAAGAACAGGAAGAAGAGCGAGACCGAAGCCAGTTGAACGTTGATCGTGTGGTCGCCGAGGGCGTAGCCACATTTGACGTAGAACGGCAGCGCGTTGCGGCTCGGGCGTTCTGGTTTGGTTCCGTCCATTCAGGCCAGTGTCTGGTTCGGGCGCGCGTGCTCGTTTCGGGAGTCCGCTCGATCAGTGCCAATCCTTCCGAAATTCGAGAAGAGGATCTCGGTCAGGCGCGATTTGGTCGGCGGATCCATCCCGGTACGAGGCTTGCTCGCCCTTGGCAAGCAGTGGGCGTACTTCGCTCGCCCGCGCTTAGCCGTAAGGGAGGCCGCGTGTCAGCGAATCAGAGACCAGGTGGCGATATCGTCGCTCGAATGCTGCAAGCCGAGGGCGTCGAGGTCGTCTTCGGAATCATTGACGGGTCCTATTACGGGCTCTACTCCAGCTTGGCCGAGCATGGAATCCGCTTGGTTTCGCCGCGCCACGAGAGCACCGCCGCGCACATGGCGGGCGCGTACGCGCGTATGACCGGCCGGCTCGGCGTATGCCTCGCCAGCAACGGTCCGGGGGCGGCCAATGTGCTTCCCGGCGTCGCGGTCGAAAACGGCGAGGGGAACCGGGTCCTGCTGCTGACCAGCTGGCGCCGTGCCCCGATCGTCGGACCGGATCGCGGCGGCACGTTCCAATACTTCGACCAGGTCGCGACCATAAAACCGATGAGCAAGTGGAGCGGCGCCGCCCGCTCCTACGACCGCATACCGGAAGTCATGCATCGGGCGTTTCGGATCTCGCACCGGGGGCGTCCCGGGGTGGTTCACGTCACCATCCCCGAGGACGTCCTCAACGGTCCGGCACCAGCCGAGCTCCCCGTGCTCGAGCCGCGGCGATACCGGCGAACCGCACCGCTCTCGCCGTCGGAGCAGCAGGTGCGCGAGGCTGCCGAGCGTCTGCGCGCCGCAGAGAAGCCGCTGGTTCAGATCGGCAGCGGCGTCCTTCACGCCGGCGCGGCCGCGTTGATCGACGAGTTGGTCCATGCGCTGCGGGCACCGGTGACCGCCAGCTGGGGTGGTCGTCCGGCGGTCGACGAGCGCATTGCCAACGCCATCCCGCTGCTGCCGCCGCTGATCGATCAGGTACGACAGGAGGCCGACGTGGTGCTCGCGATCGGCACACGCTTTGGCGAAACCGATTGGTGGGGCAAGCCTCCGTACTGGCGCCCTGCCGATGAGCAGCGATTGATCCAGGTCGACAACGACGAGGAGATCCTGGGCCTGAACAAGCCCGTGGATCTCGCGATTCTCGCCGACGCCGCCGTGTTCGCCCAGGCCCTGCTCGGCGAGATCCAGGCCGGGTCGCCGTCTCCGCATCTCGCTGCCCGCACCGAACGCCTCGGCCAGCTCGCCGCGGCGAAGAAGGAGATTCGCGACTTTCTGCTCACCCTACCCGGGCCGGTCGATCGCCAGCCGATGCACTCCGCGCACGTGCCCCTGATCTGCCGCGAGGTCTTCGACGACGACGCCATCGTCGTCGTCGACGGTGGCAATACCGCAGTGTGGACCAATCTGTTCCACGAGAACCGCGTTCCGGGTTGCCTCATCAGCACGTTCAAGTTCGGCATGCTCGGTGCCGGCGTCGGCCAGGCGCTTGGAGCGAAGGTCGCGCACCCCGAGCGACAAGTCTATTGCATCATCGGCGACGGCGCGCTCGGCATGCATCCGCAAGAGATCGAGACGGCGATTCGCAACGACCTCGGTGTCGTCTTTCTGGTTCTGTGCGACCGGCAGTGGGGCATGGTCAAGCTGAGCCAGGGAATGGCGATGGACGCGGCTACGATGATGGAACGGCGCGTCCTACCGAGCGAGCGAACGATCAACACCGATTTCTCCGAGATTTGCTTCGACCGGTTGGCGGAGAGCATGGGAGCGCACGGCGAGCGCGTTGCAAACGCCGGCGATCTGAGATCGGCCCTCGGCCGCTCGCTGGCCAGCGGGAGATGCTCGGTGATTCATGTCGACGTCGACCCGGTCGAGCATCTCTGGGCGCCGGGGCTCGATGTCTTCAAGGCGATGCACCAAGAGCCGGGCGAGTGAGCGAAGCGCAACCCGCGCGATCGATCCTGGTTACCGGGGCATCGGGGCTTCTCGGTAGTCGCGTCGTCGGCCAGCTCGCCGACGCAGCGGCGGAAGGCGAGATGTGGCGAGTCGTGGCGCTCGACCTGCGTGAGCCGAAAACCAGCGTCCGCAGCTCCGCGGTCCGGCAGGTTTGCAAAGACATTCGCGACCCGTCGCTGGAGGAGATTCTTCGCGCCGAACAGGTCGACACCGTCGTGCACCTCGCCGCGGTCGTGACGCCCGGACCCGACAGCTCGCGCGAGATCGAGTATTCGATCGACGTACTCGGCACTCGAAACGTGCTCGAATGCGCCGTGCGCGCCGGCGTCGAGCAGCTCGTCTACACCAGCAGCGGAGCTGCCTATGGCTACCATCCCGACAATCCGGTTCCGCTCGAAGAGACCGACTCTCTCCGCGGAAACGACGAGTTCGCCTACTCGCAGCACAAGCGGCTCGTCGAGGAGATGCTCGCGGCGGCCCGATCCGAGCATCCGAAGTTGGGCCAGCTCATCTTCCGCCCCGGCGCCGTGCTCGGCGCCGCCGCCAACAACCCGATCACGGCGATATTCGATCGGCCGTTGGTCGTCGGTGTTCGCGGGTCCGATGCGCCGTTCGTGTTCATTTGGGACGAGGACGTTGCGCGTTGCATCTTCAAGGGGATCCGCGAGCGCCGCGTTGGTATTTACAACCTGTGCGGCGACGGCGCGGTTACGCTGCGGGACATTGCGCACTCGCTCGGGAAGCCGTACGTCGCATTGCCTGCCGGCGTCCTGCAGGCCGCTCTGGCAACCGGGCGGGCTCTCGGCCTCACCAAGCTCGGCCCCGAGCAAGCGATGTTCTTGCGCTATCGTCCGGTTCTGAGCAACGCGCGATTGAAAGAGGAGTACGGCTTCGAGCCGAGTTACACCAGCTTGGAGTGCTTCGAGCGGTATCGCGCACTGCACTTTGGAGAATCGCCGTCATGAAGGACAAGGTCGTCGTCGTCACCGGCGCAGCCGGCGGGCTCGGCAACGCACTCGCCTGGCGGTACGCGCGCGCCGGCGCAGCGTTGGCGCTGCTGGACCGCCCTGGCAGCACGGTGGCGGAGTTGGCGCGCGAAATCGACGGCGCCTCTGGCCGGGCCATCGCGGGCGAGTGCGACGTCACGTCGCTCGAGCAGGTACGAGTGGCGATCGACGACGTCGTTCGCCAGTGGGGTGGCGTCGACGTTCTCATCAACAACGCCGGCATCACCCACCTCGGACTCGCCGGCGATACCGACGTCGATGTCATTCAACGGGTCATGGAGGTCAACTTCTTCGGAGCGGTACATTGCACCAAGGTCGCGTTGCCGTCGTTGATCGAACGCTGCGGTCAGATCGTCGTGTTGTCGAGCGTTGCCGGTATCGCGCCTCTCGCCACCCGTGCCGGTTATGCCGCCAGCAAGCACGCCTTGCACGGCTACTTCGACTCGCTTCGTGCCGAGTACGCCTCCGCCGGCGTTGGCGTCACGATGGTCTGTCCTTCCTTCATCGACACGCCGATTGGCGACCATGCCTTGGGACCGCACGGCGAGACCGCGGCGCCGGCGGCGCGAACCGGAGTCCGCAACCCCGCGCGCCCGCAGGACATCGCCGACGAGATCTACCGCGCCGCCGAAGCCAGGCGCCGACTGTTGCTGACGCCTCTCGAGGCAAAGCTGTCGTACTGGATGGCGCGCCTCGCTCCGTCGTTCTACGAGCGTCTGATGATCCGCCGCACCATGTAGAGCAGCTCGAGTGCGGGCAGTCGGCCGCCTCTGCCTGGTGCCCCTTCCCTCCTTGGTTCCTTGAGCCGTCCGCTTGAATCTCCCGGCTCATTGCATCGACTTCGCGCGTTGCGTTTCGATGATACGCAGGGTCGCTGCGGCGGTGGCGAGGCGTGTGCCGTCCGGCGCGAAGAGCTCGCCGCGCGAGTGGATGTCACGATCCGTGCGCTCGCAAACCTCACCCAGGGCACGGATCCTTCCCGGGCGTGCCGGACGGAGATACTCCACCTGAAGTGACGTGTGCACGATGACCTGGTTCGTCGGCAGGATCGACAGAGCCACCAGACCGGTGACCGAGTCGAGCATCGCGCAGATCATGCCGCCGGCGATCGTCCCGATCCGGTTGGTTGCCTCCAGCCCCAGGTCGTAGCTCGTTTCGATCGTCCGCCGGTCGGCGTCGACGCTCACGATCGTCGTCCCCATCAGCTCGCCGAAGGGGGAGTGGGATTGCAGATCAGGTCGCATGGGTCAGGCTCCTATGCTCGCTCGCTGTGTACGGCGGAGGCCGATGGGAACATTGAATGCGACGGCAATCCGTGCATCCCGGGCGACCAATGCAGCTCCGGGGTCTGCGTTGTCGGGTCTTGCAGCGACGGACAGGCGTGCACCGGCTGCGGTGGCACCTGTGAGGACAGCGGTGGTACCTGCGAGTGCGCCTATTGGCGACGCTGGCGGTCGGACCGGTCTCGGTCCGACTGCCGTGACGCTCCGTTTGTCTAGTCGCTCAAGGTTTTTAGATAGGCAACCAGATCGACGAGCTCTTGGATAGTCATGAAGTGGTTGTACTTGCCCATGCCGGCCTGGTTTTCGTGCACCACGTACCCTGGAGCCGCGACGACGGTGTGGGCCTTGATGATCGACTCCGCCAGAAACTCCTTCGGCAAACGTCCGTAAGCATCGAGATCGGGGCCGATTCCGCCGCTATCTGCGGGCGTCTTCACGTCGAGTGAGGCGACCTGATGGCAGGAGTAGCACTCCATTCGCAGGTAAACGGCTTTGCCGTCCGCGGCATCGCCGGCTGGCAAGGTGAATGTCCAGTCCGCCGGCACTGACACTTCCGACTCCGCTGCCCCAACCGGGGCGACCGCAAGCAGTGCCGCGGCGAACGCAACAATCAGGACGCTCGGGACGCTCGGATTTCTCATTCTTCCCTCCTCGTGTTCGCTCTTAGTCGATCGAGATTCCGGCCAGCATATCGATGGCTAATGCCTGCCGCGTCGGCGCCGCCTGCGTTGACCGCGTCCATCTGCACCGCCACAGCCGTCACCAGCGGTGTCGCGAGCGAGGCAGCGCTCGAACGCGGGGAGGTGATTCTGCTGAGATGCCTCTTGGAGTCGGACGAAAGTCTCTTGCACGTCGGGGTAACCGCCAACCGCTTCGATCAGTCGATCGTACAGTCGGCCGTTCTCCTGCTCCGCCGCGACACCGTCAGCACAGGCGTCACGCACCGATGCCGGAGCTTCCACCTTGCGCTGCCAGTCATCGACCGGAAGCGGAATCTCGTATTTCTCGAACAGGCGCTGGAGCGCTCGAATATGGCGTTCCTCCGCCTCGACGATATTCACGAACGGGAATACGTCGCCGAACCTCTCGATCACTTTTCGATACGTCGCGCGCGCTTTGTACTCGTCCTGCAGAGCGACGTTCAGAGCCTCTAGCAAGGTCATCGATACTGTGTTTTCGAATATCGTCCGAAGATCACCACAGCCGAACCACTAGTCGAGAAGGGCTGCAACATCCAAGCCAAATCTCTTGGCCAGCGCGTCAACTGCACCTTCTTTCCGTGCGTCGCCTTCCCATTTTCGCCGCCTCGACTCGACTTATCGAGATCGAGAAACGGAGATGAGTCGTCGCCTGGAGTATTTTTGGTAGTGGGTCAGTTTGGAGCTCGGGAACTAAACTGAGCCTCGCTACGCTCGGTCATCCGAGGGTCCCTCACCCGGCCTCTGGCCGACCTCTCCCACAGGGAGAGGCATCTGAATTCCCTTCTCCCTGTGGGAGAAGGGCAGGATGAGGGTCCCTCGAATGGGGCGAAGCCCCACCAATGTATCTTCGGAGTGTTCGAACGGACCGATCGTGGTCGAAACGCTTCGGACGCTCTCCGAGTTTCAAACTGACCCACTACTGCATTTTCAATGAAATGAAACGAGTCCCGTTTTGTAGTTGGCGTTGGCTGGCTCAGCTGAAGCGTGGGCGCATCGTCAGGCGTTGCGGCTACCGACCAGGAAAAACACGCCGAGGCCGAGGAACAGGACGCCGGCGCCGCGCTTGAGCCAGATTGGCGGTATCGCCCGGCTCAGCGCCTCCCCGGCGAGCACGGCGATCGCCGATGTCGCGACCAATGCCAGCGCCGAGCCGGCGAAGACGCTCCAGCGGGACGAACCCCCGGCTGCGAGAGAGAGCGTGGCGAGCTGGGTCTTGTCGCCGATTTCGGCCAGGAAGATTGTGGCGAACGTCGATGTGAAGAGCTTCCAATCCATTGCGACCTCCCAGTGCAGTCAGCGTTTCGTCAGCAAGCGGATCCGCCCTGCGAGTGCTTTCATCTCGAGCTCCGTCGCCAGTGCCCGCGCTTCGTCCACCATCTCTTGGGCATCTCGCCGGTCTTGGTTGCGGTTTCGTCGCATCCGCATGCGCGCGTGATCGTGCAGAGTGGTCGCGAGCCAGGGGCGGGCTCCCCAGCTTCGATGGAGTCGCTGCGCCGTCTGGAAGTGGAGCTCGGCTTCGTCCCAGCGTTCGAGCGACGCCGCGAGGAGGCCGAGCAGGCGCGCGACGGCACCGAAAGGAGCGGCCGTGTAGATCGGACCGAGGATCACGTTCCATTCGGCCAGCGGTAGCAGGCGTCGGTAGATCTTCTCGGCGAGCTCGCGTTCCTCGAGGGCTGCTGCGATCCGTGCCAGGTTCGCCATGTGTGCGAGCCATCGCCCGTCGTCGGGAGCTCGCTCGGCCCCCATTGCCGCTGCGCGCTGCCACTCCTCGCGCGCCTCCTCGTCACGGCCTTCGTCGAGAAGCCCGATGATCAAGAGCACGCGCAGCTCGAGGCGCGCCGGAAAGAACGCCAGGGCCGCGGCGGCAAGCTCGGCCGCTCGCTCGCCGCGCAAGAAATCGTACCACGCGTGGTTGAGCGCGAAGGTCTTGCCCATTCTCTCGTCGACAGCGGCGGCGAGCTCGACGAGCTCCGTCGTCACCCGCCTTGCCTCGACCCACTCGCCGACGAGAAGTGCCCGCATCATGTCCCACAAGAAGATATGAATCGCGGTGTCGGGACTGCGCACGTGCTCGAGGATGCTCCGGCATTCGGCAAAGCCGCGCTCCGCGCGGTCGAGGTGGCCGCGCCTGGCGTGGCTCCAGGCGGTCATCGCGGTCGCGTGCAGCACCGCTTCGGTGTCGCCGCGTTCGCTGGCGAGAGCGATGATCTCGAGCAAGACTCGATCGTGTTCGTCCTGATTCTTCGGGCTGTGCAGCGCCAACCGCCGATCTTCGAGTGCGATCGCCAGCGTCGCGGGATCGTCGAGGCGACGCGCCATGGCGATCGCCGCCTCACTCGCCGCGCCCCGAATCCCGCCTCCGTCGCGCTCGTGGTGCTGCGCCCAGACCAATCGGCCGAGGAGTCGAACTCGCCACGGCGAGTCATTGGGTCCCAACTCTTCGAGAGTCGCGTTGATGCGGTCGACCAGGTCCTGGTCGACCGTGCCGTCGGGAACCACCCGCGGCGCGCAGCTCAACAGCGCCCGCGCTTGCATCGACGGATCGTTCGACCGCTTGCCGATCTCGAGAGCCTGCAACGCGTTCCTTTCCGCCTCCGATGTCTGCCCGGCGCGGTCGAGAGCGGTGGCCAGGCGGATGCGCAAGTTGGCTTCCTCGACTGCGGCGGGTGCTGGCCGCAGCGCGTGCATGTCGAGGGCCTGCCTCCAGAGAGCGGCGGATGCGGCGAATGCCCCGCGCGCGGCTGCTTCCCTGGCGGCGTCGGCGCAGGCCTGCAGCGCCTGCTCGGGCGAGCCGGCCGCGACCCCTTTGACGAGATGCTCCGCGACCGTCGCCGGAGCCATTCGCTCCGATGCATCTGCGCCGATTTGGCCGGCCAGCCAGTGCAATCGGCTGAGGCGATCGATCGCGATCGTCCGATAGACCACCTTGCGCAGAAGCCCGTGATGGAAGCGCAGCCGCCGCTGCCCGCCGGCTTCGAAGACGCCGGCTCGCGTGGCCTCGTCGATCGCCTCTTCCAGGCCCTCGGTCGAGCCCTCCCGCTCGAGCGACCACAGGCGGCTCAGGGAACCGATGTCGAAGCGAATTCCGAGCACGGATGCCAACTCGAGCACCTGGCGACAGCGCTCGCTCAGGCGGCCGAGCCTGCCCTCGACGACGACCTTGGCGCCTAGTGGAAGATCGGCGGACGCAGCGTCGGTCTCGGCCGCGTGGTCCGTGTCTGTGGCCGGCGCGGGACGGCGATGTTCGACCAGCTGTTCGATCAAGAGCGGGATGCCGCCGCTGTCGGCGTGGATCTCCTCCGCATCTTTCTCGGCCAGGTTTCCATGGCTGAGACGCTGAGCCAGAACGAGCGAATCCGCGGCTGACAGTCGGCCGATCTCGATCAGTCGTCCACCGTGCTTGGTTGCCAACTCGGCGATCTCGCGCTCAACGGAGGTTTCACTTTGGCTAGACAGGGATCGGCAAGTGACCAGTACCAGCGCCGGCGTGCGCTGAATGCCGCGCGCCAGGCGTTTCAGCGCGACCATGGAGGATTCGTCGGCCCACTGGGCATCCTCGAGCAAGACGACGCTGGGAGAGTACCCGGCGGCGCGCTCGATCGCGCGCGCCGTGGCGTCGGCGAGGCGGAACTGCAGGCGCGACCGGTCGCTGTCGTGCTCCGCTGAGTCGTCGCGGTGCGGCGGTTCTCCGTCGAGGAGGATCGCCAGCTCCGCGCCGCAGTCCTCCGAGAGGTCGCTCCACGCGGACGAACCGACCGCGGCGCGGACTCCGCGAAGAACGTCCACCCAGGGCGAGAACGGAGGGGTCGCCTCTTCCTCGCACTGGCCAACCGCACCGACGACCGATGCCCGGCGCGCGAGATCGATCAGGTTCTCGACCAGCGCCGTCTTGCCGACGCCCTGTTCGCCCCGCACGACGATCAGCCCGCCGCGGCCGCCGATGGCGCTGGTCAATCCGGCCGAAAGAATCTCTCGCTCTCGATCGCGCCCGACCAGTGGGCGCCCGCCGTCGTCGTCGAGATCGGTTGGCGCTGGTGAGCGCGACAACTCCTCACATGGACCTACCCAGCGCAGGCCCTCCTTGCTGCGCGTCTCGATCCATTGTTTGGCGTCCGCGCCGAGCGCCCTGCGCAGTCGCCCGAGACAGGTACGCAGCGACGTGGCGGCGACGTGCTCGTCCGGCCACAAGACCTCTGCGAGCTCGGCTGGCGGCACGACGCGATGCCGGTTCTCCAACAGGTGGGCGAGCAGCCTGCGCGGCTTTGGCTGAAGGGAAACCGAATCTCCCCCGCGAAGCAGGTCACCGCGCGCCCGATCGAGCTCGAATTCTCCGAAACGGTACCGCACGGGTCACTCGCAATAGCAGAACGTCTCCGAGCAGACGAGACTCGGCTGGGTTCCAGCCGACCTTCTTGCTGCCGATCTCGCGGCGCAGGGGCTCACGTTACCGGGGGATCCCCTGCTGCGGAGCTCGGTCAACTGCTATTCGGTCGCTCCTCGACGCTCTGAAACTCGCGATTCAGCCAGCGCACCTTGGGCACGATCCAAGGTGCCCAAGGTGCGCTGGCGACCGGGAGCGCGGGTAGCAGCGCGAAACCGAGGGTCCAAAAGGCGGCGAATCCAAACAGGCGCGCGAAGGCGACGGCAATGCGCCGTGGCACGCTGGGACCTGTCTGACGTTGCTCGAAGGCGCGTGGCTCCACGAACCAGCCGTTGGCGATCAACAACGAGGCGAACAGCGGCCACGGGATGTTCGCCCGGTCGAGCGGGGGATCGGCGTCGAGCGCGACGTCTGCCGCACCGGGCGCCTCATCGAGCGCGCATTCGATCGAGGTCCACACGTGCTCCGCCGTGGGTCGCGCTACGGCGCCGCCGACGTTCTTGCGCGAGGGGACGGAGCGCCAGCGGTAGAGCACGCGCCCGTCGCGCGGTCCCCGGCTGGCGATGGTTGCCTCGGGATCGAGGATCCCGGTCACTTCGAACGGCGTATCCTGCTCGCCATTCCACCAGCCGAGCGCCGCGTCGACTTCCGGCTGCAGCGCCTCGGGAATCGTTTCGCTGACCGTCGTCACGCCGCCGATCCTCCCACGGGGGCCGGGGATTTCAAGCCATTGCCGCCTCGATTCGGCACGCTGGCGCAAGTTGGGTGGAAAAGTGCGTGGAAGCAGTGTCGGATGGGGTGTTGATCGCCGCTGGCCGTCGCGAGTTGCCTCGCCCGCTCCGTCCGGCGGCCAGAACCGAACGATTCGGCGCCGCCAGGTGCTCAGACGAAGAAGGGCTGTAACGAACAATGGGATTCAAGTGCGGCATCGTAGGATTGCCCAACGTCGGCAAGTCCACCCTCTTCAACGCGCTGACCGCGACCATCGCGGCGCAGGCGGCGAACTACCCCTTCTGCACCATCGAGCCCAACACGGGCCGCATCGCCGTGCCCGATCCGCGGCTCGACGAGATCGCCGCTCTGGCGAAGTCGAAATCGATCGTCCCGGCGCAAATCGACTTCGCCGATATCGCGGGGCTGGTGCGCGGCGCCAGCAAGGGCGAGGGCCTCGGCAACCAGTTCCTCGGCCACATCCGCGAGGTCGACGCGATCGTGCACGTCGTTCGCTGCTTCGAAGACGACAACATCACCCATGTGTCGGGCCAGGTCGATCCGATCGACGACATTCAGACCATCGACACCGAGCTGATGCTGGCCGACCTCGAGAGCCTGGAAAAGCGGGTCGACGGACTGACCAAGAAAGCACGCGGCAACGACAAGGAAGCCGCGGCGACGCTGGCGCTGGTCGAGCGCGCGATCGAGGTGTTGCGCGAGGGCAAGCCCGCCCGCACCATCGAAGTCTCCGACAGCGAACGCACCCTGTTCCGCCAGCTGCAGCTGCTGACCTCCAAGCCGACGATGTACGTGTGCAACGTCGACGAAGAGTCGGCGGCCACCGGCAATGCGTTTTCCGAAAAGGTGGCGGCGCACGCCGCCGCCGAGGGCGCGGTGGCGGTGCTCGTCTCGGCTGCCATCGAGGCGGAGGTCGCACAACTCAGCGATCCGGCGGAACGCGCCGAGTTCCTGGAGTCGCTCGGTCTCGAGGAAACCGGCCTCACCCGCGTGATTCGCGCCGGTTACGAACTGCTCGGGCTGATCACCTTCCTCACTGCCGGACCGAAAGAAGCGCGCGCCTGGACGATCAAGCGCGGGACCAAGGCGGCGCAGGCCGCCGGCACCATCCATACCGACTTCGAACGCGGCTTCATCTGCGCCGAAACCATCTCCTACGACGACTACATCGCCTGCGGCGGCGAGCTCAAAGCCAAAGAAGCCGGCAAGATGCGCCAGGAGGGTCGCGACTCGGTGGTGAAAGACGGCGACGTGATTCTGTTCCGGTTCAACGTCTGACCGCGGCAGCAGTCTCTACTCGGGGGGCGCGAGCCAGTCGGCGAGGCGCGGGCGTCCCGACTGGCGCCACTCGAGCGCGGGTCTCTGCATCTTGCCGAGGCCGACGACGCGGGGCACCCCGCAGTCTCTCAGTTGCTCTTGGACTTCCGCGCTTTTCGGACCGGCGGCGACGCCGGCGGACTCGACGGGCGGGCGGTCTCGGTCGAGCAAGCGCCGTATGTCGGGTGTTTCTGCCGCGGCGATGCGCAGACAGCGATGCAGAGGGGTCGGCTCGAAGCTGGCCTCGTCCGCGAGGACCACGGTCCCGCCGCCCGGGTCGTTGTCGGCGAACACGCGTTGCCCGCCGCCGGCGAAGCCGCGCCAGCGCGCCGCGTCGCGAAAGTCGCGGACGGCTAGCAGCTCTCCCTCGCTGAGCCTGCCGGCGGGGAGCGCGCGGGCGAGCGCCTGCATGGCGACGGACGCGCGCTGGGCGAGGTCGCGCGCTCTCTCGATTCCGCCGCCGACGAAGCACATCTGCGGCGACAAGCAGCCGAGCTGATCCCAGGCGCTGACGTCCTCGGCGAGGGCTTGCGCGGCTCGATCGAGGTCGGCATCGGCGCCGACGACGGCGAAGCTGAGGCGATGTCCGTGTCCGATGAAGCGGCCGGTCGTCCTTCGGCGCAGATCTTCGATGGCGCGATCGCCGCCGGCGGCGACGACCAGGTCGGCCGCCTCGAGCAGCTCGTCCGCGGTGCCGTCGCCGCCCCTCCAGTAGACTGCGGCGACGCAGTCGGCGAGATCGCGGTCGAGCTCACCGATCGACTCGACCCACAGTTCGGTGAAACCGCGGTCGGCGCGACCTGGCTTGAGCAGCACGGCGCTGCGCAGCAGCAGCGACAAGGCGCTGGGGATTGCCGCGTGCGCCGGCAGGTTGCTCGGCAGTACGTGGAGAATCAGCTCGGGGGCCGACGCCCGCTGCAAGCTCTCCCAACTACCGATTTCGCGCTGCACCAGCCTCTCGATCGCATCGCCGGCGAGCGGCTCGATCATGCGCGGCAACATCGCTTCGATCATTGGCCGTGAGAAGCTGGTCTCGTTCTCGACGACCGTGACGGCGCGGTGCATCCAGGGCGAGCTCGGGAGTAGCCACTGTTCGGCGAGGCGGCTGAGGACGCCGGCGATCTGGCGCGGCTCGCGCTGGCGAATGCGCTGGCGTGCTTCGCGGATCCGCGCCAGCTCGGCAGGCGGCGGCTCAGGCAACGTTCCACTCGGCGCTGGACAGCGAGCAGCCGCGCAGCTCGGCCTCGGGCGCGCGGCCGATCAGGCGCAACGCGCCGTCCTCGATGACGCCGAGGTCTTCGCTGCAGATCGCCATCGCCGTGCCGGCGTTGGCGATGTCGAAGTGGCAGATCAGTCCGGTCTCACCGTCTTCGACCGGCTCCAGCGAACGCAGGTCGAGAATCAACGGGCGCAACCACGGGGGCGCCAGCAGTCTGCGCTTCCGGTGTGTGCCGTCGAAGCGATCGCGGATCACCGAATCGTAGTACTGGCTCGACAGCTCTGCCATGCCGTACTCGTTGACGGCGAAGTAACCGGGGATCGCGAAGGTGCTCCAGATCGCGTGCAGGATCCCTTTGCGCGAGACCGGGCGCGGCGCGCCCTTACCGCCGCCGGTGTCCATGATCCGGCTACCGTGCGGCAGACGGAACTCGAGTCGCTCGCCGCGCGTCCAGTCGAAGAAGTGGATCAGGGCGCCGGTGGTGGTGAAGATGCACAACGGTTCTCCCGTGGCTTCGCTGTGGCGCAATGCTTCGACCAGGCGATCGAAGCGCGGCTGCCCGTCTTCGACTGCGTAGACGATCGGCGATCGAGCTCCCGCCTCGCCCGCCCACGCCACCATCTGCGCCAACGACGAATCCGGTTGCTGCGTCGCGTCGGCGATCAGCGAGACCATGTCGATGCGCTCGATGTCGGGCAGAAGGAAGCGGCGCAGCCCGGCGACCGCCGACTCGCGATAGAGCCGCAGCATCGGCAGCGCGTGTCGCGAGCGCTTTTCGGGCCCGGCAGTCGTTCCGGTCGACAGGAAAACCCTCTCCGGCTCACCGCAGCAGAGGTCGGTCTCCTTGAAAGCGACGATCGGCACCGGCGGAATCGCCCGCCAGTCGCCGACCAATCCCGGTGTCGCGTCGCGGCTCTCGCAGTAGGCGCGGTAGGGAGCGCAGCTCTCGAACTGATGGCGGAACACCGCCAGCGCGATCTCGCCGAAGTCGTCGGACTCCGGCGCCGCGATGAACGACAGGACCCGCTCGTAAACCCCAGCCACGCGGCGAGCCTAGCACGGCTCGGTCCAAAGAACCGCCTCCGGCGGTTCGTCCAAAGCGCGCAATTCGCTCCGCTCTTGCGCGCGTCCAAAGATCGACCTTCGGCCGATCGGCCAAGGCTGGCTTCGCCAGCAGGAGGCATGGTGCCCGGGCGACCTCGACGGCGCAGCCGTCTTTGGACGCGAGGCGCAGCCTCGCTTTGGACGGCTGCGAGAGCGGAGCGAATCGCAGACTTTGGCCGAATCGGCGGAGCCGATTCTTTGGACTCCTGAGCGCGCTGGGCGCGCTCAGGTTATGTCGTCCGGTCCGCGCGCGTCGCTGTAGAGCTTGATCTTGGCCTGGCCGTCGAGACCGCCGTAGGCGCCGCTGGCGTGGTCCGAGCCGGCGTGGATCGGCGCCGTCTTCTTCAGGTGGAGCGGTCCCGGGTAGTTGTTGGATCCGACCTGCTTGCCGTCGACCCACAGGGTGGTCTGCCCGTCTTCCCAACTCGCCGTGACGCGGTGCGTGTCGCCCTGCTCCCAGTGGCTGATCTTATAGCTGATGTCGGCTTCGTGGCCGGTGCTGTCGGTTACGATGAAGCGCAGGAACTGGCCGTTCTTGACCATCTGGATCCGGTTCTCCCACTTGTGGGGCTCGCGGATCTGCAGCAACGAGTTGTCGGTGACGTCGGCTCCGTTCCAGTTGGGGACGATGTCGAGGCTGATGGTGCCGGCCTTGCCGCTGGCGCCGTTGGGGAAGGTCAGCTGGGCATCTTCAGAGAAGTCGAGCCAACCGTCCTCACCTTCGCCGATGCCGTCGCCCTGGCCGTCCTGCTCGACGACGTCGTCCTGGTTCTTGAGGTCGAGAATCGCGTTGTCGGGCAGATCGGCGCCCTCTTCGTAGAAATCGTCGACGTTGGACTCGGCCGCGCCCAGTCGCTCGACGCGATCGGCGCGACTCGAGCTGCCGGCGCCGCTCGCCCGATCGCGGTGGGCGGTACTGGCGATGCCCGAGGCACCGGCGCGGCCGCTGCTGGTGGCCGAGCGCAAGCCGCTGCTGCCGCCAAAGCCCGGGCGTCGGCTGCGACTGCCGCCGATCGCCGTCGTCGCGCTGCCATCGCGGCGCGCACCGCCGGTGGCGTATCGATCACCGCGCTCGCCGCGCTCACCACCGCCGCTACCGAAGCGTGAGCTGCGATCGCTCGCCCCACCCGCCGCATCGCGACTGCCGTAGCGCCCGCCGCCGTAGCCTTCATCCGAACCCGACATGGCGACGTCGTAGCCGCGCGAGCCGTAGCTCGAATCCTGGTCCAGAGGATCGTCGGAGGTGAATCGGAGGGCGAAGAATCCGATCGCCACGGCGAGAATTCCGATCACCAGAAACTGTGGTTTGTCCATGCTCTGCAACGGCCTCCGCAACGAAATATGCTGAACTCCGACCCCGGGCATGTCAAGCAAGGATCGCCGCCGCGCGCAGCGCGTCGAAAGAATCGGCTGCGCCGATTCGTCCCAATTCGCGCTGGCGCGCTCGGTCCCAAGGTCGCCCTGCGGCCGACCGTCCCAAGCTGGCTCACGCCAGCGCCCGGCTCTCCCTGCGACGGCGAAGCCGTCTTGGGACGCTCTCCGTAGCCGATGGCGAAGGGGAGCCTGGGACGCACGCGAGAGCGCAGCGAATTGCGTGCTTGGGACGAGCCGACGCAGTCGGCTCTTGGGACGCGCGCCGCAGGCGGACGAAAAAGGGCCGCTCGACGATCGAGCGGCCCTTTCCGGATCCGATGGTTTCGGATCGATGGTGCGGTCCGGCGACCTACATCATGCCGCCCATGCCACCCATTCCGCCCATGCCGCCGCCCGGAGGCATCGGCGGAGCGGCCGGCTTGTCTTCCGGCTTCTCGGCGACCATCGCCTCGGTGGTGAGCAGCAAGCCGGCGACCGACGCGGCGTTTTGCAGCGAGGTGCGGACGACCTTGGTCGGGTCGATGATTCCGGCCTTGAGCAGATCTTCGAACTCTTCCTTGGCGGCGTTGAAGCCGTTGGCGCCCTTCGAGTTCTTGACCCGGTCGAGGACGATCGAGCCTTCCCAGCCGGCGTTGGTGGCGATCCAGCGGCAGGGATCCTCGATGGCACGGCGGACGATGTTGACGCCGACCGTTTCCTCGTCGGAAGCCTTGACCTTGTCGAGAGCGCTGGAGGCGCGGACCAGAGCGACGCCGCCACCGGGGACGATCCCCTCTTCGACCGCTGCGCGCGTCGCGTGTAGCGCGTCCTCGACGCGTGCCTTCTTTTCCTTCATCTCCATCTCGGTCGCCGCACCGACGCGCACGACCGCGACACCGCCGACCAGCTTGGCGAGGCGCTCCTGGAGCTTCTCGCGGTCGTAGTCGCTGGTGGTCTCTTCGATCTGGGCGCGGATCTGGTTGATCCGGCCTTCGATGTCGCCCTTCTTGCCGGCACCGTCGACGATCGTGGTGTTGTCCTTGTCGATGACGATGCGCTTGGCGCGACCGAGATCGTTGAGGGTGACGCTCTCGAGCTTGATGCCGAGCTCCTCGGCGATCACGCGACCGCCGGTGAGGATGGCGATGTCTTCGAGCATCGCCTTGCGGCGATCACCGAAGCCCGGCGCCTTGACGGCGGCGCACTGCAGAGTGCCGCGGATCTTGTTGACCACCAGGGTGGCCAGGGCTTCGCCGTCGATGTCCTCGGCGAGAATCAGGAACGGCTTGCTGGTGCGGGCGATCGACTCGAGCACCGGCAGCAGATCCTTCATATTGGAGATCTTCTTCTCGTGGATCAGGATGTAGGCGTCCTCGAGGACGGTCTCCATCTTGTCCGGATCGGTGACGAAGTACGGCGACAGGTAGCCGCGATCGAACTGCATTCCCTCGACGACTTCGAGGGTGGTCTCGAGGCTCTTCGCCTCCTCGACCGTGATCACGCCTTCCTTGCCGACCTTGTTCATCGCCTCGGCGATGATCTCACCGATGGTCGGGTCGTTGTTGGCGGAGATGGTGCCGACCTGCGCGATCTCGCGCTGGTCCTTGGTCGGCTTCGACAGCTTCTTGAGCTCGTCGACGAGGGCGCCGACCGCCTTGTCGATACCGCGCTTGAGGCTCATCGGGTCGTGACCCGCGGCGACCATCTTGGCGCCTTCGGAATACAGGGCGCGGGCGAGGACGGTGGCCGACGTCGTGCCGTCACCGGCGACGTCCGAGGTCTTGCTGGCGACCTCCTTGACCATCTGGGCGCCCATGTTCTCGAACTTGTCTTCGAGCTCCATTTCCTTGGCGACCGTGACACCGTCCTTGGTGACGGTCGGGCCACCGAACGACTTCTCGAGGACGACGTTGCGCCCCTTGGGGCCGAGGGTGACGGTCACCGCATCGGCCAGCAGGTTCACGCCGCGCAGTACCTTGTCGCGGGCTTCCTGGCTGAATTTCACCATTTTTGCAGGCATTGTATCGCTACCTCCTTGAGGTTTTCTCGCTTGATTTACTTACCTTCGAGCACGCCGAGGATGTCGTCCTCGCGCATGATGATGTAGTCGTCGCCGTCGAGCTTGACTTCCGTGCCCGCGTACTTGCCGAAGAGGATCTTGTCGCCGGCCTTGACGTCGAGCGGCGTCACCTTGCCGTCGTCGCCGACCTTTCCCTTGCCGACCGCGATCACTTTGCCCTCCTGGGGCTTTTCCTTGGCCGTGTCAGGGATAATGATCCCACCCTTGGTGGTCTCCTCTTCGTCCATCCTCTGAACGATCACACGGTCCTGCAATGGGCGAATCTTCATACCCGTAGCTCCTTTCTCTAACCCACTGATTTCGTTCGAATTGTGTACGAGATGTGGCGACCCGCATCAGCAATCCGAGCGAGCCCCTCCCGCGGCGGTGCGAGCCCGCCGCGAACCCGCGAGACTTAAGCACCCCTTACTCAGTGTCAACCCACGTCCGGTGAAAATTAATGGGGCGTGGGTCTGGGAGGTGGTCCCCGGCGGAGCCGGTCAGCGTCGCCGGCTGCGGTCTTCCTCGTCGTAGTACCGCTTGTACAAAATGTCCCATTCGGGACTGCCCGGAGGGACGTGGCGCGATAGCGAGGAGATCTTCTGGCGGACGACGTCGTCGATGTGGTCGCCGCGCTCGTGCTCGGACTCGAAAACGCGCTTGATCTCGCGCAGCACGTGCTTGTCGCGCTCGATCTCGGCGAGGCCTTCTCTCTGGAAGACCCGCACGATCTCGTGGGCCAGATGCGATTGTCGTCCTTCGGAGAATTTCATGAAATCGGGGTACGGGGTACGGGGTACTGGGTACGGCGAGCCGAGGGGCGCTGCAAAGAGCCCGTACCCCGTACCCCGTACCCTGTAGCCGGCTTCTCCCTCATAGGGAGAAGCCTTTCTCCTTGGCGAGGCGCTCCTTGATTCCGAGAATGATCTTGCGCTGGTCCATTCCCTGAGCCTGGCGGCCCAGCTTGTCGACCATGCGCTCGGCCTCTTCTTCGATCTTCTGCTCTTCGACCATGTTGTCGACGAAGATGCGGGTCACCCGGTCGACCGCCGCGCTCTCGGGGACTTTCAGCTCGACGTTGCCCTGGGCAACCATCGCCTTGACGATGACCCGGGCAAGCTTCGCCAGTCTTTCCTCGTTGATGTACACGCGGGAAATATACGGCCGTGGCTGCTGAGCGGCAAGCGAAGCGACACCCCCCGGTTTGGAGTTTGGCGGCAACCGGCTCAATATGGTGCATCGGTCGTCGTTCCAGGAGGCGACTGGGCAGGTTGGGTTGATGTGGGAGTCGTTCGAAAGCTCGATGCGGGCCGCCTGGTCCGCGCTATCCGCGATCCCGGCGGAAGCTGTCTGGGGTGTCGCCGGATCGCTGGTCGGCTGGTGCCTCGGTTGGTCGCTCGCCCGGGTGCGGTCGGCGCGGCAGCTCGGCGACCTGGGAGCGCGGCTGCAGGAGCGATCGAGTCGGCTCGACGACCTCGAAGGGGCGAAGTCCAGACTGGACGAAGAGGCGGAGCGTCTGCGCGGCAGCGCCGCTCGTCTCGCCGCCGAGCTCGAGGCCGAGCGGGTGCGAGCGGATCAGCAGATCGAACACTTTCGCGAGGCGGAGAAGAGCCTGCGCGACGCCTTCCAGTCGTTGTCGTCGGAAGCCTTGAGTCGCAACAACCAGGCTTTCTTGGACCTCGCGCGCGCGTCGTTCGGCGAGCTGCAACGCGGTGCGGAGGGTGCCTTGGAAAACCGCGAGCAGGCGGTGGCCGCCCTGATCGCGCCGATGAAGGAGGCGCTGGCGCGGGTCGACAAGACGATTCACGAGGTCGAGAAGGAGCGGGTCGAGACGTTCTCTCGGGTGACGACCCAAATGGAGTCGCTCGCCCAGGGGCAGTCCGGTCTGCAGACCGAGACCGCCAACCTGGTGCGCGCGCTGCGCAGTCCGGTGGTGCGCGGCCGCTGGGGGGAGCTGCACTTGCGGCGTGTGGTCGAGCTCGCCGGCATGTCGGCGCATTGCGACTTCGTCGAACAGCCGACGCGTGCGACCGACAACGGCCGGCTGCGGCCGGACATGGTGGTTCGCCTGCCCGGATCGCGCAGCGTGGTGGTCGACGCCAAGACACCGCTCGAGTCCTATCTCGACGCGCTCGAAATGACCGAGGAGGAGGCGCTCGCCAAGCTGCGCGATCACGCTCGCGTGGTGCGCTCGCACGTGTCGCGTCTCGCCGCGAAGGAGTACTGGAATCAGTTCGACGAGTCTCCCGAGTTCGTCGTTCTGTTCCTACCCGGTGAGATGTTCTTCAGCGCCGCCCTGCAGCACGATCGCGAGCTGATCGAGCTCGCCGCCGCCAAGCGCATCATCCTGGCCAGTCCGACGACGCTGATCGCGCTCCTGCAGGCGGTTGCGCACGGCTGGCGCCAGGTCGAGCTCAGTGACAACGCGGCGACCATCAGCGGGCTCGGCAAGGAGCTGCACGACCGCTTGGTGGTGTTCGCCGAGCACCTGGAAAACCTGCGCCGCGGCATCGAGCAGTCGGTCAGCGCCTACAACCGGGCCGCGCGCTCGCTCGACAGCCGCGTGCTGGTCACCGCGCGCCGCTTCAAGGAGCTCGGCGTGACCGGTCGCGACGTGCCGTCGGTCGCCCCGGTCGATCGCCCGCTGGCCAAGGCCAGCGGCAACGGATCTCCGCACCCAACGCAAGAATCGTCGCGCGAATCGGAAGAGTAAAACGCGCCAAACAGCTACCCTTGCTGCCTGCGCATTTGCATCGCGTGCGATTGCACCGGCTAGTCCTGATTCGCTATCTCATGCACATGCTGGCGCGCGTCGGCGCCGCCGCGCATGGGAGGAGAGCTTCGATGATGAAGTCACTGTTTGGGGTCGCCCTCGTCGCCGGTCTTCTGTCGGCGAGTCAATCCGCCGCCATCGTCACCGCCACCGGCCCGGTGCGCAGCAGCGACGACAGCATACTCGGCTGCAGGGCGCTCAACCTCGGCGACGAGCCGATCTCTGTTTCGGTTGTGCTCAACAGCGGCGTCCCCGGGGTCGTCGAGCAGGGCACCCTCGAGATCCCCGCCGGCGAGGGACGCCAGATTCTCAGCTCCTCGGTAGCGATCTTCGGCGGCTACTGCATCTTCGAGTTCAACGCCAACCCGACCCTGTTGCGTACCTACATTTCCCTGCAGGACCTCGGCGGCAGCAATACTCGGCTGTTGGCGCCGGCCGAAGTGATCGACGCCGACGCCGGCCTGATCAATGCTCGCACCTTCAGCCCGCCTCTCCGCAGCAGCGAGGGCGACAACCTCAACTGCCGTGCCGTCAACTTCTCGACCGAAGCGGTGATCGTCGAGGCGGAGCTCGACAACGGGCTCGGCGCGGTCGTCGAAGACGCAACCGTGGAGGTTCCGGCGGGCGCTTCGCGGCGCATCACCGGTTCGTCGACGGCGATCTTCGGCGGCTTCTGCCGTTTCCGCTTCAGCGGCAACCCGACGATGGTACGCGGCTACATCGAGACCCAGCCCTCGGGCGGTGGCAACACGCGACTGCTGCTGCCGGCGACGGCGATCGACGCATCTGCCACGGTGACTCCGGCGACTCCTACGGCGACACCGATGCCGGACTCGACGTGCCCTCCCATCCCTGCCACCAATACCCCGAGCGCAATCGAGACTTGTCCACCCGCCACGGTCGAGCCGTGCGAAGACGGCTGTTGCGGCGACTGCGATGGAGATGGCGAGGTGCGCATCAACGAGCTGATCCAGGCGGTCAACTTCGCCTTGGACGGATGCTCGGAGTGACCACTGCGGACTAAAGGGCGGCGATGATCGCGAGCACGGTCAGCATGACGAAGAGTCCTGCGCCGTGCATCGAGTCGCGGTCGACGCCGCCGCGCAGCCAGTGCAGCGCGAGGCGCAGGCCGATGGTGAGAAAGCCGGTTGCCAGCACCAGCAGCAGGCCGAGGAAGTTGGTGCTGAGGAAGACCAGGGCGAAGACGGCGGTGCTGGCAATTCCGAATTCGCGAAAGCTGAGCTCGGGAGCAAACTTGAGCTGGCGCTGATCGCGCCGAGCCTCGCGCGAGCCGGTGGCGAGGACGACCATGGTGCAGGCTCCGAGCATCGGCGCGAACAACAGGGCGACGGCGCGACCGCTCTCGATTTGCGCCAGCAGGGCGACGGCCACGGCGAATACGCCCAAGCGCAGCCCGAACAAGAGCGCCCTCGACGGCTCGGCCGACGGCCGCAGCGATCGGGCGATGGTGCGGGCGAGCCCGGTGAGCGAGCGGCCGCCGGTGGCGGCGACGTACAGCGCCATCTCGATCAAGCTGGCGGTCGGCGGCGCGATTCGCGGCGAGATCGCCAGGTCGAGCAGGGCCATGGAAACACCCAGCAGCAGGCCGACCGCCGGGTAGTAGACCGCCGAGATTCCCACCGGCGTCTGGTCGTCGAGTCCGAGGAACTGGCGGCCGGCGGTGACGAACCCGGAGAAGCCCGGCAGCGGCCGAGCGCTTTGTTGTGTCTCTTCTTCCATCGGCCGGTCCGGGGCGAAGGTAACCCCAAAAACGCGGGATCGCTACGGGTAGTTGCTCCACCGCCTGGCTACACCGGTCGAGCCGAGTGTGCTTGGATCGGCGACCTGCAATGACCACCAAGGGCTTCATTCTCACTCCAACCTATCGAACCCGCTCCGGGGCGCCGGAGATTCACCTCTACGGAGTCGACGAGGGTGGAGAGCCTTTTTTGATCGTCGAGGATCGCTTCCGGCCCTACTTCTTCGTCCGCGAAGGCGATGCCGAAGCCCTGCGCGGTGCTCCATCGGTGCAATCGGTCGACGCCGAGGGGCTGAAGACGTTCGACGACGAGCCCGTCGCGCGGGTCACGGTCGACGCGCCGAGCTCGGTGCCCGCGCTGCGCGGCCAGCTCGACGGCCGCGGCATCGCCCACTACGAGGCCGACGTTCGTTTCGCCTACCGCTTTCTGATCGATCGCGGCATTCGCGGTTCGCTCTCGATCCGCGGCGACTTCAGGCAGGACGAGCGGATCGGGCGCGTGTATCGCAATCCGGAGGTCGAGCCAGTTCGCTGGACGCCGCAGCTGCGCGTTCTTTCGATCGATATCGAGACCGATCCCAAGGCGCAGCGCATCTTCTCGATCGCGCTGCACGGCGCCGGAGTCGAGACCGTGCTCATCGTCGGCGATCACGCGCTGAAGAATGCCGAGGCGGTCGCCAACGAGAAGGAGCTCCTCGAACGCTTCCTCGACATCCTGCGCGAGGTCGACCCCGACGTGATCACGGGTTGGAACGTCGTCGGCTTCGATCTCTCGGTGCTCGCTCGCGTGGCGAAGGCGCGCGGGGTGTCGTTCGCGATCGGCCGCAACGACGAGGAGTTCGAAGCGCGCCGCGATGCCAATTTCACCCGCGACATGCGGGCGATTCTCTGCGGCCGAGTCGTCCTCGACGGGCTGGCGCTGTTGCGCAGCGCCTTCATCAAGCTTCCCGACTATCGACTCGAGACCGCGGCGCAGACCGTTCTCGGTCGCGGCAAGCTGATCCACGGCGACGATCGGGCCGAGGCGATCGAGCGCAACTACCGCGAGAACCCGCAGCTCTTCGTCGACTACAACCTCGAAGACGCTCGCCTGGTTTCCGATCTTCTGGCGGATACGCAGCTGGTCGAGTTGACCGTGGAGCGCAGCCTGCTCACCGGCATGCCGCTCGACCGCGTCAACGCTGCCATCGCCTCGATCGACTCGCTGTACCTCGCCGAGCTCCGCCAGCGCGGTATCGTCGCTCCTTCGGTAGGGGCGGCGCATCGCGCCGAGCGCATCGCCGGTGGCTTCGTGATGGACTCGAAGCCGGGTCTCTACGAAAACATTCTGGTCTTCGACTTCAAGAGCCTGTACCCGAGCATCATCCGCACCTTCAATCTCGACCCGCTGTCGCTGGTTGGCAGCCAGCGCAGCCGGCGCGACGACATCCTCGCTCCGAACCGCGCGCGTTTTCGCCGCGAACCGCCGGGAATCCTGCCGGATCTGGTGCGTAGGTTGGCCGACGAACGCGAGAAGGCGAAGCAGCGCAAGCAGCCGATCCAGTCGCAGGCGATCAAGATCCTGATGAACTCGATGTACGGCATCCTCGGCGCCGGTGCCTCGCGGCTGTTCTCCCCCGACACGGCGAACGCGATCACCCATTTCGGGCAGCTGCTGATTCGCAAGGCCGCGGAGTCGGCGGAGAGCCTCGGTTACGAGGTCCTGTACGGAGACACCGATTCGTTGTTCGTCGATCCCCACGAGGCCGATCCGCGCAAGGCGCTGAAGCTCGCCGAGAAGATGCGCGCTTCGATCGGCGACTCGGTGGCGGCGTTCATTGCCGAGGAGCTCGATTGCCAGAGCCACCTCGAGCTCGAGTTCGAGAAGATGTACCGGCGCTTCTTTCTCCCCGAGGTGCGCGGCGGCAAGGTCGGCAGCAAGAAGCGCTACGCGGGAATGCTCGCGGCAGACGACGGCGAGGAGACGATCGAGTTCGTCGGCCTCGAAGCGGTGCGCCGCGACTGGAGTGAGGTGGCGAAGAACTTTCAGCGCGAGCTGATCAATCTGGTTTTTCACGAGCAGCCGGTCGAGCAATTCGTTCGCGGGTTTCTCGCCGACCTCGAGGCGGGACGCTTCGACGGCGATCTGGTCTACCGCAAGGCGCTGCGCAAGAGCCTCGACTCCTACACCAAGACGACGCCGCCGCACGTGCAGGCGGCGCGCAAGACCAACGCGCAGGACGGCTCGATCATCCGCTACACGATCACCGAGAACGGACCCGAGCCGGCCGGCGAGGAGACGGCCAAGCCCGACTACCAGCACTACGTGAAGCACCAGATCCAGCCGATCGGCGACGCGATTCTGCGCTTCGTCGGCACCGACTTCGAAACCGCGGCGGACTTGCGCCGGCAGCTGGCTTTGTTTTGAGGACACGGGTGAACACGGGTGGGCGGAAGCCGGCAGCAGGCGTTGTTTTGAGGACACGGGTGAACACGGG
>JAUIGL010000055.1 GCA_030430165.1 bacterium | reverse complement strand
GTGATCGGCCGTTCGGCGCCACTGCGGAACGTAGATGCGCGCGATCGTTTCGTCCCACTCCACCGGCTCGAACGACGAAGCGTCGCCTTCAGTAGCCATGAACGAGACCAGGGCTTGCTCGGCGGCGCGGATGTCGCCGAGCAACGCGATCGCCTTGGGCTGTTTCGCCGGCGGCGAGTCCGAATCGACGAGATCCTCGACCGCGGCAACTCGTTCGCGCAGCGGCGGATGACTGTCGTAGGGGTCGCCCTCGCGTTCGTCCATCTCGCTGTTCAGGGAGTTGTCCATCGCCTTCTGCACACCGGGCGCTTGCAGAAAGCGATCGAACCCCTCCGCCAGGGGCGCGTGGAAGCCCGCTTGTAGAACCGGGATCGCCTCGTTTCGCCAATAGGCGTCGAACACAGCCCCTTCGGCGTGGACGCGCTTCAGTCCGTCGATCAGAGGCCGCGCGCCGATGACGGTCGCGGCGAGCCGGTCGGCGGTGAACTCCTGTGCTCGCGAGATCGCCTGGGTAATCCGCATGAACAGGTTCCCGTACCAGCGGAACGGAAGATGCAGCCAGCCATCCTCCCCGAGGTGCTCCAGGGTGCGTCCGATGGCCGCCCGTGTTTTGTAGATCCAGGGCCCGAGCTTGGTGTCGCCGCCGTGATAGTGGCCAAACTCGTGCGCCAGAATCGCTTCGAACTCGGCGACGTCGGTGACCTGCATCAGCGGAAGTCCCAGACCCATCACGCGCTTGCTACCGAAGCCCATGAGACCGCCGCGACTGGTTACGAACGCGTTCACCTGGGGCACCAGATAGACCTCTTTCGGCATCTCCTGGTCGGTCTTGGCGGCAACCTCGGACAGCCGATCGAACAGACGCGGATTCGCTTCGGGTGTGAGCTCCGGTCCGGGTGGCTCGAAGGAATCGAAGCGCGGCAGGATCGCCCAGCCGATTGCCAACGCGCCGGCAAGACATCCGAAGGCGAGTCTCAGGTGGATACGCTCGCCGTACGCCATCTCGGCATAGGGGATGAGCAGCAGCCCGCCGATGATCCCGAGCGCGAGGACGTAGAATCCGATCATCAGCGCCAAAGCCAAAAACGCCCTGCCCGCCAGCGACTTTCCCTTCATCGATCTCTCCCTCCGCGGCGCCGTTGGTTGGCGTTTCTTTTGGCCACCCGCTCTCGCGCCGCAACCTGCACTAGCAAGGCAGCAGTGGCGCGCCAGTGAGGGAAACCACGCAGCGGGACCCCGACTGGGGAGCAGTCCGACTCCACGCAGTCGCATCGCAAGATCGAGAGAAGTGGGCTGGCGAGAATGCCACGCGATTGGACGAGGACTGGCGAGGCCCAGCACCAGCGGCACGGGGCATGGCGTTTGCTTGAGCGAGCTCATGAACTCGTACGCGCGTATCCTTACTTTTTTGGGAGTTGCTGCCGTTGCGTCGGCCGGTGTGAGCTCGCAACCGAGTTGGGCGGCCGACTTCCACGTTGCACCCGACGGCTCCGATGAAGCCGACGGTTCGAGTGCCGATGCTGCCTTCGCCACCATCGCGCGCGGCGCGGCGGCGCTGGCCAACCCGGGGGACCGGGTCATCGTGGCGGCCGGCGAGTACGCCGAGGGAGATATCTCTCCGGCGCGCGGCGGCGGGCTCGGACCACCGGTCGAGATCGTCGCCGACAGGGAGGGGACGTTCACTGGACGTCCCGGGCGGGTCGTGGTTCGACCTCCGTCCGGGGTTGGCACCGGGTTCATCGTCATCGGTCGGACCGGTGTGGTGATCCGCGGCTTCGACATCGTCGGCGGCAACGACGCCGGGGTGCAGGTGCGCACCGCCCGCGACGGCACCGACAGCGGCGAGATCGCGGTCGTCGACTGCGCGATCGTCGGCTCGAACCGGCGCGGCATCGATGTGTTGGCGACCGGACCGGTGCGGTTGGTCGGCAACTACGTTGCCGACCACGCGACTGGCGGAATCTCGGTTGCCGGCGGCGAGGCCGGACCGGTCGAGCCGTTCGTCGCCAACAACGTTCTCCTCGACAACGGGATCGAGCAGAACGGCCACGGGTTGTTCGTGCGCGATGCCGTCGATGGCGTGATCCAGAACAATCAGATCTCCGGCAGCGGCTTGACCGGGGTGACGATTCGTAACGGAGAGCGCCTGCAGGTGGCGAACAACCTGGTTTTCGACAGCGGGGTCGCCTGCGGCGAGGGGCGGATCTGCGGACACGGATTTGCGCTCGGCAGTGGCGGCGAACCGGTCGTCGACATTACCCTCGCCAACAACACCGCATACGGTAACTTCGGTTGGGGCGTGCTCGTCGGCAACGACGCGGCGCCGTCGCGGGGCGCGATGTTGCTCAACAACATTCTCGCCGAGAACGGCCTAGGCGGTCTGGCGGTCAGTCGCGAGTCGACCTGCGGCTACATCGCCGGGTTCAATCTCAATCCCAACGGCTACGGTCCGGACACCCCCTTCAATCGCTACGACCTCACCGGCGAGCCGGGCTTCGTCGACGCGGCGTCGGGCGACTTTCGCTTGTCGCCGGCTGGGTCCTCCGGCCCGTCGCCGGCGATCGACGCCGGCAGTGCGCCGGCGTCGGCGATCGGACTGGCCGGTTCCGCCGTAGCCGGCAGCGGCGGCGATAGTGGCACCGTCGATCTCGGTTATCACTACGGCGCGACCGCAGACCAGGTGCTGAACCTCGAACGTCCGCTGCTGCCGCTCTACGTCCGCGCCAGCGGCAACGACGGCGCCAACGGTGCGTCGGCGCCCACCGCGCTGGCGACGGTCAAAACCGCCGCAGCGAGGGCCGCGGCAGGAGTGACGGTGATCGTCGGTCCGGGAGTCTACCCCGAGAACAATATCGGAGCGCGACCGCGCTCCGGGGTGGTGGTCTTCTATGCCGACTCCGACGGCATCGCCACCGGCGATGACCCGGGTGTAGTTCTGATCGACGCCGGGCCGGATTCCCCCGGGTTCTTTCTCGGGAGCGCGTGTGAGGGGGTGGTCGACGGCTTCTACGTGCGCGGCGGAGAGTCGGGGATTCAGGTGCGCAACCGCTCCGACCGCGCCTGGATCACCAACAACGTGATCTTCTCGGCGGTCAACCGAGGTGTCGACGTCGTTTCCTCCGACGATGCGCGAATCACCAACAACCTGATCTACGGCAGCAACGGCGGCGTGCAGGTCGACAATGCGCGGCAGACCCTGGTCGCCAGCAACACGATCTACGGTCACCGGTTCAACGGAGTATTCGTGCAGGGCGAATCACCGTGCACGCGCGTGCGCTACAACATCATCGAGGCCAACCAGGAGCGCGGTCTGTTGGTGCGGTTGCTGCCGCAAATCGTCGACTGGAACCTCAACTCAGACAACTACCTCGGCATCGTGCGGCCCGACACCGACCGCAGCGACCTCGCCCTGCTGATCGATCCCGCCGGCGGCGATGGCGTGGTCGGTGGCACCGGCTTCGCCGACGACTGGTTCGCCCTCTCCCCGGGCAGCCCGGCGAGGGATCTGGTCCCGCTCGACGTCGAGGACACCGAGCTCGCCGACGGCAGCACCGAGCCGAACGGCGAGCCGGATCGGGGTCGGCTCGACGCCGGCTTCCACGCTCCGGTCACCGCCCGCGACCCAACCAACCGGCCGCTGTCGACGGCGCTGGTCAACGAAGACGACGCCGAGCTCTGCGATGCGCTGATCGCCGAGCTCGACAACGGCGCGGGTCCGGGAGATGGCGGAAACGGCAACTCCGGTGGCGGCTGCAACGTCGTCCCTCCAACCGGCGGTGCGGGTGGTAGAGCCGCGATCGTGCTCGTGATCCCGCTCGCTGTATTCTGGCAAATCCGAAGAGTCGCGGTTCGTCGGCAATCTCGCTAGCGCGGTGTTCGAGTCGGCGTCCGGGTGCGCGCGGGAGTTCTCGTACGGGTCCGGGTGTGGGTGCAGCGTCGGTCCTGCGAGACCGCGTATGTGCTCACCGGAGTCCGTTCAGCGGTGTACAGCCGTAGCTCGTGGCGTATCTCGATCGGCGTGGTGGGATTGCGGGCGACCTCGACGACGACGCGCCAATCTCCGCAACGGTGGATGGGGCTGTAGAAGTCGACAAAGCGCCCGTTGTAGGGCCACAGCGTCCAGCAACAATTCGGGCCGCCGGCGAGGACATCGACAGCTCGGACGTTGCTCCCGGGCAAGCTCGGGCATGGATGGGCGATCGAGAAGTTGGAGCGCAGCCCGTAGGTGCATCCGTCGGCCGTGGGGGTGGGCGTCATCGTTTGCGGGCGGAAGTGCGCCTGCGTATCCGCGCGCCGCACCCATAGTTGAGCCGGGAGATAGCAGCCCTGTTGGGAACAGGGCGGGTCGATGCTGACCGTGTACAAGCCCGAGTCGAGGTTGCGGAAGCCGAACTCGGCGTCGATGACCGGCGCTTGCCGCCCGCCCGGCTCCAGGTGCGCAGTGTGGTTTGCGAGCCCTCCGAAAACGCGGCCGCGAAGCGAAGGGGTGCCGGTAGGAGTGACCGACCAACGAGTCGGAGGCGGGGTGGGTGGAAACGTTCGAGCCAGCGGAACGTAGGCGAATACGTCGCGGTCTTCGACCGTGACTTCGTGGGGCCGCTGCCAGCAGCCGTCCTCGCCACAAGAGGATGCGAGTTGGATCGAGTAGTCGCCCGGGCGCAGATTGTCGAAGCAGAACACTCCCTTGCTGTCGGCCTCGGCGCGCCTTCCGATCGGCTGGAGCTCGGCGTCTACCGGGTCGTCGCAAGGCGCGCCGAACCGGTTGGTCGAGGCGCAGCCACATACACTGAAGCGGGTGCGCGGGGTATGGGAAGGTGCCTGGCTCCAGGTCGGTGTCTGGGTGCGCGTCGGAGTTCGCGTCCGCGTCGCCGCCGTACAAGTCGCGCTAATCGTGGGCCAGCGCACAGATTCGGTGCGCGTGTTGTTGGTTTCGTCGATTTCCGCGACGGTGTTCTCGGGATCGGCGATGGCGGTGAACGAGCTGCCGTCGCGCCGGGTGAGGGAACGCAGCAGACACCGCTGCTCCAGTGCCGCAAGGTTGTCGACGACGAATCTTTCGATGCCCACGAGCTCGACGTCGAAGCGACCGCTCGCCGTTCTGCCCCGGTTCGCCACACAGAGGTACAGTGCTTCGAACGGACCGCACGACGAGCTCGACAAGTGCGCCGTGGAGATGGACGCGACGATCAAGTCCGGTCCTGGCCCCAGCGTCGGTGTGGGACTCGGAGGACCGACTCTGGTGGGAGTCACGCTCGAAGTCGGGGGCGCCGGGGTCGCAGCGACGGTTGGTGTCTCGATCTCCCGCGTAGGTGTGGGCGGCGGCGTGGGACACCCGTTCAGCGCGTTGTTCACGCAGCGGATCAACCCGGTGACCTGGATAAGCCCGACGCAGACGTTGCAGGGGCCGGGCAGGTTGGTGCAGCTCGAAACGTCCCGATTGCCGAGGGCGATGTTCGTCACGCGGATCAGCTCGGCTATGTGAACCGCACCGTCCCCGTCACAGTCGCAGGCACACCCAGCGTCCGCCCGATGCGCTGCGATGTGAAGCAACAACGCCACCGCCAAGAATTGGAATAAGGTTTTCACCTGCACGCCCCCCGTGCTGCATTGAGAGACGTTGCAACCGGCGAGTTTGATGCGTCGTCGCTCCCGGGGCGGGCTCGTTCCAATCCGGCCGGCCTCTTTTGTCTGGCGGGCAGTCGCGGCGACGCGGCTTGTGCAGCCGGCCGAGACGCGTCTTCAGCTCGTGCATTGGCGGAAGATGTCGGCCAGCGCCTGGTTGCCGAAGTCCGTGTCACGGTGTTTGGCAAGCGTCCGGCGGATCACGGCGGTCATCCTCTCGTCGGCTTCCGAAAAGGCATCGAGCAGGCTGTCCGGGTCTTGGTCTGCCAGAACGAGCGCGAGAAGGAAGGCTTGTCGAAGATCCTTGTCGGCCTTTTCGCGAAACCCGTGGCGCTGACTACTCGAGTAGAGTTTATGCCAGACGAAACGGGCTGGTTGTGGCAATCGGACGGGGACGCAGTGCCCGCCCGCCAGCATGGCGGCGGGCTCGGGCGCGTCGAGCAGATAGTCGTAGTGGGGAATCGCTTGCGCGCGCCATTCGATCTCGGGCGCGCCGATCAGCTTGCCGACCGGCTCGCCGGGGGCGAGCAGGTCGACGCGAAGCCCCTGCACGCCGCGCAGCTTGACCGAGGTCGAGGGAGCACCAGCGCCCATGCCCGGTACCTCGACGAAGGGTAGCTCTGTCGCCTCCATGGTCGACAGAAACGATTGCGGCGCCCCGAGCTTGAGTTGGCGCTTGCGCGCGCGATCGACGTCCTGTGTGCGAGCGGCGACGGCGCCGAGCTCGTTGAGCAACGCCATGTAGGCGAGTGTGCCGCCGAGCGTCAGGCCGGCTTCGAACATGTCCCGGTTGTGGAGCTCGACGAGCACCCGCGCGACCGTCTTGTCAGCAACCTGAAACCCGAGCTTGCGAAGCGCCGAGACCTGTTTCGAAGTCCACTTGGAGAATGCGATCCGATCGCGCATTGCCTCCAGGGCTGTGTGGTCGCCGTCCTTGCAGACCAAAGACTCACTCTGCTGGCCTGGAACCGGGTAATACACCCGGTACCAGTAAGCGTGCCCGGTCCCGGTACGCCGAGTCAGCGTACCCGCCGTGCCCGGTAGCAGGGGACCCGCAGCGAGGACCCGTTCCTTGAGCTCGGCGTACTGCGTTCGGAACGCCAACTCCTGGCGCCGGTATCGGTGGCGGTTGTCCATTTCCGTTACCCAACGAAAGCGACTTTTATTGGGTAATTTGGGGGCACGCAAGCGATTACCCAACGAAACCAGGATTTGTTGGGTAACGGCGGCTCAGAGGACCAGTTGGGGGTCGAACCCAAGGGACGACGAACACGGCTAAAACCTGGCCCCCCATTTGGACGAACGGCAAAGCCGTGCTTTGGCCGCGAGGCGGGGTGGCAGTGCAAACTCGCTGGAAGTCCGCGTCGCCATTGGCCAACAACGACGCGATCGAACGAACCGAGCCTCGCTTTGGCCGGCGCGCGCCAGCGCGCCTTTGGACGATTCAGAACACCCGATCGACCGTTGCCCGCAGCGCCGCTTTCGCCCCGCCCTGCATCGCCTGACCGTGCGCGCCGATCACATGCTCGAAGTCGTGCTCGAGGATTCGCTCGAAGTCCGGTTTCAGCGATCCGCCGGGCTTGGTCATCAGCTTCAGCCAAAACGGGCCGATGTTGGCCGGGTGCATGAATCCGACGGCGTAGCAGACCGCCTTGGCGAGCAGGGAGCAGCGCGAGGTCGATGCCCAGTGCTGGATCGAGTCGCAGCTCAGCAGGATCCCGCCGTCGCGTTCGAGCAGGAGAACGCACTCGGGGATCTTGGTTTCCCTGAACGGGATGAACTTGGCGCTGGGAAACGGCGCCTCGGTGCTCTCGTCGATCACCACCAGCGGCGGCGGATCCGCGTACTCCGTCCCGCCCTCCTGGCTCCACAGCTCGGCGCCGAAGCGGTCGACGTAGTAGGGATCGTCGAGTCCGTGCATCGGGCCGAGGCGGATCAGGCGGGTGATTTCACCGTAGTCCTGCAGAGCCTTCTCGCCGGCCGGCGACAGGCGCACCGGATTGATCAGGGAGAGCTCGCCGTCGTGGCGCAGCACCACCATGTTGCGGTTGATGGTCATACCCGGCGCCATGCGGAAGCTGCCGTGGACGTAGAGAACGTCGGGAAATATCTCGACCGGATCGTCGTGCGGCTGTGCCGCCGGGTACTTGTCCGCCATCGCTGCCTCCGTTGCGCTTGAACCTACGGGGCCGAACTTCCATCATCGTCGGCTCCGAGACAACATCGAAGTCACTGGAGAAATTTTAGCCGCTGATGGACGCAGATAAACGCTGATGGGGTTTTTCGACTGCCGGGTTTCGAGCTCTTGCTATCGCGCCGACACTCGAGGCCCGAAGAGCACGGATCCCCCGGTCGCTCAGAAGAATCAGCGTTCATCTGCGTCGATCAGCGGCTAGCTTTTTCAACTGGAGGCAACGCCATGGGACGTTGGACACGACAGGAGCTCGAGGACGCTTTCGACAACTACCAGAAGGTCGCTCTCAAGGCGGGGACCTCGGGGGACTGGCGCGCGTGGGCGGACTTGTTCACCGAGGACGCCACCTACGTCGAGCACGGCTTCGGCAAGTTGTGCGGGCGCGAGGCGATCTACCGCTGGATCTCGACCATCATGAAGCCGTTCCCCAACTGCGAAATGAAGTTCTTCCCGATCGAGTGGTACATGATCGACGAAGAGAAGGGCTGGATCTCCTGCTACGTGTGGAATCGCATGGCCGACCCGGGTGATGGCAGCCTGCACCAGGAAGGCAACCTGACCCTCCTCAAGTACGCCGGCGACGGCCTCTTCAGCTACGAGGAAGACGCCTACAACCCGGCCAACTTCGGCAAGATGATCGTCGGCTGGCTCGAAGCCAAAAAGCGCTGCGAGGCCGGAGAATCCTCGACCGAGAAACGGCACATCGGCACTCTCAAAGAGGATATGTAAGCCGCGGCGCTAGCGCGCCGCGGGTCCCAAAGCGAGCTTCGCTCGCCGTCCCAAGCCCGGCTCCACCGGGCGTCCCAACGCCGCATTCGCTGCGCTCTGCGGCGGTCCCAAGCGGCTACCACGTCGTTGCCAGCAGTCCAGGAGCCGTACGCGCCGAAAGGCGCTTGGGACGAACGCCGAGCGGAGCGATGGCGTTCTTGGGACGCCCGGTGGAGCCGGGCATTGGGACGGGCGTGCATGGCTCGCCCTTGGGACGGCGGTCGCAGACCGCCTTTCGCCTCGGTTGGGGCGCGTGCTAGCTTCGCGCGTCATGCTCCGGCCAGTCTGGTTGTTCTCGATGGACACCGAGCAGTTCGACGCCCCACCGATGACGACCGGGGGGCTGAAGGCGCACTATTGCGCCCGCGGGGTCCGGACGGGGACGACCAACATCGAGTTGGTTCACTTCCTGCGCCGCGAAGAGCTGGATGAGTGGACCGAGGTCGACTGGGCGGGCCGGGCGCGCGCTCGAACCGAGGCGGCGATCGACGCTGGGGTACAACCGGTTTTCGGCTTCTCTTGCTATACGTGGAACGTCGCCGAGTTCGTCGATATCGCCCGCAGGGTCAAGACGACCTTTCCCGGCGCCCTCGTGGTCGCGGGGGGGCCGCACGTGCAACGTGCACAGGATTTCCTCTACGAGGACGGGTTCGACGTCATCGTTCTCGGCGAAGGCGAGGAGACGTTCACCGAGTTGCTCGATTGCGACTCACGCGATGGCTGGGCCGAGGTGGCGGGGTTGGCTTTCCTCGATTCGCGCGGTGACGTGGTGCAGACACCGACGCGGCCGCGCCGCAGCGAGCTCGATGAGCTGCCGACGGCGCTCGATCACATCGAGCTGCGCGCTGCGGACGGCAGCCCGCTCTACCGGCAGGCGGCCTACGAGACGAGTCGCGGTTGTCCGTATCGTTGCTCGTTCTGCGAGTGGGGCACCGGCGCGATCGGCACCAAGATGTACCAGTTTTCCCTGGAGCGAATCCGCTCCGACCTGGAGCGCCTGGTGCAGGGCGGGGTCAAGGACATCTGGCTCAGCGATTCGAATTTCGGCGCCTTGCGCGAGGACCTCGCCAAGACCGAGATCGTTCTCGAGCTGCGCGAGCAGCATGGACTGCCGCAGACCTTCGCGACGTCGTGGTCGAAGAATCACAACAAGCGGGTGCAGAAGATCGTTCGCCTGCTGCACGAGAACGGCCTGCTGTCGCACTACCATCTCGCTCTGCAGACGCTCACCCCGAAGGCGCTGGAGCTCAGCCACCGCACCAACATGCGCGCCAACGACTACGAACCGATCGTCAAGTCGCTGGCCGAAGAGGGTATTCCGGTTGCCGCCGAGCTGATTTGGGGGCTGCCCGGCGACACGCTCGCCGAGTTCGAGAGCAACCTCGATCATTTGTTCACGGTTTTTCCGAACATCAACATCTTCGGCTACACCCTGCTTCCCGGCACCGAGTTCTACGACCTGCGCGACGACTACCGGCTCGAAACGATCCCGGTCGCCGGCTACGGCAAGGCGAAGGGCGAGTACGTGGTGGGTTGCCACACGTTCTCCCGCGACCAAGGCGAGGAAGGGTACTTCCTGATCACCGCCTACATCATTCTCGCGCGCGGGCAGCTGATGCCGCTCACCGCGCGCCACCTGGCCTTTTCGGGGCGCGTCGAGGTGGCGGCGCTGTTGCGAACCGTGCTGCGCGACTTGCTCGACGAGTTCCGCGGCGACGCACCCGATGTGGTCGGCGGAAATCGGATGGCAGTCTACGAGGGCCGGGCCGAGCTGTTCCAGCTGTTCATCGCCAACCACGTGCGCTCGTATGCGTCGATCCAGCGCTCGATCGAGAGGTGGCTGGTCGAGCATGGCGCCGCCGACCTGCAGGACGAGGCGCGCCGGCTGCTCCAGGTCGACGAGGCGGTTTGCCCGAGCGTAGGTGAGAAGCAGATTCGCGAGCGCTACCTGGATTTCGACGCGGCGGCAGTCGAGAAGACCCTCGGGCGCATGGAACCGGTGGCGCCGGCGCTGCTGATTCCAGTCGAGCCGCAGCGGTTCCGGATCGAAGTTCCGGGCGGGGTCGGCCGAGTGATGATGGACCCCGACGGCGGCGCGTGGGTACGCGGCAACTTCGTCACCGCCGGCGCCCGGCGCGGCGAGAACCGCCGCTTGCCGTCCTGATCAGGCGGCGTGGTTTCGTCGGCGCGGGCGATTCTTGAGCCCGCGCGCCAGTCGCTGAACGTACTGCGGGTCGAGTCCGAGCGCGTCGCAGACTTCCTCGAACGACAGATGGGGCTGGGCGTTGTCGGGCGGAGGCTGGAAGATCCAGCGAGCCGCGGAGTCCGAAAGCAGACCCGAGTGTCGGTCCCAGGCGGTTCCGTGCTCGGCAAAGTCGTCGAGCGCGCGTCGCAGAACCGCGGCGAGCAATCGGCGCTCCCCGGTTTCCGCAGGCAGTGCAGGATCCATCGGCGGAAGAAGCTCAGCATAGGCGTAGGGATCCATCGCTCCTCTTTCTCTGGTTTCAGGATCGGTTGGCGACGGTTCGCACCGTAACCCGCAAATGTTTCGGTGAGGTTGCCGCCCGGTCAACCTTTCGCGAATCGGGCTGACGACCTGACCGGTGGGTCGGGGGACATTTTCTTTACCGCTGGCCCCGAGCTTCGTTACAGTGGGTGGACTTTGGCTGCGGTGTGCACCGTCGAGGACAGCCGGACGCGAATCAAACCGGAGGGAACCATGACCAAGATCTTCTATGAGAAGGACGCCGACGCGAAGGCGATCGAAGGACAGTCGATCGCGATCGTAGGCTACGGCAACCAAGGTCGTTCGTGGGCGCTCAACTTGCGCGACTCGGGCTTGGCGGTGCGGGTTTGCGTGCGCGCCGATCAGACCCGCGACCAGGCGCGCGAGGATGGGTTCGAAGCCGGCGAGATCAGCGACGCCAGCGCCGCCGACATCGTTTGTGTGCTGGTTCCCGACGACGCGATCAGCGGCCTACCGATCGAGCGCCGCGACGACAGCCTGACGATCCTCGCCAGCGGATACTGCCTCGCCTTCGATCGCTTTCCGCACAAGGGCGATCTGGCGATGATCGCGCCACGCATGCTCGGGCCGGAAGTCCGCCTCTGCTACGAGGAAGGAGTCGGTTTCATTACCGCGCTCGGCGTCGAAAAGGATGTTACCGGCACTGCGCTGGCGCGCACTCTTGCGGTTGCGAACGCTGTCGGCGGACTCCGCCAGGGCGCGATCGAGATGTCGGCGAAACAAGAGGCGGTGCTCGATCTCGCGGTGGAGCAGGTGCTGTCGCCGGCGATGACGCTGGTCAGCCAGAGCTTCGTGTCGACGATGCTCGAAGAGGGGATCCCGCTGGAGGCGATCATCACCGAGCTGGTGCTGTCGGGTGAGGTCGAGCGCAGTTACCGGATCCTGCGCGACATCGGCTTTGCGCGCCAGCTGAGTTTTCATTCTCCGACCAGTCAGTACGGTCAGCTGTCGCGGCGCGGTGAGTTCGACGGCTTCGACGTCGCGGCGAAAATGCGCGAGCTGACCAAGCAGATCACTTCCGGTAAATTCGCCGACGAATGGGACGCCGAGGCCGCGAGTGGATACAAGAAGCTCGAAGAGCTGCGCCAGGAGCATGCTGGCTCGGCCATCGTCGACTTCGAAGACGAGCTGCGCAATCGCCTCGGCCCTCGGGTCGGCTCGAAGTAGCGCGGATGGCATTCGAAGACCGCTACAGCGAGCAGATCGCCGAGGGCATGGTGCGCATCAACAACGATGCCACCGAGGGGCTGCCGCACTATCTGGGGATTACGTTCGATGCACTGTTGCCCGGTCGCCTGGAGGCGACGATGCAAGTGCCGCAGTCGGTGATCACACCGTTTGGCACGATGCACGGTGGCGCGATGGCCGGCTACGTCGACCACGTCATGGGCTGCGTGCTGTACCCGCTCATGGCCAAGGGGCAGTGGGCGGCAACCACCGAGTTCAAGCTCAACTACCTGTCGGCGGTGAAAGGCGGCGAGCTGAAGTCGATAGCCACCGTACTCAGCCTGACCAAGCGGACGGCGGTGGTACGAGTGGATGTTTCGGACGGCGATCGCCTGGCGTGTGTCGCGCAGGGCACGTTGCTCATTACCGATCGGGGGTTGGGGACTAGGGGCTAGGGAAGGTGGGGCGGGCTACGCCCGCCCAGCGAATTGAAATAGCTCCCTACCGACCCTAATCCCTAGCCCCTAGATCCTAGCCCCTACGTGATGGGCCGGCGGCGCATCACGTCCGAAAATGGCCAGTCGGTGGTCGATTCGTGTACTACATGAACGGCCATGCAACTCGATGAAGACCTCTGCTACCGCGCTCTCGAGACGCGCGATGCGCGCTTCGACGGGCGCTTCTTCACCGGCGTAACCTCGACCGGTGTCTACTGCCGGCCGGTGTGTCCGGCGCGTACACCGCGGCGCCGCAACTGTCGGTTCTTTGCGACTGCCGCGGCGGCGGCCGGGGAAGGCTTTCGTCCTTGCCTGCGGTGCCGGCCGGAGACTTCGCCGGGCACGCCGGCGTGGATCGGCGCTTCGGCGACGGTCAGCCGCGCTCTGCGGCTCATCAACCAGGGGGTGCTGGTCGAGAGCGGCGTCGACGAGCTCGCCGAACGCCTGGGGATCGGCGGTCGCCACCTGCGCCGTCTGTTTCGCGATCATCTCGGCGCCGCACCGGTCGACGTCGAGCAAACGCGGCGCATCCACTTCGCCAAGAAGCTGCTCGACGAGACCGAGCTGCCGATCACCGAGATTGCTTTCAGCGCGGGCTTCAACAGTGTGCGGCGATTCAACGGCGCGATGCGCGCAACCTACGGCCGCAGTCCGCGCGAGCTGCGCCGGCGCGAAGAGCGCGGCGCGGCAGATGCGCCGCAGATTCGGCTGCGGCTCGGCTACCGTCCGCCATATGACTGGTCGCGAACTCTAGGCTATCTCGGCGGCCGCGCAATTCCGGGAGTCGAGCAGGTCACCGACCAGCACTATCTGAGAAGCGTTCGCATCGACGACTACCGCGGAGTGATTCGGGTCAGCCACGGTCCCGGTGACACCCTGCTGCTCGGGGCGGCCGGCGACGCCTCGCGCCACCTGCAGAAGATCGCCGCCGGGGTGCGAGCGATCTTCGACCTAGGTGCAGATCCGCAGGGGATCTCGACTCTATTGAGTCGGGATCGCAAGCTGCGCCCGCTGATTCGCCGGCACCCTGGCCTGCGCGTGCCGGGCACCTGGGATCCGTTCGAGCTCGCGGTTCGCGCAATCCTCGGTCAGCAGGTGAGTGTCCGCGGAGCGAGCACGCTCGCCGGTCGTCTGGTCGAGCGCTACGGTGAGCCGCTCGACAACCCGTGCGGCGCGGTCGCCCGGGTGTTTCCGTCGCCCGCCGCGCTCGCCGAGATGTCGGTCACCGGCCTCGGTATGCCGACCAAACGCGCCGAAACCGTCCGCCGTCTGGCGAGGGCCGTAGCCGCCGACCCCACGCTGCTCGACGAAGCCGCCGACCCAGCCGCGTCGCTTGCCCGCTTGGTCGAGATCCCGGGAGTCGGCGCGTGGACGGCGCACTACATCGCGATGCGAGCCCTGCGCGAGCCCGACGCGTTCCCCACCGCCGATCTCGGCTTGCGCAAAGCGGTCGAGTTGCTGGAGGCGGGTGAGCGTCCGAGCGCGCGCCAATTGGAGAAGCGCGCCGAGCACTGGCGACCGTGGCGCGCCTACGCCGCCATGTATTTGTGGAACAGCTTGGAGTCGCAGAGTACTGCGAGGAGGAAAGAAGGATGACGAACCCGACCTACTACCGTTATGTCGACAGCCCGATCGGAAGACTGATGTTGGTCGGCGATGACGAGAGCCTCGAGCGCATCGAGTTCGAATCGGCCAAGACCACCATGGGTCCGCAACCCGATTGGAGCCCAACCGACCGCGGCCTGGCCGATGCCGCCCGGCAGCTGAAGGAGTACTTCGCCGGTCGCCGCCAGAGCTTCGATCTCGAGCTGCGGCCGACTGGAACCGAATTCCAGCAACGAACCTGGAACGCACTGCGCGACATCCCCTACGGCGAGACGGTATCCTACGCCGAGTTGGCGCGCAGCATCGGCAAACCCAAAGCGGTGCGCGCCGTAGGCGCCGCCAACGGCCGCAATCCATTGCCGATCGTCGTCCCCTGCCACCGAGTCATCGGCAGCAACGGCCACCTAACCGGCTTCGCCGCCGGCACCGACATCAAGAAGCAGCTCCTGAAACTAGAAGGAGCAGTTATCTAGAATCCCAGCACCCAGCTCCTAGATCCCACCGTCCGTGCAGGACGGAAAAATCAATCCGACAGATTCCACATAGCCTGCAGCAGACTGCGTGCGCTGCTGATGGCGACGATCTCGGGCAGGCCGTCGCCGTTGAAGTCACCGGTGGCGAGCTCGCTCGGCGCTTTTTCGAGCCAGGGCGCCACGCCGGCGGGAACGAAGGTGTCGCCGCGTCCTTTTAGGATCGACACCGCCCCGGCGCGGCGATTGCCGAGGGCGCCGCGAAACGATTGGCCTCTCAGCCCGACCGCCAGATCGACGATGCCGTCATCGTCGAAGTCGGCCGCGGCGATGCCGCGGGCGCGGCAGGAACGGCTGCGGCGGTGGCCGAGACAGTCGACGGCGACCGACATGTGGGTGGAGACCGCGCCGTTCGCCGCCCAAGTCATGACCTCGGCTCGGCTGCTCTTGGCGCGCCGGGCGCGCTCGAGTACCGCCAGGTCGCGCGTGCCGTCGTTGTCGAAGTCGGCGATCTGCAGGTTTGGCTCGCGAACATCGACCTCGAGCTCGACAGGGTCGGAGTAGACCGCGCGCCCGTTTCCGGAGTTGCTGGCGGCGAAGATCGAAACCTTGCCGGCGTTGCCGGTCGACAGCGCGATGAGCTCGGGCAGTTGGTCGCCGTCGAGGTCGCTGCATTCGATCTGTTCGAGTCCGCCGGGGACGATGTGAAGCGGCCCGTTCGAGAAGGCGAACGCGCCGCCGTTCAGACGCAGGCGTATCCTTCCCTTGCGGCGGTCGCCTACCACGAGATCGCCGCCGCCGACACCGTCGATGTTGGCGATGGCGACGCTGTACGGGCGCACGCCGGCGACGAGAACGAACTGCGGCGGAGCGAAGCGGCGGTCGCCGCGCCCGAGGAGAACCCAGACACCGGCGCTGCCTTCGTCGGGGATGGCGATATCGGTGATGCCGTCGCCATCGACGTCGCCGAGATTCGGGCGGCGCAGCCGCTTGCCGAAGCTGTAGATCCGCGGAGCCTCGAACAGGCTCGCCGAATTGGCGGAGCCGTAGAGGATGGACACGGTGCCGCGCGTGCTGCCGAGGAGGACGTCGTCGCGACCGTCCTGGTCGATGTCGGCGACGCTGAGAAACCGTGGCCGCGAATCGACCGAAATCGGCTCCGCCGGCGCGAACAACATGCGCGCCGACACGGCGGATGCGGATACGACCATGGTCGCGAAGACGACGAAGACACTGATTCTGGAGCGGTGCATTGGCGTCACAGTTCCTAGAAGCAAGCATCCCTCGTGCCACTTGATGGGTAGCGGCGGTCGGTCCGATATTCGCTGCGCGGTTGGTTGTAGGTGTCGAGGCACCAACAATTGTGGGCTAGATCGGGGCTTTGCGACGGCTTGGCAGTGCGATCGAGTGCTCGAGTCGGTCCAGGGTTTGCTCCTGTCCGGCTGGGAAACTAACTTCGGAGAACTGATTTTTTCTCGCGCCAAGGCGCCAAGACGCCAAGCAGGGCCGTCTGCCGACTTGGGCCTCGCCGCACCGCGCCATCGGTAGCGAGGCTCACGGAGGAGACGCGACATCGGGTCGCCGGTCTTTCCCTTCGCGCCTTGGCGTCTTGGCGCGAGAGTACTTTTGAGGCTAGTGGTTCCCAGCGAGCTGGAAGGAGCTGTCATGCGAGGACTGATGCAGGATTGGCCGTTGGTGGTGACGTCGGTGATCGACCACGCGGCGGAGTGGCACGGCGAACGCGAGATGGTGACGCGGACGGTCGAGGGTCCGATCCATCGAACCAACTACGCCGAGTTGCATCTGCGGGCGCGCAAGCTAGCCCAGGCGCTTTCTCGGTTGGGGGTAGCCAAGGGCGACGTGGTGGCGACGATGGCCTGGAATACACACCGCCACTTCGAAGCCTGGTACGCGATCATGGGGTGTGGGGCGGTGTGCCACACGCTGAATCCGCGGTTGTTCGCCGAGCAGCTCGTCTACATCGTCAATCACGCCGAGGACAAGATCGTACTGCTCGACCTGACCTTCGTTCCGATCCTCGAGGCGATCCGCGACCAACTGCCCAACGTCCGCAACTACGTCATTCTCACCGACCGCGCCCATATGCCCGAGACGACTCTGCCGAACTGTCTCTGCTACGAGGAGCTGATCGACGGCGAGGACGGATCCTTCGCCTGGGTCGAGGTGGACGAGCACGACGCCTGCGGTCTCTGCTACACCTCCGGCACGACGGGCAACCCCAAGGGCGTCGTCTACGCGCATCGCTCCAACGTCATCCACGGTCTGGCCGCCAACGGCGCCGACGGCATCGGCGCGCGCAGCGTCGACAACGTCCTGCCGGTGGTGCCTATGTTCCACGCCAACGCGTGGGCGCTGGTTTTTGCCGCCCCGATGGCGGGATGCTCGCTGATCATGCCGGGCGCCAAGCTCGACGGCGAGAGCATCTTCGAGCTTCTCGACAAGCAGAAGGTCAGCATCACCGCCGCGGTGCCGACGGTTTGGCTGATGTTGCTCCAGCATCTGGAGAAGACCGGCGCCAAGCTTCCGCACCTCGACCGCGTCGTCATCGGCGGGTCGGCGGTGCCGCGGGTGATGCTCGAGAAGTTCGAGCGCGACTACGAAGTCGAGGTCATGCACGCCTGGGGCATGACCGAGCTCAGCCCGGTCGGCACGTTGGGCTCGTTCAAGTCCGGCATGGAGGAGCTGTCGTTCGACCGGCGTATGGACATCAAGGTCAAGCAGGGTAGACCGATGTACACCGTAGAGATGAAGATCACCGACGACGACGGCAATGAATTACCCCGTGACGGCAAAGCCTTCGGCCATCTGCTGGTGCGTGGCCCGGCGATCGCTTCTGCCTATCTCAAGGGCGAAGGCGGCAAGGTGCTGGACGACGACGGCTGGTTCGACACCGGCGACGTAGCAACCTTGGACGAGCTCGGCTTCATGCAGATTACCGACCGCGCCAAGGACGTGATCAAGTCGGGCGGGGAATGGATTTCGTCGATTGAGATCGAGAACCTGGCGGTCGGCTGCCCCGGCGTCGCCGAGGCCGCGGTGATTGGGATTGCGCATCCGAAGTGGGACGAGCGGCCGTTGCTGATCGTGGTTGCAGCGGAGGGCGCTTCTCCTTCCAAGCAGGAGATCCTCGAGTATCTCGAGGGCAAGATCGCCAAGTGGTGGATGCCCGATGACGTTGCCTTCGTCGACGAGATTCCCCACACCGCGACCGGGAAGATTCAGAAGCTGACGCTGCGCAAGCAGTTTGAAGGGTACGAGCTGCCGACGGCCTAGTCGAAAAGGCGAGCTTTGCTCGCCGGCCAAAGCGCGGCCTTGCCGCGCGTCCAAAGCGTCGCTTGCGCGACGGCGGCCAAATGGAGGGTTTGGTGATGGTGGCTCGGGTTGTTCGGGGGAGTGATGGGGTGGATCGGTGTTGGTGGCCGGGGGAGGATGAGCTCTACGTTCGCTATCACGATGAGGAGTGGGGGGTTCCGGTCGGCGGCGACCACCGCTTGTTCGAGAAGATCTGTCTGGAGGGGTTTCAGGCGGGATTGAGCTGGATCACCATCTTGCGCAAGCGGGAGAATTTCCGGCGCGCGTTCAAGGGTTTCGACTTCGAGAAGGTGGCGCGATTCAACGCGCGCAGCGTCGACCGCCTACTGCGGGACTCGGGGATCGTTCGCCATCGCGGCAAGATCGAGTCGACCATCAACAACGCGCGGCGGGCGAGCGAGTTGGTCGAAGAGAAGGGCTCCCTCGCGGCCTACTTCTGGCAGTTCGAGGATCGCGCCCCGTTCGCCGGCGTCGTCGCAACCACGCCGACCTCGGTGGCGTTGAGCAAGGATCTCAAGTCGCGCGGCTGGACCTTCGTCGGCCCGACGACCGCCTACGCCTTCATGCAGGCGATGGGACTGGTCAATGACCACCTCCCCGGCTGCGACGCGCGAGACCGCGTCGAGCGTGCTCGACGCGACTTCACGCTTCCCGCGTGAAGGTCCCAAGGCGTCGCTCCGCGCCGCCGTCCCAACGCCGCCTGACGGCGAGCGGTCCCAAGGCAAGCTGCGCTTGCCGTCCCAACGCGCTACGCGCGGGGGGCCGACAGACCCCGCGGCGAAGCCGCTTGGGACGCCCGGCGCAGCCGGGCATTGGGACGGGCGAGCGTTGCTCGCCCTTGGGACGGCGGCGCAGCCGCCTTGGGACCTTGCTTTCGGTTCGCTAGTGTCGGCGCATGACGAGAGCCTTGTGTGTGGGACTGTTGCTGTTGGTTGCTGGCCCGGCGGCTGCGGCGGAGTTGAACTTTGACGCGTTGGGGGCGGAGGCGACGCAGATGCTGCGGCGCTATATCCGAGTCGACACCAGCAATCCGCCGGGCAACGAGATCGCTGCGGCGCGCTACCTCGCGGGCGTGTTTGGTGCAGAAGGGATCGAGCATCGGGTACTCGAGTCCGAGCCGGGCCGCGGCACGGTGATCGCGTGGTTGCCGGGTCGCGGCAATGGGCGCCCGGTGGTGCTGCTCAATCATCTCGACACGGTTAGCGCCGATGCTTCGGCGTGGCGGTTCCCACCGTTCGAGGGCGTGGTCGATGACGGTTTCCTCTACGGCCGCGGCGCGATCGACTGCAAGGGAATGGCGGTGGTCGAGGCGATGGCGATGATCGCCATCAAGCGCTCTGGTGAAACGCTCGACCGCGACCTGATCTTTCTCGGAACCGCCGACGAGGAAGTGGGTGGCGCGCTGGGTGCGGGCTGGTTCGTCGAAAATCATCTGGATCTGCTCGGCAATGCCGAGTACGTGCTCAACGAAGGCGGTCACGGGCGCGTGCTCGCCGACGGCACGGTCGTTTACGAAGTCGGCGCGGTCGAGAAGACTCCGTATTGGCTGCGGCTGACGGCGACTGGCGAGCCGGGGCACGGTTCGACGCCGCGCGGGCTGTCGTCGGTAGCGCGCTTGGTGCGGGCGCTCGAGCGAGTGCGCACGATGCCGCGGCCGATCCGCGTCACTCCCGAGGTCGCGCTCTATTACCAGGCGCTGGCGGCGCGGCAGCCAGAGCCTTTGCAGGCGAAGTATCGCAACCTTGCCGACGCGCTCGAGCAGGACGAAGAGTTCCGGCGTCAGTTCCTGTCGCGGCCGGAGGATGCCGCGCTGGTGCAGTCGACGATCTCGATTACCGTGCTCGAGGGGAGCGACAAGACCAATGTCGTACCCGGTGTAGCCTCCGCCGATCTCGACTGCCGGCTGTTGCCCGGCGAAGAGCCGGCGGACTTCCGAGCCCGTCTCGAGCAGGCGATCGGCGACGATGGAATCGAGATCGAAGTCCTGCTCAACTTTCCGCCGTCGTCGTCGACGATCGACAGCGATCTCTACGCCTCGATCGTCCGCATGGCCGAGTCGGAGGGCGCGTCGGTCGTGCCGAACGTGTTGCGCGGTTTCACCGACAGCCACTTCTTCCGCACTCGAGGCATGACCGTCTACGGCTTCGTCCCGATCGTGTTGACCGACGAAGATACCAAGCGCATGCACGGCATCGACGAGCGGGTACCGGTCGCCGAGATCGGCGCCGGCGTCGAGAGGCTGGTCTCGATTCTGCGCGGTATTGCCGCGAAGTAGGCAAGGACGCTACGGCGCGGAGCTCACTACGCAAAGAAGCCCGGGGAGATGCTCCCCGGGCTTCCAGTACGTTGCTCGAACCGAGGTTCTACTCGATCGCGGTGCGCTGACCGGTGACCGCCCAGCGGGTCGAGCTCGGCGGATCGATTCGGTCGCCTTCCGAGAATCCCTGGCACAAGCCGACGACGACCGGGACGGTGTCGTTGACCTTGAGGTAGGTGGCTTCCGGACCCGGGCTGTCGCCCGGGAGCATGCCCGCATTGGTGCACGCATCGCGCCAGGTGCCGGCGCCGGTGCCGTTCGAACGATAGAGTGGATCGTCGAGGTAGCACTTGACGAGTCCGTTGTAGCTGACCGCCTCGACATCACCACAGCCCTGGCTGGCGATGGTGCCTTCGCCGAGGTCCGCTTTGATCTTCAGCTTCCCCTTCTTGGCTTCGCCGGTGATGATCAACGAGTTGCCGCCGATGCCGAGTACGTCGGCTTCGAGAATGCAGATAGCGATATCGCCGTCTGCCATCGAAACGGTCTGCGCCTGGATCTGATTCTTGCAACCCTTCGCCTTGATCTTGGTCTTGGCGAGCGTGTTGCTGATGACGCCGGCGGCGTCGATGTCGGCGAGAGTGTTCTGTGACTTGTCCTTGGCGCCCGCCCAAGCCACCGTCGAGGCCAGACACAGTGCCGTCGCAATCGAAATAACCCTTCGCATGAAACCCCCTTCTCCCGTCCTTGCGGGATTGCTCAGATGACCGCAGTTCCCCAAGAACTAAACAGTCGTTTGTACACTGGAAGGGAGTCTTTCGCCCAAAACAGGGTGTCGAGTCAAGGTCTTTTTGCTGAACGATTGTTCAATGATTGCGACGGGTTATGACGCATTGCGGCAAGCGAGCCGGCGGCGCATGGATCAGCTGGCCAGCACCGCTGCCAATCTCTCGAAACACCAGAAGGCGGAAAGCGATCCCATCGCGTAGAGGGGAACACTCTCGGCCCAGCTCGGCAGTCGGGCGGAGAGCGGATGGAATACCCGGCGCAGGAGCAGACACGCGAAGACGAAGGCGAGCTGGCCGAGCTCGATTCCGACGTTGAACGAGAACAGGGCCACGGGAATCTCGTGGTGGGGTAGCCCGACTTCGGCGAGGGCGCCGGCGAAACCGAGTCCGTGGAGCAGTCCGAAGCCAAGTGCGATGGCCCACGGCCAGCGGCGCATCAGGGACGGAGGCTCGGTTTCGCCGCGGGTCAGCTCGACGGCGAGAAAGAAGACGCTGAGGGCGATCACCAACTCGATCGGCCGCGTCGGGTAGGTGACCAGGCCGAGGGCTGCGAGGGACAGGGTCAAGCTATGCCCCAGCGTAAACGCAGTGACCGTCTTGACCAGGGCGCGGGTGGTGTCGACCAGGAGGAGCAGTCCGAAGACGAAGAGCAGGTGGTCGAGTCCGCCGAGAATGTGGTCGAAGCCGAGCCGGAGGTATCCGGCGAACACCTGCGCGGTGCTCTCCGCCTCGGGGACGATGAGGGTTGGCTCGCTGGTGCGGACGACGCCGCGGACGCTGCGTCCGCCGCTCATCTCGATGCGCACCAGGCCGTCGATCTTGGCGTCGCGCAAGCCGGAGAATCCCACCTCGCTGCCGACGAGTCCGGCCTCGCCGCAGTCGACCGCCCAGCGCCGTAACAGGCTGCCGGTCTCCTCTTGCGCCGCCATCGGCTCGACAGTCCTGCAGTGGCGCGGAATCTCCGGCTGCAAGTCGCTGCCCGGCACGCGCAGGACCGACGTCTTCCAGAGCACGTCGAAGACGGTGCTCTGCGGTCGCTGGATGAGCTCGAGCAGTGCCGGTGACAGCGGGTGCGCCAGCGACGTCGCCGCCCAACAGCCGAGCGCTATCAGCGCCGGCAGGAGCGCGCGAAGCCCGCCGGGAGATCGGTTCACCCTTGCCATGCCGGATCCTCGTCCTCGATGACGACCGCGTAGCGCTGGCGGAGCTCCTCCATGGCTCGTTCGAGCTCGGCGTCGCGCAGCTCGGCGAGGTAGCGTTGCTCGACCTGGTTGCGCACCGGCTCCAGTCCGGGCAGTCGGGACGCCTCGCGCCGCTCGATCCAAACCAGATGCGTACCGTAGGCCGAGCGAATCGGCCCGTGCCACGCGCCGGGTTCGAGGTCGATTGCCGCCGCCGCGAAGTGCGGTCCGAACAGCTTCGCCAGGTTCTGCTCGGAGTTGCTCGTGAGGTGGTGCCCGAGCGGAAACGCGTCGCCCATCGCGACTGCTTCCGCGGGCGTGACCCGTTGGTCGCGCAGCTCGCGCAACAGCTCCTCGGCGTCGGCCTCGAGGGTCTCGCGACGTTTGTCGGACGAGAGGAACGCGTGATGCAGACTGACCCGGGCCGGTTGGCGATAGTCCTCGGCGTGCTCCGAGTAGAAGCGCTCCAGCTCCTCCTCGCTCGGTGCTTCGCGAACGCCGAGCTTGATCAGCAAGCGCATCTTCTCGATCAGCAAGCGGCGAATGACGATATCCTCGCGATCCAGTCCCAGCGCGAGCGCTTCGCGGTAGAGAACCTCGGGGTCTTCGTCGTCTCGACCCTCGAGGAACTGCATCTTCTGGACAAGGCGAAACTTGACGCTGCGGTCGTCCTGATCGAGGCCGCGCCGCAATGCCTCACGGTAGAGGATCTCCCGATCGACGAAGTCTCGAATCAACGCCCGTTGCGCGTCCGGTTCGGGGTCTCGCGCGGCGATGCGGCGGTACGAATCGCGCAGCTCGTCGAGCTTGGCGGGGGTGATGACGATCTGGCTTCGCGCAGGGTCGCTGGGCTCGGATTCGAGCTGCGCCGGTCTCCACAGTGCTTGCGTGACGAATAGCGCACCGCCGATGAGAACGAAGTGCAGGGCGGGCGAGGCAATGGCGCGATGCATGTCGACGCCGGAGCCTATAGGACCACCCGAGGGCGGTCCATGTCCCGCCGGATCCTCCTCCGGCTGCCCAGCTTGCGGCCGGACGGGCTTGCTCCGAGCATCCAGGTATGAACGGAAGTGGGCTCTTTCTCCGAGTCCGAATCGGATCCGCAGAGCATCATGAGCGAATCATCGCCGGAAAGAATCGATACCGAGCTGCAAGTCGAAGACCGGGTTGCGGTCATTACCCTGAACCGGCCGCAACACCTGAACACGTTCACCGGAGCGATGGCGCGCGAGCTCGCCGACACCTACCGCGAGCTCGATCGCGACGACGGGGTGCGCGCGGTGATTCTGACGGGGGCGGGCCGTGCATTTTGCGCCGGCGCCGACCTCACCGCGGGATCGGCGACGTTTGCGCCCCAGGAGCGCTCGACTTTCAGTGCCGCAGGCGTGGATTTTCCGGCGTGGCGCGTGCGCAAACCGGTCATCGCCGCGGTCAACGGTCATGCGGTCGGTATCGGCTTCACCCTGGCGATGCAGTGCGACATCCGCATCCTCGCGCGCGAGGCGAAGTACGGGGTTCTGCAGGTGCGGCGTGGTATGGTGGGTGACGCCTACTCTCACTGGACATTGCCGCGAATCGCCGGCATGGCGAGGGCGGCGGACATCCTGCTGACCGGCCGGACCTTCAGCGGCTCGGAAGCGCTCGAGCTCGGGGTTGCCAGTCGGGTGGTCGCGGTGGCCGAAGTGCTGCCGCTGGCGCGAGAGATCGCTCGCGACATCGCCGAGAACGTCGCACCTCTGTCGGCGGCGATGAGCAAGCAGCTGTTGTGGCAGAGCTTCGAGCTGACCGCCGATGAGGTGGAACGCCGGGAAACCGAGCTACACCATCAACTGATGAAGCAGCCGGATGCCGTCGAAGGACCGATGGCCTACCTCGAGAAGCGGGTGCCGCGGTGGAGTGGGGTGGTGTCGCGGGATCTCGGCGATCCGACGGATGGTGACGGTGATTGAGATGGATCGTCCAAAGGCGGGGCATCGCCCCGCCGGCCAAAGTGCGGCTGCGCCGCACGGCCAAAAGCACGGGCTTCGCCGTGCGGCCAAATTGGCGGGTCTGGTTTTTTAGGGAGACGGGGAGACGATGAAGTTTGAGTCTGCATTGTTGACGGCTGGAGTTACCGAGGCTGGGGAAGCGGCTCGGCGGGCCGAGGCGCAGGGGTACGACGGAGTGCTCAGCTTCGAGGGGCCGCACGATCCGTTTCTTCCGTTGGTCGACGCGGCGCGGGCGACCGAGCGGGTCGAGCTGTCGACGGCGATTGCGATCGCCTTCGCGCGCAACCCGATGAGCTGCGCGCAGATTGCCAACGATCTGCAGCTGATCTCCGGAGGGCGCTTCATTCTCGGGTTGGGAACCCAGATCCGCCCGCACATCGAGCGCCGGTTCTCGCAGACCTGGTCGAAGCCGAACGCGCGGATGCGGGAGTTCGTGCAAGCGATTCGCGCGATCTGGCGCTGCTGGAACGAAGGCGAGAAGCTCGACTTCCGCGGCGAGTTCTACACCCACACGCTGATGCCCCCGATATTCAGTCCCGGCAAGAATCCGCACGGGGTACCGCCGATCTTTCTCGCCGGTTTTGGTCCGGCGATGGTCCGGGTGGCGGGCGAGGTGGCGGACGGCTGGATCCTGCACCCACTGCACACTCCCTCGTTCGTCGAGTCGGTGACCATGCCGGCGTTGCGCGAGGGAATGGCCAAGGCCGGTAAGGCGGAGCGCTCGGTCCAGGTCTCAGCCCAGACGATCTTGATGCTCGGCGAGACCGACGAACAGATCGCCAAAGCTCGCGACGGCGCGCGTGCCCAGATCTCGTTCTACTCGTCGACGCCCGCCTACAAGATTCTCCTCGACCACCACGGTTGGGGCGACATCCAGCCAGAGCTCAACCGGTTGTCGAAGCAGGGAAATTGGCTCGACATGATGGGGCACATCAGCGACGAGATCTTGGATGCGGTCGGGGTTTGCGGCAAGCCGTCCGAGGTCGGCGCGAGGTTGCGCGAGCGCAATCGCTTTGCGGATCGGACGAGTTTGATCGTCTACAACGAGACCGGGGATCCGGATGCGGTGGTGAGCGTCATTCGCGACGCGCGGTAGTCCAAAGGCGGCGCTGGCGCCGCCGGCCAAAGTGCGGCTGCGCCGCACGGCCAAAGCGCGAGCTTCGCCGCGCGTCCAAAGGGGGGGCCAGGCTCGACGGATGAGGGCCGGGGCGCGAGCTTCGCCGCGCGTCTGGTCGGGTCAGGTTTCTGGGGTTTGCCAGGAATCCGGGATCTCGGGTGCCGGTAGGCGGGCGCGCATGTATAGGGCTCGCGCGGTCACCTTGTGGAAGTGCGACAGCACTGGCTCGACGTCGAGTGGGTCTTCGAGAATGGCGAGGGCGCGCATCGTCGCCTCGAGTGTGCACAGTCGGTCGGCGCTCTGGTTGCGGCGCAGCGACCAGTTCGATGGCGGCCCGGGGGGCAGGGCGACGCGGGTCAGGCGGCGCAGCTCGGGGATGCGGCGCGCCATGCGGGCGCATTGGCTCCAGGTGCCGTCGAGGACGATCAGGCGGCGCCGGCGAGGGGTGGGCGGGAGAGTGGCGAGGTCGGTCGCGTCGGGGTCGGGGTAGAGGAGGACGCTCCCGACATCGTCGTCGAGTGCTTCGGCGGCGAACCTTTGGTCGGTTGCGCCGTGGATCAGCAACGACTTGTTGGCGAGGACGTGTAGCAGCAGCGGCGTCGTGCTCGTCGGTTTGCGGCGTTCGACGGCGTGCTGAACGACGACCACCTCGGTTGCGTTGTCCAGTTGCGGCGCCTCGGCGCAGAGACATAGCTCGAGGTGCAGCCCGCAGGTGCGGCAGCGCGGACGCCGGCTCTTGCTGCGGATGCTCAACGAAACCCCGTCAGGCCAGCTCTACCTCAACCGCGGTCCTCGGCCGATTCCTCGGGCCACACCCCGGTGAAGTCGACCGAGTCGCGAGCGGTCGAGTCGTCATCCGACCCGCAAGAGACCAACGACGCCGCGAGCAAGAAGATCAGCAATCTGCGCATCGCCAAATGGTGCGGCGGCGAGCCCACGGAAGCAACCTCCGCCAGCGCGGCGAAGCCAGCGCCCCGGCCGTGGCCAGTCGTCCCTGACCCCCCCTTTGGACGCGCGGCGAAGCTCGCGCTTTGGCCGTGCGGTGCAGCCGCACTTTGGACGGCGGGGCAGAGCCCCGCCTTTGGACCGCGCGCGCAGCGCGCCTACGGCGCCAACTGCTGAATCCGTTCGGTCGCTTCGATGTACTCTTCCGACAGCTTGTAGATCACCTCGCGCACCGTGCGCACCTCGTTCATCATGCCGACCACCTGACCGACCGGGTTGAAGGCAACGCTCTGCGCCTTGTCGGCGTAGCGGTGGGTGCGCGCGATCGCGTCCATGGTGACCATTCCCTGCAGCGGCATGCCGAGGTAGCCGGGCGATTCCGCGCCCTCCCAGGCGTCGGTCCACTCGTTGCGCAGCATGCGGCAGGGCTTGCCGGTGTACGAGCGAGAGCGAACCGTGTCGCGGCTGCTCGCGCCCAGGTAGGAATCCATCTGTGCCGGCGGTGACTCGGCCTCGCGCACGGTGAGCCACAGGGAACCAGTCCACACGCCCTGCGCGCCCATCGCCAGCGCCGCCGCGATCTGGTCGCCGCTGCCGATGCCGCCGGCGGCGAGAACCGGGGTCGGCGCCACTGCCTTGATGACCTGTGGCCACAACACCACGCTGCCGATCTCGCCGGTGTGTCCGCCGCCCTCGTAGCCCTGAGCGATGATGATGTCGATGCCGGCTTGCTTGTGCTTGAGCGCCTGCTCGGGGCGACCGCACAGTGCGGATACCAACCGGCCCGCGTCGTGGATCTTTTGGATGACGTCTTCCGGGGGGGTGCCGAGTGCGTTGGCGATCAGGCGTACCTTGTCGTGCTGCAGCGCCACCTCGACCTGCGGGGTCGCGGTCGCGGCGGTCCAGCCGAGCAGCTCGTGGTGCCTCTCGTCGGCCGGCATTTCGGGAACGCCGTGATCGGCGAGGAGCTTGGATGCGAACTCGCGGTGTTGCTCGGGAATCAGCGCGCGCAGCTGCTCTTCGAGCTTTTCCGGGTCGATCTCGCCCATTCCCTCGTACTTGCCGGGAATCACGATGTCGACGCCGTAGGGCTTGTCACCGACGTGCTCGTCGATCCACTTGCACTCGATCTCCAGCTGCTCCGGCGTGAAGCCGACCGCGCCGAGAACTCCGAAGCCGCCTGCCTGGCTGACCGCTGCGACTACGTCGCGGCAGTGAGTAAATGCAAAAATCGGGAGATCGATCCCGAGCTTGTCGCACAGTTCGGTATGCATGCTGGTTTTCCCCTTTGGTCGTTGGTGGGAAGGATGGATCGTAGACGGCGCTGAGAGGCGGGTAAATAGCGGTCGCAATCGCGAGCCGGCGCGATCTTGCGCGGCGGTCGCTCCCCTCTTCCGTTGCCCGGGGCGACGTGGCAAGGATAGCCGCTGGCGGGCGCTGTGGGTCGGCGCCGAATCGGCAACCAGCGACGCTTCAGTCGCGACCAACGGTTCAGCTTTGGGGGACGCGCATGGCGCGGTACACGTACGAGCGCCTGTCGGCGCAAGACAATTCGTTTCTCCTGTTGGAGCAGCCGAACGTGCACATGCACGTCGCGGCGACGCAGATCTTCGAGGGCGAACCCCTGCGCACCGACGACGGCGGTATCGACATCGTCTCGATTCGGCGCTCGATCGAGTCGGTTCTGCACTTGATCCCCCGGTATCGTCAGGTTCTGCAGTGGATTCCGCTGGCGAATCATCCGGTGTGGGTCGACGACGCGAGCTTCAGCATCGAGTACCACGTGCGCCACACCAGCTTGCCGCGGCCGGGGAACAACCAGCAGCTGAAGAACCTGGCGGCTCGGGTGATGGCTCAACAACTCGACCGGCGCAAGCCGCTCTGGGAGTACTGGGTCATCGAGGGCCTCGAGGACGATCGCTTCGCAGTGGTCACCAAGATTCATCACTGCATGATCGACGGCAGCTCCGGTGTCGACCTGGCGCAGATTCTCATGTCCTTCACGCGCGACCGAGAGCTCTCCGAGCCCGTTCCCTACATCCCGCGGCCGGCCCCGACCGGGTCCGAGTTGCTGACCGATCACGTAGCCCGGCGGCTGACGTTGCCGCTCAAGATGGCGCGGGGCATCCAGTCGCTGGTCGACGAGGCCGGTTCGATTCGCGACGAAACCATGGTTCGGATGAAGGCGTTGCGCGACCTCGCCGGCTACGCGATCAGCTCGGCGTCGGAAACGCCGCTCAATGGCAATCTCGGACCGCATCGCTACGTCGACTGGCTGGCGATGGACCTGGCCGAGGTGAAGCGGGTTCGCCGCGCCCTCGGTTGCACGGTCAACGACGTGGTACTCGCCACGGTCACCGGTGCCGTTCGCAACTATATGATGCGTCGGCGCGTCGATCCGGCCGGACTCGATTTTCGAATCTCGGCGCCGGTGAGCGTTCGCCGCGACGAGGACCGCGGCAAGCTCGGCAACAAGGTTTCGAGTTGGATCGTACCGCTACCGATCGACCGAGCCGACCCGCTGGCGCAGCTGCGCGAGCTCAATCGGCGTACCGAAGAGCTCAAACAATCCCAGCAGGCCTTGGGCGTGGAGTTGCTGATGGCGGCGGCCGAGTGGGCGCCGGCGCAGCTGATGTCGCTCGGCGCACAGGCGACCTCGGGTCCGATCAACATGATCGTCACCAACGTCCCCGGGCCGCAGATGCCGATGTACATGATGGGCGCCGAGCTCCTCGAGATGTATCCGCAGGTGCCGCTGCTCGCGAACACGGGCCTCGGGATCGCGTTGGTCAGCTACAACGGCAAGGTCTTCTGGGGCTTCAATTGCGATCCCGATCTGGTGACCGACGTCGACGTATTCGTCCAGGAGGTACGCGACGCGTTCCGCGCGTTGTGCAAGACGGCGAGTCGCCTCGATGCCGTGCCGAAGGCGAAGCAGGCCGGCGAAGCGCAGAAGGGCGAAGCGGCGCGCGCACTGCCGGCCCGCAAGCGAGCCCGCAAACGCGCCGTGAAGGGGAAGGCGCGCAAAGCCACTTCGCGGCGCGCCAGCCGCAAGGCCTGAGAGCTCGCTTCCGCTCAGTAGGAGCGCCGGTAGGTGAGCTGAATCCCGATTCCGAAGTCGGGGCTGCCGGGAAGCAGACCGACGGTGGCATAGGCCGACGCCGACCAGTGCGGGGTGAGCCTCCAGTCGACGTACGGCATGAGGTCGAGCTGGTCGTCGGCTGATACCGACGACGACTGCTGGAAGTAGAGGAACACCCCCGCGTTGGATCTCGGGTGAATCCGGTAGAGGCTGCCCAGCGACGCGAGGACCGCGTCGTCGAGGGAGTAGGTGTCGGGCTCGCCGACGAAGCGGTAGCCGACCTGGGCGAACGGCGTCAGCTTGCCGAGCACTTTGGAGACTTCGACGTTGATCTCGTAGTCGAACTTTCCGGTGCCGAGTCCTCGATTTTCGTCGGCGGTGGGAAACTTTATGCGCCCCCCGATGTCGACGAAGGGAGCCCAATCGCGCGCCGGAAAGATCGTGTAGACGCCGACCAGGGCGATGTCGCCGAGGCCGTCACCCTCGCCGAGAATCACCGACCCGTCCGCCGGATCGACACCGCCGGCGCCGCCTTCGACGCTGATCCAGGGAACCGTCAGGCGCAAGGTCCAACTGTCGTACGTGGCACCCGCGGTGAAAGGAACGAACATGATGTCGGTGCGTTCGCTGCCTCCGTACTTGCCGGTCGAGTAGTGGTAGCCGAGGGTGGCGTCCACCTCGATTGGCTGTCGCGACCACGGCGCGCCGTGTTCTCCGTCGCCGCCCGCCGCGGGGTTCGCCACGGCGACGAGCAACACGAGGAGGGCAGCGAGTCGCGCCATCGTGTGAACCTAACAGAGTGCGCCCGGTACGCGAACGCTGGGAGGGGGCGTGCGTTCGCGCACCGGGCGCGGCTTGGTGCGCGCTCTGCTCTGGGGAGAGTCTCGTGGAGCTATCGGATCGCCACGAGAAGCTGAGGACTAGCGGCGGCGATGACCGCCCCGGCGCCCGTGTCGTCGCAACGGGCGGTCGATCCCGCACTCGTCGGACATGCAGGTGGCAACCGCTTCGCGGCACGCATCGGCTGCTTCGCGGTGCGCTTCGCGGCAAGGTTCTTTACACTCGCGGTACGCTTCGCGAGCGGCGCTACAGGTCTCCTCGTCGGCGTCTTCGGCGAAGCAGGCGTCGACGTAGTCGTCGCGCAGAATGTCGCATCCGGCCTCTTCGAGGCACAGTCTGGTCGCTTCGCGGCTATCGAAACGACAATCCCGAGATGCCTCGCGGCAGCCGGCCACGCATTCGCGGTCGACTTCCTCGTCTTGGGCGACGGCAGGGGAGGCGATGAACGCGGCGAGCGCGAGTCCCGCGGTCGCCAGTGCTGTGGTGAGTCGTTTGGTCATGATCGGTTTCTCCTTGTCGGTTGGTTGGCCCCGATGGCGAGCAACCGCTCCGGTACCAGAGAGAGGCTGCCCCGCATCGACGTGGGTAATTGTCCCACGTAATCGTATACGTGTGCAAATATTCCACGTCAAGCTAGAATATGAGGAATTTCCGTGGTATCTGATAAATCAATGACTTCCGGGGGAGAAAAGATGGAAGGTGGCGGTGACTCGGGGGCTCTGCTCATCGCCTTGCGACGAATCCTTCGGCCGCTGGTTCGACTGCTGATCACGCGCGCCATCCCCTACACCAACGCCGCCGACATCCTGCGTTGGGTCTACGTCGACGTGGCGTCGCGTGAGTTCGAGATCGAGGGCAAGCCGCAGACCGACAGCCGAGTCAGCCTCCTCACCGGTGTACACCGGCGCGAGGTAAAGCGATTGCGGCGATTCGACGCGCCGGCCTTCCGCGCGCCGAAGAGCGCGACGCTCGGCTCACAGTTGATCACTCGATGGACGTCCGACCCGATCTATCTCGACGCGTCCGGATCGCCCGTGCCGCTTGCCTACATGGAAGCCGATGAAAAAGCGGTGTCGTTCGAGCGACTGGTGCGCTCGGTCAGCACGGATATTCGTCCGCGGGTCGTTCTCGACGAATGGATTCGCCTCGGAATCGTCCATGTCGACGAGCGTGAGACCGTTCATCTCGACACCGACGCCTTCATCCCCAAGCGCGGCGACGAGGAAATGGCGTACTACTTCGGCCACAATCTTCACGACCACGTCGCCGCGGCGGCGCACAACATGACTGGCGCCTCGCCGGCTCTGCTCGAGCGCAGCGTCCATTACAACAACCTCGGCCCCGAGGCGGTCGAAGAGCTCGAGCGGCTGGCTGGAGAGCAGGGGATGAAGGGGCTGCGCGCGGTCGACCAGCGCGCGGCCGAGCTGCAGAGGCAGGACTCGGGCGGCGACCTTGCGAGCCGCCGAATCAATTTCGGAGTCTACTTCTATACGGAAGACACGGCGGAACCCGGTGATGGGCCCTCGCAAGACGAGTGAGCTCGGTCTCTCCGCCCCGTTCGCTGTCATTCTGATCCTGCTGGTCGGCTCGGCGGCGCCAGGAGCGGACAATCCCTGCGCAGACGGTGGGATGCTGCTGCCGGCGCTCGAACGAGACGCCGACGGCATTGGCGGCACGGGTGCGCGCGACGAGGCGGCGCCCGATCTCGCGGCAGCCGAGCAGTCGGAGAGCGGCATCGGCGGCACGGGGTACGGTCCGGAAGCGGAGGATAGCGGTGGAATCGGCGGCACGGGCCGTTCGCCCGGCGATCCCGACGACGAAGGCGGCATTGGCGGAACCGGCGTCGAGCTCGCCGGCGACACCGGGATCGTCGGCGTCGTCACCGGGTTCGGCAGCATTTGCGTCGGTGGAACGGAGGTTCACTACGACGCGTCGACTCCGGTCACGATGGACGGTGTGTCGAGCGAACCCTCGGTGCTGGCGGTTGGCTCGGTCGTCGAGGTAGTTGCCGCGGGCCGAGGCGACGAGCTGACCGCGCTGTCGATCGGTGTCACCAACGAAGTTGCGGGTGTGGTGAGCGCGGTCGACGCAACCCGCGGCGAGCTCACGGTAGCTGGCCAGCGAGTGGCGATCACGTCTTCCACCTGGGCCGATTTCGACGACGGTCCGGGCCGACTCGACGCCGCGGGAATCGAAGTCGGCGATACCGTTCGAGTTGCCGGTTTGCGTTCGCCAGACGGGGCGATCAGTGCAACGCAGGTGCAGCGCATCGACGGTGCGGTCGAAACCTTCGTCAGCGGGCCGGTGCAGCTTCGCCGTGGGCGATCCTTCATCGGAGACGCCGAGGTCGTCTTTGCCGGCGGCGCTCCCAAGATCGACGCAGGGCGTCGGCTTCGTGTCCGCGGTGCCTGGAGCGATGGTCGCCTGCTGGTCGAGCGAGCCGAAACGCTGCCAGAGGTCCCGTTCTCCGGACGCGTTGCCGAGCTTGCGATCGAAGGCTTCGTCTCTCCGCAAAGCGGAGGCTCGGGGATGCGGGTCGGCGCCTTCGATCTGGCGGTCGACGACCCGAGCGCGCTGCCAGCCGCCGGCGCGCGGGTGCGAGTCAGAGCGAGCGCCCGGCGCGGACGCTACGTCGCCGAACGAATAGCGCCGATGCGGCCGTTGCACCCGCGCGACCCTGCGCTCGATCCAGACCGTCCGGTGCGGCCCAAGGCGGTTCCGGCCGAACCCGCCGCGGCGCCGGCAAAGCCGTCGTCCGCTTCGCAGCGCTCGGTTCCCCGGCAGGGAGGCGGTGCGGCGCCGAGAGTGCGCCAGCCGGGCGCGCAGCGCGCGGTAGTGCCAAAGCGTCCGCAGCGGGTCGAGCGCCCCAACCGACCGCAACGTCCGCCGCGTCCCGAGCGGCCGGTTCAGCCGGTTCGTCCGCGCCGCCCGCCGCGGCCCGATCGTTGAAGCGGTCCTCGGTTTCGCGACGATCGGCGGTAGCTTGATCTGCGGCGCGATATTCAGCACGGTCGATCCCTCTCTCAGCTCAAGGAGGCGAGCGCGATGTCGCGATTTGCCGGAAAAGTTGGATTCGTGACCGCAGGCGCAACCGGGATCGGCTTTGCCTGCGCCAAGCAGATCGTCGACGGCGGCGGTCGCGTGATGATTTGCGCGCGCCGTCAGGACACGCTCGAGGATGCGGCCGCGCAGCTCGGCGACGCAGCGAGCTGGGTCGTTTGCGACGTGACCGACGACGCGTCGGTACAGCAGGCGATCGACAAGACGGTGAGCGACCTCGGCGGTCTCGATCTCGCCGTGAACTCGGCGGGTGCCGGGATGGCGGGGTCGTTTCTCGAGCTCACCACCGATGCCTTCAAGGACACCATCGAGGTGAATCTCACCGGAGTCTTCCGCACCACCCAGGCGGAGGCCAAGGTGATGAAGCAGCGCGGCGGCGGCAGCATCGTCAACATCGGGTCGATCGCGGGTTCGCTGACCCATCCCTGGATGAGCCCGTACTGCGTTGCCAAGGCGGGCCTCAACATGCTGACCAAGTGCGCTGCCGACGAGCTCGGTGAGCTCGGCATCCGCGTCAACGCGGTCGAGCCCGGCGTGACCGAGACGCCGATGGCGAACATGTTGTACGAGAACGAAACTTCGAAAGCGGAGTACCTGAGCCTGATGCCGATCTCTCGGATCGGAAAACCGTCAGACGTCGGATCGCTGGTGGCGTTTCTGCTCTCGCAAGAGGCCAGCTGGATCACCGGTCAGATCGTCAGCGTCGACGGCGGTCACACCGTCCGCAAGGGACCGAATCTGATGCCGGTATTCAAGGAATTCGGAATCACCTGAACCGACCGAACGGCAGACGCGCGGCGAGCAGCAGCGCCAATGCCGCGCCGTAGTAGAACGGCTCGGTGACGTCGGACTTCACCAACCACCAGTAGTGCACGACCGCTGCTGCTGCTGCGACGTACACGAGCTTGTGGAGTCGGACCCAGCGCTTGCCGAGCCGGCGCACCGAGGCTCGGGTCGAGGTCAGGGCGAGCGGGAGCAGGCACAGAAAAGCGGTGAAGCCAGCGGTAACGTACGGGCGCTCGAAGATGTCCTCGACGATCGCTTGCCAATCGAAAAAGTGATCGAGGACCATCCAGGTAGAGAAGTGCAGGGTTGCGTAGGCGAAGGCGAGAAGTCCCAGGGTGCGCCGATAGCGCAAGGAGAGCCTGCTTCCGAGGACGCGACGCAATGGGGTGACGGCGAGGCTGACGAGGAGCAAGCGCAGCGCCCAGGTGCCCGTCTCGTGCGTGATCTCCTCGATCGGATTGGCGCCGAGATCGTCGGTGAAGAAGCGAACTACCAGCCAGGCGGCCGGGGTCAGGCCTATCGCGGCTGCTGCTGCCTGACGGGTGTCCATTGCCGATGAAATCGCTAGCGGTTGCGGCCGATCGATTCCGTCGGCGGCGGCGAACGGTTCAGTGGTACTTCTTGAGATCCATGCCGGCGTACATGGACGCAACCTGTTCGCCGTAGCCGTTGAACGGCAGGGTTTCGCGCCGCCGAAACTCGCCGATGCGACGCTCCTTCGCCTGGCTCCAGCGCGGATGGCTGACCTCCGGATTGACGTTGGAGTAGAAGCCGTACTCGCGCGGGGCGGACGTGTTCCAGGAGGTCGGCGGTTGCTCCTCGACCAAGTCGATCGCGACGATCGACTTGATGCTCTTGTAGCCATACTTCCACGGCACGACCAAGCGCAGTGGCGCGCCGTTTTGGTTGGGTAGCTCGCGACCGTACATTCCGATCGCGAGGATGGTCAGCGGGTGCATTGCCTCGTCGATGCGCAGCCCCTCGCGGTATGGCCAGCGCAGTATGGGTCGCCGTTGGCCCGGCATCTGTTCCGGGTCGTGCAAGGTGCGGAACGCAACGTACTTGGCTTTGCTCGTCGGCTCGCGCGATTTCAGCACGCCGGCGAGCGGGACACCGATCCACGGGATCACCATCGACCAGGCTTCGACACAGCGAAGACGATAGATCCGTTCCTCGAGAGCGGAACGGTCGATCAGATCCTCGAGCCCGACCTTGCCCGGTTTGCCGACTTCGCCGCCGAATTCGACGCTCCACGGGTTGGTGATCAGTTCGCTCGAGTACCGCGCGGGGTCCTCCTTGTCGGTGCCAAACTCGTAAAAGTTGTTGTACGAGGTCGCGTCCTGGTAGTCGGTGGGCTCCTCCGCGGAGCTGAGAGCCGAGGGTTTTGCCTCTAGAGTCAACAACTTACGACCCGGCGCGGCCTCCGCCGCCGGCCCGTCGTCACAGCCCGCGAGACCGGTACCGTAGAGGGCGAGCCCGGCGCCCGCGGCTTTGATGAACTGTCGCCGGCTCCAGTAGAGGGACTCACCGGTGACCTCGCGCTCGAGCGCGGCACCGGGTTGCGCGATCTTGATCATGGTTCGCATTGGATACTCCACTCTCGACAGTACCGTCGCCGGCGGCGAAAGTTACGCGCTGATTTGCGAGGCGCTCGAATCTGGCGGCTCGCCAGCCCCGATGTCGACGAACTTCTTGCGCTCGTGCGGCTCGGGAATCGGGCACTGGTCGAGCTTGCCGAACCATTGATAGCGGCGGGCGACGAATGATTCGTAGGCCCAGTTGCGCAGGCTCCGCGGTACCAATCGGAGAAGTATCGAAATCCACCAGAATCCCGGAAGCTCGGACAAGACGACGATGACGCCGTCGGCGCGATCGTGCAGCGATTCGGTTGGCAGTCCGTAGTCGGCTAGCACGTACATCGAATCGAGCGCGGCGGGATCGGCGTCGTGGCCGAGGAGCAACTCGCGCGCCAGCTCGCCTTGCAGGGGAGCGAACCGAAAACGGTCCTCGCGGTCGCGGCGGGCGACGAAGCGGACGGTTCCATTGCAGAATCCGCAAACGCCGTCGAAGAAGATGATCAAGCTGCCCGGCGTGATCGCATCCCGGGGCATGGGTTCCATAGCGACTTTGAGCTTACACCCGGCCGTCCGGCGCGACCAGTCCACTCGTGAGGTGGTAGTCGGTCAGTTTGAACCACGGAGAGCGATCGAGGTGCCTCGACGGGGATCGAGCCAATCGAACGTTCTGCAAATACATCGGTGGGGCTTCGCCCCTATCTGAGGGACCCTCATCCTGACCTTCTCCCACAGGGAGAAGGGAATTCAGAGACCTCTCCCTGTGGGAGAGGTCGGCCGACTCGTCCACCGAAGCTCGAAGAGCGTAGGTGGAAGGCCGGGTGAGGGTCCCTCGAATGACCGAGCGAGCGTCCTGTCCTGCGAAGCTCTCGGAGCGTAGGAGAAAGCGAGGCTCAGTTTATTTGCGAAGGGCCGAATGTGTTAGGCTATTCGGTCATGGAAACCGACGTTCCTCTGCGCTTGCGGGCCGGGTCCTTCGAGTTGATCCGTGCCGCGGTGGGCGGACCTGGGCAGGTGAAGGCGAAGCTCGGGAGGATCGCGAGAACGGCCCGGATCTACGCCGACTCGGCCGAGATCGAGCGGCGCTTGTCGCAGTTGCAGGCGGAGGGACTGATTCAGGATCGCCCGAATCGTTGGCAGCTCTTCTTTGGCGGGCTCGACATGCTGCGGTTCGTGATCGAGCCGGCGGCGCGAGAGTACTACGCGAGCAAGGGGATCAACTTCGGGTTCCACCAGTTGTTGCGAGTCCTCGACGACCCGGTGTCGATGATCGACCCGACCGGCTTCTACTCCGAGCGCGATACGATCATCGGACACGTGATGCAGGTCGTGCATCTCAACCCGGTCTACGACTTGCAGATTCTGCAGGTCTTTCCCGATGGGCTCGACGAGCTCGAGGCGCAGGTGTTGGCGATGGTAGAGGGGCGTCATCCTCGACAGGAGACCATCGGAGCGATCGTCGAGGACGCGGACTACCACCGGCGGCTCCTCGAGTACGTTCGGGCACATCGGCTCGATCCCAACGTGGCGCCCCCGGTTCGCGAGCAAGGTGGACTGCGCGAGGAGCCGTCTTTCGCCGCGGCCGAACGTACCTTTGCTACCTTGCCCGGGTTCATTGCGTACGCCACCCAGCTGCCGAGCGACTTTCCGGGACTGTTGCGGCGCTTTCGCTCGACCAGTCGGTTTCCGCTATCAGAAGAGATCGACGCGGAGTCGGTTGCCGCGGGCCCGAGCTGACACCGACGTTGGCATCCCGGCGGCGCGGGCCGACGACGCAAGTTTCGAACAGGAGGCAGAACGATGGCGCGAGACAAGGTCGACAAGAGTGAGGACGAGTGGCGTCAGCAGCTGACGCCGGAAGAGTTCGCCGTTTGCCGGGAGAAGGGAACGGAGCGTGCCTTCACCGGAAAGTACCACGACTACAAGAAAGAAGGGACGTACGCGTGCAAGTGTTGTGGCAGCGAGCTGTTCTCTTCGGACACGAAGTTCGACTCGGGAACCGGTTGGCCCAGCTTCTTCGCGCCGCTCGAGGAGGAAGCCGTGGCGACCGAGGAGGACAACAGCTACGGCATGCGCCGGGTCGAGGTCATGTGCGCTTCGTGCGGTGCGCACTTGGGCCACGTGTTCCCGGACGGCCCGGCGCCGACGGGCCAGCGCTACTGCATGAACTCGGTCGCCCTGCGCCACAGTGAGGACGAGGAATGACCGAATCGGACGGTCCGAATTCGGAGCAGCGCCAGTACTGGAACGAGCAAACCGGACCGAAATGGGTTTCCATGCAGTCGTTCCTGGACGACCTGCTGGATCCACTGGGCCGAGCCGCGACTGATCGTCTCGGCGAGCTGGCCGGCAAATCGGTGCTCGACGTCGGTTGCGGATGCGGCAGCACCAGCATCGAGCTGGCGCGCCGCGTCGGCGAGAACGGGGCGGTCCTCGGCATCGACCTGTCGCGACCGATGTTGGAGCGGGCTCGCGAGCTCGCTTCCGATGCCGGCTTGGACCAGTTGTCCTTCCTCGAGACCGACGCCCAGACACACCGCTTCGAGACGAAGATGGACGCCGTGTTTTCTCGTTTCGGGGTCATGTTCTTCGCCGATCCGGTGGCGGCGTTCACCAATCTGCGCGGCGCGATGCGCCCGGGCGGCACTCTGTCGTTCGTTTGCTGGCAGGCGATCCAAGACAACGAATGGTTCATGGCGCCGCTCGCCGCCGCGCTCGAGCACATCCCGCCGCCCGAGCCGCCGGCCCCGGGAGCGCCGGGGCCGTTTGCATTCGCCGATGCCGAACGGGTCGAGGGAATCCTCGACGGAGCCGGATTCAGTGGCGTCGAAATCGCCGATCACCGCCAGGAGCTCGGCCTCGGCAAGGGGTTGCCTCTCGAAGAGGTCACCGAGCTGTTGGTTCGCCTGGGTCCGCTCAACCGCTTGTTGCAAGACGCATCCGCAGAGCTGATCGAGACCGTCACGTGTTCTGTCGGCGAGGCGATCCGTCCCTATCATGTCGACGATGCGGTTCGGATGAGCTCAGCGTCTTGGCTGGTCCGAGCAGTCGCCTAGCAGTGCGTCGTCGATTGGAGCTTCGCCGCGGCCGCGCATCCGCGAGCTCAACACGATCGCCGCGCCGACGACGGCCAATGCCGAGGTAGCGGGGGAGGTCAGCGCGAGGGCCCGGGAAGCGAACGCTAGCCCGCTGTGGCTGGTCGCGCTGCGCAGCAGCACCTGAGCGGCGACACCGACGGCTGCCCCGGCGATTGCGTAGGAGTCGACTTGCCGACTCGAAGCGGCGCCGGTTTGGCACCAGCGGGCAAAGTGCTCGCAGTTGTTGAAGAGCAGGCTGTAGCTGCGGTCGCCGAGCGCCGATTCGGCGCGGCAGGCGACTTCTTCGGCGGTGAATCCGTTAGCGGTCACGACTTCGAGATCGACCCCGCCGCGGAGAAAATCGGCCAGCGGAGTGCGTCGTACCTCGGCGTCGAGCTTCATCCGCCCCGGCTCCCCGGTGGCGTGGATGACCGAGCCGTCGCCCATGTCGATACCGTGGTGGCGGTAGAGCGGACGCCGCACTCGGATGTGATCGCCGCGAGCCATGCTCCGAGGATAGCTGGAAACCTAGGGTGGGCCAAAGCCGCCCGCGGCGGCGGCCAAAGCACGGTCTGCGCCCGCCGCGGCCAAAGCCCGGCTTCACCGGGCGTCCAAATGGGGGTGCCGCCTGCCGGCGCACGGCAACAGCCTTGCCTTTGCCCCTGCCCGTGCCTACGAGCGGAGCGAGTTTCAAACTACTCTTCGGGACAGGGGCAGCGGTCGGCAGCGATCAAAAAGAGGTCGCGCCGTCCCGGTCGCCACTCGCCGAGGATGGTGACGCGGGTGCCGGCTGGCGCTTGCAGCTCGACCAACTCACTGCGCTCGCCCTGTAGCTCGAACCGCTCGGGGAGCGGCTGATCCTCGGCGACCTTGTCGGTGGCCACCGCGAGGCGTCGCACCGATCCCTTGCACAGCGTCAGACTGCGCCTGAGAATCTGCAGCTCGATGGTGCCCGACGCGCATTCCTTGCCGGCTTCGCGCACAGTGCCCTGTATGCGGACGAGCTCGCGAACCGGCCGGGGTTTGGTGTGGGCGATGGCTATGCCCGCGGTCGCCAAGACCAGCGAGAGAATCTGGACCAGTCTCCGGATCGGCATCAGTGGGAGTGCCCGAGCTCGATTCCGTGCTCGAGCATCTGGTGGATCTTCTCGTCTTTGTGGCGTTTGGCAATGTCGCGCAAGCGCGGATCGTCGCGGTCGTATCCGATAGCCAGCAGAGTGACCACAGCGTAGCGCTGGGATATCACCGGGCCGGTAAAGGCGAGGCGGTGCAACGCGTCGGCGGTTCGGTCGCCGCCGATCTCGATCATCGCACGCGCCGAGGCCTGGCAGGTCTCGACGTCTTCGCTGGCAAACGAGCGCTCGAGCCAGGGGACGGCCTCGGGCTCTTTGGTTTCACCGAGGCCTTCGATGACTGCCATGCGAACCTCGGTATCGGGGTCTTCCACCAGCGGGCCGACGGCATTGATCCCGCCCGTCCCGCCCGTCGCCAGTAGCTCGCGGGCGGCCGGAATGCGGAGGGGCGACTTGGTGTCGGCGACCAGCGCGCGCAGGTCGTCCCCGTCGACTTCGTCGCCGATGGCGCGCAGTGCCTGCCACGCGTCCTCTTGAAGCGCGGGGTCGTCGATCGAGCGAAGCGCATTGCCGAGCGCCGAGAGCCGCGCTTCTCCGACCGCCTGCACGAGATGGCGCCGCGTCGCGAGCGGGAGGCTCGGGTTGGTCAGATCGCGTTCGAGGATGGCGATCTCCTCGTCGCTCAGCTGCCCGGCCAGGTCTTGTCTTTTCGCCAGGGTGTCGGCTCCGTCGTCGATCAGCTGTGGGCTGGGCGCGGCGAGGAGGGCAAACATCAGCTCGCGCTCCTTGATCGAGCGCACGATCGGTTGGGTCTCGGGCCGGCTGCTACTGGTGACGACCAACTCGATCGGTTTGGCGATCGCGGCGAGGTCGGTCGTGTTCTGTGCTTTCAACCAACCGCTGCGTCCGGCGACGAAGGAGAACCGCTTGCCGGGTGTCAGCACTCCGTCGAGATAGCTGTTGCGCGACAGCGGCCGAAGAAAGGCGATGCCGCGATCGCCGACCTCGGCGATCGCCGCCCCCGGTTCGTCGACCACGGACACGACCTCGATGCTGGCCGGCGGTTCTGTTCCCGGCGGCAGCGAGGGTTTCCACTGTTGATCGAGCTTCACCTGGTGCACCCGTACCGCACCGGCGTCGACGTCGCGTACCGATTCCACCGTGATCTCCGCGACCACCGAAGCCTTGCGGATCAGCGAATGAACCGACAAGCGGTCTGCCGCGGCCGCCGGCGCGGTGAGCAGCCCGAGGCCGGTGAGGCAAGCTAGTGTCGTGAACCGAATGGAACCGACGCGTGTGGTGGGCGTTGGTCCCGACCTCGTGACCGAGGCCGGGACCAAGTAGTTACGGTGCGACTTGTACACCAGGAGGATCCCATCCACCTCCATCGACGTCGACGAAAATTGGATTGGTGAAGGCGAGGGCGGGAATTCCTGCCTCGCTCAGGTTGCCGTCGATCAGGTCGGCGAGCGTGGTGTTCGTCCCCGTGCTGATGCTGTTGGGAACGACCGGGAACAGCGGTTCCGAGACGCCGTCGGTTCCCGAGACCATCACCGTGACCCAGATGTCCTCGGTGAGTCCGGGCAGGGTCAGGGTGGTGCGAGCCTCGTAGCGCGACGACACGGTCCCGGCAGGTACGCTGGTGACGGTGAAGTCGACGCCGTCGGTGTGCGTGTAGTCGGGCGTCAGGCTGTAGGACGGGACGGTGACGCTGCCGGCGGTGGTGGTCTTCGAATCGGTCGATTTCGTGGTCGTCGTGTTGACGAAGAACTCGACCTTGTCGAATCTCGCCCAAGCCGGGCTCTGCACGTCGACGGTGATGTCCACCTCGGCGTTGCTGGTGCTGATCGTCGTCGGCAGTGCGCTGCAGGTTTCGCCGATGCCGCAGTCGGCGGTGGTGCTGCACGGCGGACAGTCGGTGGTGTTGGTGCATGCGGAAACGCCGGTGCAACGACCGAGGTCGAGTCCGCCCGACTCGCCGGTCGACGACGCGTACGCCGTGACGCGAACCATCGGTCCGTTGGTGCCGATCACGCGACCAGCGTTGACGTTGGCCGAGATCTCGTCCTGATCGATCGATCCGGGATCGTCTTCGACCGCAGCGACCATGCTGCGCGGGAATCCGGACTGGGTGATGAAGCGACGGTGGGTGTCGGAGTCGGCGATTCCAGTCGAGATGATTCCCTGGTTGATCATGTTCATCCAGTCGCCGGCGTTGCGGCCGAGGAAGTTGCCCTCGATCTGACCGAGACTCTCGCCGATCCAGACTTCGAGCGCGTCGAAGGTGTCGGTGAAGTAGTTGGGAACCAGCGGATCCAGACGGTGGATCGATGCGTCGATGGCAGAGGTCGGCGGTTCGACACCGGTGTCGATCGCCAGGCCCGAACCGCCTTCGAGTCCGAAGTGGCTGTGGATGTGGTTGACCTGGACGGTGTTGGTGCCGCCGGTGTAGTCGCCGTGCGCCAGAGCGATGAACTCGGCCGGCGTCAGGCTGTAGCTTCCGAGCGACGGATAGTCGGCGCCGGCGGCCGCGGCGCCGCCGTGGTCGACGAATCCTCCGTTGGCGAGCGCGGGGTCGAAGTCGAGGGGCCAGGAGTTGAAGTGACCGTAGTCGAAGGTCGTGATCTCCTGACCGATCGTGGTGCTGATCAAGCTGCCGACACCGAGGTCTGAGATGGTCGACGAGAAGTCGGACCGATATCCGTGGTCGGTGGCGGCGAAGAAGTCGACGCCCTCGCCGAGCATCGCGACCACCCGGTCGGCCCGGCTGATCTGCGCGTCGGGACTGTCGATCGAGTGGACGTGGAAGTCGCTGCCGACGAAGCCGCGCGTATCGATGACGGGCTCGATGACCGCGTTGACGTTGGTCGTGGCCCCGGCGGTGACGACGACGTCGGCAAAGTCCGTCGAATACTCCGTGCCGTGCGAGACTACGATCCGGTAGCTGCCGGGCTCGAGCGGAATGTCACCGCTGTCCCCGGTGTGGTCGGCGTACGCCGCCAGGGCGACGCCGAACGGATACCCGTCTTCCCGGATGTCGCCGAACACTGCGGTGCTGTTGTTGACGATGCCGAGGATCGATTGGGTGACGCCCGGGTCGGAGGAAGGATCGAAGCCGACCACCGAGATACGGCCGGCTAGAGGATTGCCGCCGGCATCCTCGACCGTCACCCGCAACGTGCCGGTATCCGGCAGGGTGACGTCTTGGGTCGTCGTCGCCAGCGCGTTGACGGTGACGCTGTGGAAGATCGGCAGACTGCCGCCGCCTTCGAAGGGTGAACCGGTCAGGTTCGCTGCGACGGTGTAGTCGCCCGGGGGCAACCGGAGACTGTAGTTCCCCGACGCGTCGGTGCGGGTGTGGTTCACCACGTTGCGGTTCAGCGCTGGGTGAAACGGAGCGATGCCGCCCGGACCGTTGGCGGGGGCGGAGAGGACGGCGATGTCGGCGCCCGCGACGGGGGATCCGCCGACGTCGACGCTGCCGCTGATGGTGCCGTAGGGGAGACACTGGACGTCGATTCTGGTGTCGATCAACGACGAGATCGAGCCGTCCCCGACCAGAAAATAGCGGGTCACCGTGACGCTGTCCCCTGGCGTTCCCGCCGCGGTGAGATTGAAGTTCGGGGTTGCGATGTTGATCAGGGCCCGCAGTACGTCGGTACCGAGGAGTGGCACGGATACTCCCGAGGTGGTGAACGTGCTGGTTCCCGGAGTTTCCGCGAGGTAGGCGTAGGAGACGCCGTCGGCGTCGAGTTGGCCGCTGTACCCGACCATGTTGCCGAGCTGGTTGCATCGGGTCTTGCCTGCGGCGCAAGGGGACGTGACCAGCGCCTCGCCGAAGCCGTAGCCGGTTTGGAAGATCTCGACCTGACCGCTGCCGTTGAGGAACTCGCCGAGGTAGATACTGAGCGGATTGACGGCGTCGGTGTTGGTGACGGTGGTCTCGACGCGGACATAGTTGGCGCCGGGCTCGAGGATGTAGTCGGTCTGGACGGTCGTCGGGATATCGAAGTCGTCGACCGTCGCCGGCATCACGAAACCGAAGTCGGCGATCGTCGAGCTGGGGTTGAGCAAGTCGAGCAGGTCGTCGACTCCGCTGGCGCGGAGGATCGCCGGGCCGCCGTTGCTGCCGTCATTGATGATCGTCAAGGAAGTGTAGTGCGCGGTCGCTTCGACGTTGAGCGATACGGCCCACTCTTCGAAGTTGTCGCGGTCTTCGCCGACGGTGCGGACCAGATCGGCGTCGATGATCTGGCCGCCGAACTGGCCGATGCCGGCAAGGTACTGGCGCTGGATGTCCTGGATCACGACCCGGATCTCGCCGTTCTCCAGCAGGTAGTCGTTGACGCGGCAGCGGCTGTTGGGACCGCCGACGCAGTCCGCCGTGTCGGTGATCTGGGTCAGAGAAGCGCTGCTGCCGACCGAGCCGGTGCCGTGTTGCACCGCGATCAGCTCGTCTGCGCCGCTATCCGTCGTGCACAGGGAGCACGCCGCGGCCGCTGCCGGGTCGTCGGCGAGCTCGCAATTGAGGCCGAACAAGCCGGTGTTGGTGATTTCGGCGGGGCACTTCTTGGTAATCTTCTCGAGCGCCTTGGTCTCGAGCTTGTCGAGCTTGCTCTGCGATTCGGCGACGCAATCGGTCTCGGGCGCCAACTTGCCCTTGGCGACCAACTTCTTGCACTTTTGCACCAGGGCCAATCGCTTGTTGAGCTGCTTGACGACCGTCTTGCCGACGATCTTCGAGCACTTCGCCTGGTCTTTGCTGGGCAGGCAGCTGCCGTCGGGGC
>JAUIGL010000054.1 GCA_030430165.1 bacterium | reverse complement strand
ATCTCTTCGGTACCGCGCTCCAGCTCGAGACAGTGATTCCCCTGTGCGGCCCGCCTCCTGCGGCCGGATCCTTCACGATTCCCAGCGCCACCTCGACCTTGGGTGGTGATGACGGAAGCACCGTCTTCTTCGCCTTCGACGTTCAGCCCTTCCAGCAGCTCAACATCGGGCTGTCGGGCTTCGGTGTCGGCGTCAACGATGCGGTTTGCGGCAACTCCAACATGAACGTGATCAACGCGGTCAGCCGGCAGCAGAACGTGCCGGGAGCGCTGCCGACGGCGACGCCGACCAGCACGCCGACGGATACGCCGACGCAGACGCCGACGGATACGCCGACCGACACGCCGACCCAGACTCCGACCAACACTCCGACGAATACGCCGACGGATACGCCGACCAACACGCCGACGAATACGCCGACGAATACGCCGACCAACACTCCGACGGATACGCCGACAAATACGCCGACCAACACTCCGACGGACACGCCGACGCAGACGCCGACGGATACGCCGACCAACACGCCGACGAATACGCCGACGAATACGCCGACCAACACTCCGACGGACACGCCGACGGCGACCCCGACGGACACTCCGACCAACACGCCGACGCCGACCCGAACGCGGCCGCCGGTGCCGGTGGTCGAGTCGCCGACGAGCCCGGCGGGCTTGCTGATGATCGGTGGCCTCGCGGTCGCCCTCTTCTGGGCGCTTCGCCGAGTTGGCCGACGCGAGGAAGAAGTCTGATCTAGCTGAATAGCGGATCGCGAAAAGGCCGGAGCGGATGCGCTCCGGCCTTTTTCGTTCTGTTCGAATCTGTATCGCTTGCGATACGGGTGGCGGTACCGAGCCGGGTTCGGATTGGCGCCGGCTTGAGGGCGTTCAGGCTAGTCCAAAGCCGCCTGCGGCGGCGGCCAAAGCGCGGTCTGCGACCGACGCGGCCAAAGCCCGGCTACGCCGGGCGTCCAAATGGGGGGGCGGCCTATCCGGCCGCCTGGCCGGACTGGTAGGGCACGCCGCAGGGACTGTGGCCGAACCGATCGTCGCGCCAGCGACCACCACCCCCAGCCTCAGCCTTCAGCCCGAGCCCCAGCCTTCTCTTGTCCAATCCAATCCGATCGCAACCCGCCCGACTGCCCAGTCCGCTCAACCGGCTCGCCGCAAATGGGCGACCCCAATCGAAGCGGTTTCGCCGGTACCATCGTTCTCGATGACGATGTCGCAGGTGCGATCGTCGGCGTCGGCGTCGGTGATCACGCCGTGGATGGAGAGTCGATCGCCGGCGATCAGCGATTGGCGGAAGGTCATCGACAGTCCGCGCAGGTCCCAATCGGGTAGATAGATCCGCAACATGTGGTCGATGAAGGCCGACTGCATCGGGCCGGGAACGACCAGATCGGCGAAGCCGAGACGCCTCGAGCCCGCCTGGTCGTGGAAGAGAGTCTCGCGGTCACGGAGGGAGCTCGCCCAGGCCGAGATCTGATCGGCGCTGGGACCGGGGCGCAGCAGCGGGCCGACCGAGGTGCCGACCTCGAGGTCCGCGTCCTCACAGCCGGCCCAGGATGTCGCGTTGCTCGCGCTGCTGTCTGCGTCTCGACTCTCCGTCGCGGCCGTTGCCGCGCCTCGCTGAGGCCTCCAGCGCAGGATTTGGCGGTCGCGGATGGACACGACCTGCTCGCCCTGCTGGTCGACCAAGCGGACCAGGCGCTGGACGATGGTGAGCGGGCCAGAGCGGCCGGTCTTCTCGAAGACACCTTCGACCCGGCCGAGGACCGCGTACTCGCCGCCGATGCGCAGCGGTCGACTCGACTCGATGTCGTGTCCGCCGTGGATCCCGAAGGCGTCGGGCGAAACCCGGAGCTCCGGGCCGTGGCCGCGCCGGATGGCGAGGGCGTAGCTCAGCGGCACGGTGCCCGGGTCGACGGCTTCGCCGCCGACCGAGGGGCCGGCGGCGGAGATGAAGCGACGAACCTGCGGCGCCGTGATGGTGGCTCGCTCGAGCTCGATTTCGGGCGATGGGAGGTCGCCCGCCGACTCGATCATCGGTCGGTTCGGCTCGCTCCCCATCGCTGGCGAGGACGGCGGGGACCGGCTGGCCGGCCCCCGCCGTTTCGATCAGATGAGGGAGCGCCGTCGGCGCAGGATCATCAGCGCCGGTGCGATGGTCAGCAGCCAAGCCGATCCGGGGGTCGGCCCGTCGCCGGTCGGCACCGCGCAGCCACCGTCGACCGGCCGCTCGACGGTTGGCGTCGGCACTTCGGTTTCGGTCGGCGTCGGCTCGTCGGTCGGGGTTGCCGTCGCTTCTTCGGTGTCGGTCGGTGTCGACGTCGCCGTTTCGGTAGCCGTGCTGGTGGCAGTCGGCTCCTCGGTTTCGGTCGGCTCCTCGGTTGGCGTGTTGGTCGACGACGGGGTCGCCGTAGCCGTATCCGTGGGGATCTCGGTCGGCGTGTCGGTCGGCAGCTGGGCGGTGTCAGTCGGCGTCGACGTCGGGGTGTCGGTGTCGACCGGTGTGTTGGTCGGCGTGTCGACGACGGTCGCCGTGTCGGTTGCCGTCGCGGTTGCCGTTGCCGTGGCGTCGACGGTGTCGGTTGCCGTTGCAGTCGCGGTTGCGGTCGCGTCGACGGTTGCGGTGTCGGTCGCCGTCGGCGTCGCCGTTTCAGTCGGTTCGCTGGTCGCCGTCGGCACCTCGGTCGGCGTTTCGGTGGCTGCGGTGCCGGTCGCCGTCGCCGTCGGCATCATGGTCGGAGTCTCGGTGGCCGCGGTCCCGGTCGGCGTGTCGGTCGGCATCTCGGTCGGCGTTTCGGTGGCTGCGGTGCCGGTCGGGACTCCGGTCGGCGTTTCGGTCGGTACCTCGGTGGCGGTATCGGTCGGCGCCACGGTAGCAGTCTCGGTCGCTACCTGGGTCGGCGTATCGGTAGGTGCGGTCGTCGGGGTCTCGGTGGCCGCGGTGCCGGTCGGGACTCCGGTCGGGGTCTCGGTGGGCATCGAGGTGGGCGTTTCGGTAGCCGCGGTCCCGGTCGGAACCCCGGTGGGAGTCTCGGTCGGTACCTCGGTGGCGGTATCGGTCGGGGCTACGGTCGCCGTCTCGGTCGCCACCTGGGTCGGCGTCGCGGTCGGCTCCATGGTCGGCGTTTCGGTGGCCGCTGTACCGGTGGGAGCTCCGGTCGGCGTAGTCGTCGGCACTTCGGTCGGAGTTTCAGTGGCCGCGGTTCCGGTCGGAACCCCGGTCGCCGTCTCGGTCGCTGTGGCAGTGCTGGTTGCGGTAGCCGGGACTGTATCGGTCGCCGTCGCGGTGGCGGTCGGCGGTACCGGCGTTTGCGAAGGCGTGCTGGTTGGTATCTCGGTGGCGGTCGGCGTATCCGACGGCGCCTGGGTAGCGGTCGGGGTGTCGGTCGGCGCCTCGGTGACCGTCGGCGTATCGGTTGGGATCTCGGTTTCGGTCGGCGTCTCGGTGACGGTTTCCGTCGCCGTCGCGGTCGGTGTCACCGCCCCGTCCGGGCCAACCACGATGCCGCGGTTGCCGATGCTGCCGGCGACCGTGACCGAGTTGACCTGGGTTGCGCTGGCGAGGTCGACGAAGCGCACTGTCGATCCGTCGGAGACGAAAGCGGTCGCGCTGTCGCCCGAGATGGCGACGTCGTAGGGATTTCCGCCGCTCGGCGGCATCCCGCCGCCCACCGAGACGGTGTCGGTAACCGTCCGCGAGGCGGGGTCGATCAGCGACAGGGAGCCGCCGATCAGGTTGGTGACGGCAATCGTGCTGCCGTCCGGACTGGCGGCCAGGCGCCAGGGAACCGAGCCGACGGCGACGCTGCCGAGCGAGCCGCGTGTCGCCGCGTTGAAGACCTCGACGACGGCGCTGCCGCTCTCACCGACGTACACCTCGGCGCCGTCGGTGGTGAAGACCAGACCAGAAGGGGCGGCCGCGGGGGCCGCGCTGTCGACGACGACGAGCGACGACGTGTCGATGATGTCGATGCCGACCGAAGAGAGCCCGACCCAAACCTCGTCTCCCGAGGGGGAGGCGGCCAGCTCCTGCGGGCCGACCCCGACCGCAATCGGGTTTACGCCCATGGCGACGGGGTCGGTATCGACCAGCATGTCGGTTGCGCCGTCGATGACGTGGACGGTTGCGTCGATGAAGCACGAGACGAAGACCAGGCTGTCGTCCGGCAACACCGTGATGCCGGAGGGAGCATTGCCCACCGGAACGTGGGTGACCGAATTGTCGCTGGTATCGATGATGGTCACCGATTCGGAGGTTTCGTTGACCGCGTACACCTTGCTGCCGTCTGAATTGATCGCCAGCGAGGTCGGATTCAGCTGGGTCGTGGCACTGCCGATCTGGCTCACGGTGGCGGCATCGATGATCGCCACACCGCCGTTGCGCCGGGTCGTGTAGACCAGCGGCTCGGCTTCCGCCGCGGACGGCGGCAAGCCTGCCGCCAGAATCGCCAGCCAGGCGATCGCCACGGTTTTTCCACATGCCACGAGTTTCGAATTCCCCACCATCACCATGGAATACTCCGGTTGCCTGTTTGCCGGTGCGCTCGGCACGGCCAGGCAGTTCTTCGCCCGCAAAATGGGCGATCGGCCTTGTAATACAGGAACCGGCGCGCCGCCGTCAATCTGAAAATTCTTGACGCCAAACGCATTTACGGCTCTCGGTGAGCGGTTGGCGACGCTTCTCCGCAGGCCCTCGGGCGGGCGGGTGGCCGGTTGCTTCGCATCTCCGAATCATGTCTGTTCCGGCTCGATGTCCGGCGTTCCGCTGCACACGCGAGTGATCACGCTCAAGATCCGATGGTCTCGGCCCGGGGAGATTGCAGTCGAGGGGCGGTTGATGGATCTGCGCAAGCGCTCGATCCTGCCACTCGGCGCCAGGTTGCGCGGTCCGGGCGTCGTCCACGACATGGAGGTCCGCTTCGCTGTCGACACGGGTACGCGCAAGATTACGAGTGTCGAGCCGCAGATGCACAGCTTTCCCTATGTCAGCTCGGAGCACACGGGGGGAGAGGCTTGTACCGGTCGTCTGGCGGACGTCCAGCGGGTAGTGGGGACCGAGCTCGACGCTTCGTACCCGGAAGCGATCGCCTCGGTAGTCGGCGGCTCGCTCGGCTGTTTCCACATTTTCACGCTGTTGCGGCTGGCCGGCCCGGCAGTTCGCGCGGCGCTCGCGGACGATGGATTGCGCCGGCGTCTCGCCGAATCTCCGTCGCCCAGACCCGGCGAGGTACTGTGGTCGCGATGCGTCACGGTCGATGCAGCAAAAGGTGAGAATCTTGCGCTCGAGCTGCATGGAACGCTGACCGATTGTTTTCAGCGGGGCGGGCCGCCCGAGTCCGGTGCCGGACAGGAGTCTTTCGACGGCGGGCTCGAGGTGATGATCGACCTGGAGACGGGTTTCCCCGAGATGACGGTGTCCGGGGTGGGCGGGCGCAAGCGGCGCCTGTTGCCTGGATTCGGCTGCGCGGACCCTTGGGCCGATGTCGAGAATATCCATAAAATTCATGGCCTTAGCGTACGTAAGGGCTTTTCCGCGCAGGTCCAGGCGGGGCTTGGCGACGATTCCGGCCTGAGCCCGGAGTCGCATCTCGTGTTCATGATGGCGCCGGTCGTGATGCAGAGCATGCCGGGGCTGATCGAGGAGATGGACTTGCTGCGCTCGGCGGTTGCCGGCGACTCGCCGCGCATCGGCACGGCGGCGGGCTCGTGCCACATGTGGCGGCCGGATGGGCCGCTCGAACGGCTCACTGCTGGAAAGTGATAGGGGGGACCGAGGATGTCAGTCGACAAGGACACGTTTCGCAAGACGATGGGCTGCTTCGCCGCTGGAGTCACGGTGGTGACATCGGTTGACGCCGAGGGGCGGCCGTTTGGTCTCACTGCCACCGCGTTCTCGTCGGTTTCGGCGGATCCGCCGCTGGCGCTTGTGTGCATCGGCAAGGAATCGAGTACTCACGCTCAGTTTGCTGCAGCCAGGGTGTTCGTCGTCAATTTTCTCTCGATGGAGCAGGCAGACGTCTCGCAGCGTTTCGCGAGCTCCGGCGTCGACAAGTTCGCCGACCTCGACTACGCGCCCGGCGAGTTGGGCGCGCCGGTTCTGGCGGGCACGATCGGCTTTGCCGAGTGCCGTGTGGTGCATACCTACGAGGGTGGGGACCACACGATCTTCGTCGGCCAGATCGAGGTGGGCAGCGCCAATGACGCTATGCCGCTGACCTACTTCCGCGGTGCCTACCGCTCGGTGAGCGAGCCGCTCTGACGACGGCTCGCGGCTGCTCGGCTCAGTAGGGCAGATCCTGCATCCACTTGTAGGTCTGGTGCTGGGTCCACCCCTGCTTGGTGGTGCGCGGATTGGTGATGATCTCGACGTCGGCGAGCACCTGGGTCTTGCAGGCGAGCCGGTAGTCAGGGCCTTCCCAGCCCACTTTCTTGGCCTGCTCGGCGGTCATCTCGGAGACCGCGCGGACGTCGCCAACCTTGACCCGACAGGTGCCGCAAAGGGCGCGGCCGCGACAGTTGATCAGGTTGGCCGGGAATGCGTAGAGGTCGACCTCGTGCTCGAGTGCGAGCGCGCGAAGGTTGGTGCCGACGGGACATTCGACGGTCAGGTCCTGTTTGACGAAACGTACGGTCGGCATGGCTTTCTCCCCCGCTGTGTACATTCGACTCCGGCGCCATCGCTCGGGGTCGGCTCAGTCGGCTTGTCTATCAACTCGATGCCCGTCGTCCAAGAGTCGGCGGTAGTCGTCGGGCACCGTCATTGACCCTGCCGCGCCTGCGCGGTATCGCCCGCGGGGTGGGTCGGCCTCAGTTAGGAGCAATCGTTCTCGCCGCTGGACGCAGTGTTCGTTTCGCTTCGCGGCGATCCAAGCTCGAGCACCATTTCGCCGGGAAACCGCTGATCCAATGGCCTCTGGACGCGCTGCGTTCGGTGGGTGCGAGGCCGATCGTCGCCGTGGTCGGCCCCGACTCCGAAGGTCTGCGCGAAGTCTGCGGCGACGGGGTCGAGTTCGCGGTGCAACGCGAGCGAAAGGGCACCGGCCACGCGGTGAAGGCGGCGCGCGGCCGCCTCGGCTCTTATCGCGGACCGGTGCTGGTAATGGCCGGAGACCTGCCGCTGCTGCGGCCGCAGACGATCCGCCGTCTGGTGCGCAGCCATCGTCAGACCGGTGGCGGCATGGCGCTGCTGACGGCGACCGTCGAAGACGCCCACGGCTGGGGGCGGATCGTTCGCCAGGGCCGGCGAGTAGCCGGGATCGTCGAGGAACGCGACGCGACGCCGACCCAGCGGGCGATCCGCGAGGTCAACGTCGGCGTCTACTGCCTGGCGGCGCCGCTTCTGTTCGACCTGCTGCGCAAGATCAAGCCGGACAACGCGCAGAACGAGCTCTACCTGACCGACATCGTCGAGCAGGCGCTGCGGCGCGATCTGCAGGTTGGCTCGGTGCGCGTCGATGTGGCCGAGGTCGGCCAGATCAACAGCCGCAAGCAACTCGCCGAGCTCGAAGCGGTGTATCGCGCGCAGATCAACGACCGCTGGATGGCAGCGGGCGTAACCCTGATCGATCCGGCGACGACCTACATCGGTCCCGACGTCCGGATCGGCCGCGATTCGGTGATCGGGCCGAACGTACAGCTGCGCGGCGCGACCCGCATCGGCCGCGATTGCCAGTTGGACGGATCTTCCTTCATCACCGATTCGCTGATCGGCGACGGAGTCCACCTGCGCTTCGGCTGCGTCCTGACCGAGGCCAAGGTCGGCCGCGACTGCCAGATCGGTCCGTTTGCGCACCTCCGTCCGGGGTCGCAGCTGGGCGCCGGCGTTCACATCGGCGACTTCGTCGAGACCAAGAACACCCGCCTCGCCGACGGTGCCAAGGCCAACCACCTGGCGTACCTCGGCGACGCCGACATCGGCAGCGAGACCAACGTCGGCGCCGGAACCATCACCTGCAACTACGACGGCTTCAATAAGTACCGAACGGTCGTCGGCAAGCGGGTGATGATCGGCAGCGACACGCAGCTGGTCGCGCCGGTGCGGGTTGCCGACGACAGCTACATTGCGACCGGGACCACGGTCATGCGCGACGTCGGCTCGGGGGCGTTGGTCTTCAATCGGCGCGATCAGTCGGAACGTCCCGGTTGGGTCGCGGCGAAGCGGCGCAGCAAGGCGGCCGAGGCGTCGAAGAAAACCGGCTCGCGCCGCCGGCGCGGCTGAGTGTGCTCGCGCGGATCTCCGTGCGGCGCGGATTGACGCTGGCGATTTTCGTGTTTGCCCCGTAGACTTCCCCCTCATGTGCGGAATCGTTGGATACGTCGGCGAGCGCGAAGCGAGCGGCGTGCTGGTTCACGGCCTGCAACTGCTCGAATACCGCGGCTACGACTCCGCCGGTCTCGCCGTGCTGGCCAATGGCGACGTGTCGGTGCGGCGCTCGGTCGGCAAGCTGAAGAACCTGGAGAATCTGCTGGCCGTCGAGCCGCTGCCCGGTAAGAGCGGGATCGGACATACCCGTTGGGCGACGCACGGACGTCCCTCGGAGGCGAATGCGCACCCGCACCGCGCCGGCCGCGTGGTGTTGATCCACAACGGAATCATCGAGAACTTTCTCGAGCTGCGCGCCGAGCTGCAGGCCAGCGGGCGCGAGTTTTCGTCCGAGACCGACACCGAAATCGTCGCCCATCTGATCGACGACGAGATGGCGCGCGGGCGCGACCTCGCGGCGGCGACGCGTGCCGCCATCGCCCGCCTGGAGGGCTCGTTTGCGCTGGTGGTGATGAGTAGCGACGAGCCGGGCAAGCTGTTCGCGGCGAAGAGCGCGACTCCGATCGTCATCGGTCTCGGCGACGGTGAGAACTTCGTCGCCTCGGACGTGCCGGCGCTGCTCGACTACACGCGCGACATGCTGTTCCTCGAGGACGGCGAGATGGCCGAGATCAGCTCGGCCGGCGTGCGGCTGTCGCTGTTCGACGGAACCCCGGTCGAGCGCGAGCCGCGCCGCATCACCTGGGATCCGGTGACCGCGCAGAAGAGCGGCTACAAGCATTTCATGCTGAAGGAGATCAACGAGCAGCCGCAGGCAACGATCGACACGATGCGTGGGCGCCTGTTGGTCGAATCGGGCGACGTGACCCTGGAGGACCTCGAAAGCAGCAACGACTGGTGGAACCAGGTCGAACGCATCGACCTGGTCGCCTGCGGCACCGCCTGGCACGCTTGTCTGGTCGGCAAGTTCTTCATCGAGAAGCTGGCGCGAGTGCCCTGCAACGTCGACTACGGCAGCGAGTTTCGCTACCGCGATCCGATTCTCGACGGGCGCGGCATGTTGCTCGCGGTGTCGCAATCGGGCGAGACGGCGGACACGCTGGCCGCGGTCGAAGCGGCGCGCGCCGCCAAGGTTCGCACCGCGGCGATTTGCAACGTCGTCGACTCCAGCATCGCGCGCCGCTCCGACGCCGTGCTCTACACCCACGCCGGGCCCGAGATCAGCGTTGCCTCGACGAAAGCGTTCGTCACCCAGCTGACCGCGCTGCTGCTGATCGCCATCCACATCGGCCGGCGTCGCGGCACCCTCGCCGCCGACGCTTCGGGCGAGCTGATCGAGAGTCTGCTCCACCTGCCGGGACCGATGCGCGACGCACTGGCGATGGCCGACGAGATCGACGCGCTGGCCAGGCGCTACGTCAACGCCGAAAACTTCCTCTTCGTCGGCCGCGGCCTCAACTACCCGATCGCGCTCGAAGGAGCGCTCAAGCTCAAGGAGCTCTCCTACATCCACGCCGAGGGGTACCCGGCGGGGGAGCTCAAGCACGGGCCGATCGCGCTGATCAGCGAGACCATGCCGGTGGTGGTGCTGCTGCCGAAGAACGGCGCCTACGCCAAGACCCTCAGCAACATGAAAGAGGTGGAGTCGCGCGGTGGGCAGATCATCGTCGTCACCGACGTCGACGATCCTGCCGTCGAGGAGGTCGCCAACGACGTCATTCGGGTACCGACGGTGCACTCGCTGCTGATGCCGATCATCCTCAGTATTCCCTTGCAGCTGCTATCGTATTTCGTTGCCGTGCACCGCGGCACCGACGTCGACCAGCCGCGAAATCTGGCCAAGAGCGTCACCGTCGAGTGAAACTCCGGCGCGTCGGGGCGCGCCGTTGCGAGTAAACTCCGGCGCGTCGGGGCACGCCGCTGTGAGTAGACTCCGGCGCGTCGGGGCGCGCCGCTGCCGGTTGACGCCAGGGCGTTGCCGGCCCTCGCCGGAGGTTGGTTGACAGGGGGTGGGTGAGGGTCGACACTCCCGAATACGGCATTTCCCGCCCGGAACACCATGTTCTCGACGTTCAAACCACCTCCCAAGACGCCGAGCGCGATCTCGTCGATCGAAGAGTCCATCGCCGACATCGAGGCCGGCAAGATGGTCATCTTGATGGATGACGAGAGTCGCGAGAACGAGGGCGACCTGTGCATGGCGGCCGACCAGGTCGACGCCGATGCCATCAACTTCATGGCCAAGTACGGGCGCGGGTTGATCTGCCTGGCGCTGACCGAGGAACGCATTCGCGAGCTCGGGCTGCCGATGATGGTCAACGACAACCAGGCGCCGCTGGGCACAGCGTTCACGGTTTCGATCGACGCGCGGGTCGGCGTCACCAGCGGCGTGACCGCTCAGGATCGCGCGACCACCATCCGCACCGCGACCCGGCCGGAGACCGGCCCCCAGGATCTGGTGACTCCGGGGCACGTGTTCCCGCTGCGCGCGCGCAAGGGCGGTGTTCTGGTGCGCACCGGCCAAACCGAGGGCGGGGTCGACCTGGCGCGTCTCGCCGGCCGTTCGCCGGCCTCGGTCATCTGCGAGATCATGAACGAGGACGGCTCGATGGCGCGGCTATCCGACCTCGAGGAGTTCTCGCGCCAGCACGACATCAAGATCTGCACCATCGCCGACCTCATCCAGTACCGGTTGCAGTGGGACTCGCTGGTGCATCGCGAAGCCGACGCGGTGATCCCGACCCGCTACGGCGAGTTTCGCGCCTACGCGTATCGCAGCGACGTCGACCCGGGCGAGCACCTCGCCCTGGTGCGCGGTGAGATCCGGCCGAACGAGCCCACTCTGGTCCGCGCCCACACCGAGTACCTGCCGGGCGACGTTTTCGGCTCGGCGCGGCGCAATACCGGAGCCTTGCTGCACAAGTCGATGGAGCTGATCGCTCGCGAGGGCAAAGGGGTGATCGTCTACCTGCGTCGCGAAGGACAGGGCACCGAGCTGCTCGGCAACTCGGCGCAGATGACCTCGCCGAGCACCAAGTCGAGTGATCGCGCGATGGGCTTTCGCGAGTACGGCATCGGCGCACAGATCCTGCGCGACGTCGGCGTTGGCAAGATTCGCCTGCTCACCAACAACCCGCGCCGCATGGTGAGCTTGCCGGGCTATGGCCTCGACATCGTCGAGGCGGTGCCGCTCGACGTTCCCGTCGCCGATCCGGCCGCTCAGTCGAAGATGCCGGCCAAGCGCTCCAGATCGAACGCGTAGGTCCCGCCGAAACGCAGGCCGTAGTCCTCGGCCGCGCCGGCCAGGCCTCCGCTGGCGCCGCCGTAGACGGTCCAGCCGCCGCGCGTCAACTGGAACCCGCCCTGCACGGTGGCGAGGTCGTTGTCGAAGCGAGAGCCTTCCGTGCCGTCGAAGGAAAGGAGGGCGCGGACCGAGTATTCGCCGGTGTGCTCGCTCAGTAGAGGTTGCGAAACGGCGGCCAGTGACCAGGTGAACGGGTCGTCCTGACCCGAGCCCGAGGTGTCGGGGTCTCCGGTCAGCGGCCCGGGGTTGCCGAGAATCTCGATGCCGAGGTTGAGGTGCAGGTCCACCGGGCCGATCTCTTTCGACGCCAGCAGCGCCAGCCCGAAGTCGGTCTCGTCGGTGCCGAGTCGGTCCGAGCTGTTGGCGTTGGGCAGCTTGATGCCGAAGATGGCGCCGACCGCAGGGCGCCAGCCCTTCTCGCGCAGAAATCGGATCTTGGTGAAGATCTCGGCGTCACCGCCGCCGAACTGATCGTTGGTGTCGCCGTCCGCCCAGGTCTCGTCGAGATAGCGGAGCTCGTAGCGCAGCTGGATCTCGACCCAGTCGCCGGCGCCGACGCGCAACTCGATCTCGGGGGCGGTGACGAGGTCCTGCTCGGCGAGAAACCCCTTCGGCGTAAACGCCGGAAACCGGCGATTGTGCAGATAGGTCGTGCCCAGGCTGATCTGCGTCTTGCCGGACGGAAGTACCCGCGCCGTTTCGGTGTCGATCGGGCGCAGCGTTTGCGCGGCGAGCCGGGTTGCCGGAAGCATCGACAGTGCGAGCACGGCGACTGCCAGCTTTGCTGGAACAATCCGCATAGCGGCGCGGTTATATCGACGAGTCGAGATTTGCAAGCGAACACCCTGTATGCGAGCCTGTCGAGTTGTCCTCATGTATCGATCCCTATCGTCCCTGACGTTGTTCGCCGCCGCACTGTTCTGCGGGCTCTTCCCGGGCACGGTGCCGCGCGCGGTCGCCAAAGTGAGCCTCGAGCTGGTGGTCGAGGATCGTGTCGCCCACCGCGGCGACGTGTTCTCGGTCGAGGCCGTCGCCGACATCGAAGACGGCTGGCACGTGCACTCGAACACCCCGCCAGAGCCCTATCTGATTGCAACCGAGCTCACCCTCGAGCTGCCCGATGGGTTCGACGCGGCGGAAGTCTACTACCCGCCGCCCCTGCAGCGCAGCTTTGCCTTCGCGCCGGGACTGGAGCTCTCGGTCTACGAGGGCAAGCTCGGCATTACCGCCGGGGTTCGCGTGCCGCCAACCTACGCCGGCGATCGCCTGCGCCTCGTCGGCAAGCTGCGCTACCAGGCGTGCAACGATACTACTTGCCTGCCGCCGACTTCGGTCACAGCCGAAACCGAGGTGCGGATCGAGGACGGTGGTGCGGCGGCGCTCGGTGGCGATGATGCCGGACTCGCCCTCGGCGGTGGCGAAGAAGTGTTCGCGCGCTGGCTCAGCGAGCGCGGAATCGTCTTCACCCTGTTTGCGGTGGCCCTTCTCGGGCTCGGCCTCAACCTCACCCCGTGCGTTTATCCATTGATTTCGGTAACCCTCGCCTACTTCGGCAGCCAGGCGGGGAGTCGTGGCAAGACCGCTTGGCTGGCTTCGGTCTATGTTCTCGGCATCGCCTTGTCGTTCTCGGTGCTCGGGCTCAGCGCCGCGCTGTCCGGCGGAATCTTCGGGGCGGCGCTGCAGAACCCGGCGGTCATCCTCGGCATTGCCGCTTTGATGGTGGTGCTCGCCCTCGGCAGCTTCGGCGTCTACCAGTTGCAGCCGCCGAGCTGGTTGATGAGTTGGGCCGGGGCGACCGGTGGCGGCGCGGCGGGGTCGCTGTTCATGGGACTGACCATGGGGATCGTCGCCGCTCCTTGTGTCGGTCCGATCGTGCTCGGGCTGCTGTTGTTCGTCGGCAGCCGGCAGGATCCGTGGCTGGGCTTCCTGCTGTTCTTCACCTTGGCGATCGGAATGGGCCTGCCGTATCTTCTGCTGGCGTTGGCGGCCGGGTCGATCCGGCAGTTGCCGCGTTCGGGCGAGTGGTTGGTGTGGACCGAGCGTCTGTTCGGCTGCATCCTACTTGCCCTCGCGGCGTACTTCGTGTCGACGATTGCGCCGGCTTCGGTTGCGCCGTTCCTGCTGCCCGCGGTCATCGTCGTCTCGGCGATCTATCTCGGTTTCGTCGACGGCTCGGGTAGCAACGTCGCTTGGTTTCCCGCACTCAAGCGCAGTGTCGGGGTCGCGCTCCTGGTCTTCGGCGTGTGGCTGGGGCGGCCAGTGGCGCAGAGCGAAGCCATCACGTGGGAGGATCTCGCGACCTGGAGTGCGGGCCGCGAAGGCGACCGCCCGGTGCTGATCGACTTCGTGGCCGAGTGGTGCATTCCCTGTCGAGAAATGGACCACAGCACATACGTCGATGCCGACGTCGTCGAAGAGGCGGAGCGCTTCCGCATGGTCAAGGCCGACCTCACCGACGAGAACGACACCAATACCTCGATCGTCGAAGAGTTCGAGGTGCGCGGCGTGCCGACGCTGATTCTGCGCAACACCGACGGCGTCGAGACCCACCGCATGGTCGGCTATGTCGGCGCCGACGAGCTGCTCGAGGCGATGCGCCAGGTCGACTGAGAGCGGCCTTGGGCGATCAGCCGCCCTTGTTGACAGTTCGCCCACGAATGTCGAAACTACGCCGGCCGGAGATGGTCGCGTTGCCTGTGTGAAAGCCGGCGCGCACTCGGATCACCGGCTCCGAACCCGCTGATGGAATTTCGCTCGTTAGACCTCCCGGATGTAGTCATGCGCGGCATCGAAGCCGTCGGGTTCGAGACGTGCACGCCGATCCAGGAGAAGACTCTGCCGCTGGCGCTCGCCGGTCGCGACGTTGCCGGCCAGGCGCAGACCGGTACCGGCAAGACGGCGGCGTTTCTCATCTCGACCTTCTCTCGGTTGCTCGCCGACGAAGAACCGGGGAAAGGTCCGCGCGCTCTGATGATCGCGCCGACGCGCGAGCTCGCCGTCCAGATCTACAACGACGCCGAGGCGCTCGGTGAGTTCACCGGCCTGACCTTCCGCGCCGTCTACGGCGGCGTCGACTACGCCAAGCAGCGCGACACCCTGCGCGAGGGCTGCGACATTCTGATCGGCACCCCCGGTCGCTTGATCGACTACCTCAAACAGCGCGTTTATTCGTTGAACGAAGTCGAGGTGCTGGTCATCGACGAAGCCGACCGCATGTTCGACATGGGGTTCATCCAGGACCTGCGGTTCATGCTGCGCCGTCTGCCGCGCCCCGAAAAGCGCCAGTCGATGTTGTTTTCGGCGACGCTCAGCTTTGCCGTCATGGAGCTCGCCTACGAGCACATGAACGACGCGGTGAAGGTCGAGATCGCGCCCGAGCAGGTCACCGCCGAAAAGGTCGACCACGTTCTCTACCACGTCTCCAAGGAAGAGAAGTTTCCGCTGCTACTGGGGTTGCTGCAGCGCGAACCGCCGGACCGGGCGATGGCGTTCGTCAACACCAAGCGCGAGGCCGAGTGGCTGGCGCTGCGATTGCAGGCCAACGGGTTCGAGGCGCAGGCGCTCACCGGTGACGTCAACCAGCGAGTGCGCCTGCGGATTCTGAAGGATTTCAAGGAAGGCAAGCTGCCGATTCTGGTGGCGACCGACGTCGCCTCGCGCGGCTTGCACATCGACGGTGTCTCGCACGTGTACAACTACGACGTGCCGCAGGACCCGGAAGACTACGTGCACCGCATCGGCCGCACGGCGCGCGCCGGTGCCTCGGGCAAGGCGGTCACCTTGGGCTGCGACAGTTGGGCGATCGGGCTCGAGGCGATCGAGCAGCTGATCGGCTTTCAGCTGCCGGTCGAGTACGTCGAAGACGACATGTTGCCCGAGGCGATCGAGCCGAAGCGTCCGCCGCGCCGCCGCACCAACGACCGGCCGCGTCGCGGTTCGGGCGGGCAGGGCGGTGGCCCGCGCGGTGGCGGTCCGCGCGGCAGTGGCCCGCGCAACTCGGCGGAAAAGGCATCTCCGGCGCGCAAGCGTCGCCGCCGGCCGCGGCGACGCGGTTCGAAGCAGGCTGCGCCGGCAGAGTAGCTGAAGAGCGGGGGACGGGTTGAAGCGGGCGTTCCCGGTTGCGCTGTGCGTGCTCGCCGGCTTGTTCGCGGCCGCTCCTTGGCTCGACTTTTCGCTCTATCCGTTCGGTTGGTTCGCCTTCACGCCGTTCCTGGTGGCGGTCTGGGCGGCGCCGTCGGCGCGGCGCGCGTTCGCTCTCGGGATGGTGGCCGGCCTGACCGGCTTGGTGCCTGCGTTCTGGTGGCTGATCTACACCATGGAGGTGTTCGGCGGCTTCCCGTGGCTGGTCGCGGCCTTCTTCTATCTGTGCCTGTCGGCGTACTCGGCCTGTGAGTTCGCGCTCTTCGCCTACTTCGCGAAACGACTCGGGCCCGGGCCGTTGGGGCTGGCGGCACCGGTGGTTTGGGTCGCCGTCGAGCTGGTCTTCCCGAACCTCTTTCCGTGGCGCATGGGCCATTCGCAGTTGGAGTGGACCGCCATGCTGCAGATCGGCGATCTCACCGGTCCGTACGGTCTGAGCTTCGTCTTGGTTTGGTTCGCCGCCGGTCTCGCGCTGTTGCTGGTGCGACGCCAGTGGCCGCCGCTCGCCGCCGCGCTCATCGCCGCGCTGGTGGTTTTTTCGTACGGCCAGTGGCGCTGGCAGCAGATCGACGCCGCCGCGACCGCCGCTCCGCGCCTGCGCGCCGGGCTGGTCCAGGGGAACGTCGGCATCGTCGAAAAGAGCAACTCGGCGTACTTCGAGATCAACGTGGAGAAGTACCGAGCCTTGTCGCGCGCGGTGCAGGACCATGCCGACATCTTGATCTGGCCGGAGACGGTGTCGCACGACTGGATCTCGCACAAGACGCGCCGCTTGTCGCCTCGCCAGCATCCGTTCCGCGATCTGACGACCGATCTGATTTTCGGCGGTCTCGGCTACGAGTACCGCGACGCCGAGGAGGCGGACCGATACAACACCGCCTTTCTCATCGACCGCCGAGGCGACGTGATCGATCGCTACGACAAGCAGATTCTACTGCCCTTCGGTGAGTACCTGCCGTTCTCGTCTTGGATTCCCTACCTCAAGGAGATCAGTCCCAACAGCGGCGACTTCACGCCGGGCGACCGCTCGAAGACTTTGAATGTCCCGTCCGGCGCCCGTTTCGCGCCATTGGTTTGCTACGAAGACGTTCCCTCCGGCATTGCCCGTGAGATGACCGCGATGGGGGCCAACGTGCTTTTTACGATCTTCAACGACGCTTGGTTCGGCGTGTCGATGGCGCCGTACCAGCACGAGGCGATCGCGCTGTGGCGCGCCGTCGAGAACCGCCGTTTCTTCGTGCGCGTCGGCAATGCGGGCGACACCGGCGTGATCGATGCGCACGGCCGTATTCTCGACCGCTTGGATCTGTTCACCGAAGGAACCTTGCTCGCCGACGTCGCGCTTCTCGATGTCGAGACGTTCTACACGCGTTACGGAGATGTATTCGGCTGGCTCGTGTTTCTCGCTGCAGTGGTGTGGGTCGGCAAAGGGGGGATATTTGACAAGTAGACTCCTGGCCTATATCATAGCGGGCATGGCGAGAGACTATCGAAAGCTCAAGGTGTTCGCGTTGGCCGATGATCTGGTTGGAGACGTCTACGAGGCGACTCGGCGCTTTCCGCCCGAAGAAAGGATTGGATTGCAGGCGCAGCTGCGCCATTCGGCGGTGGCGGTGCCGAGCAATATCGTCGTCGGTACCGAGCGTTCGTCGGACAGTGAATCCGCCCACTACCACGGCATCGCGTTGTCGAGCGCGGCCGAGGCGCGCTATCTGCTCCGCTTGGCGGCTCGACTCGGCTATCTGCCGGAGGAGCGCTCGCGCGAGATCGAGGATCGTTACGACAAGCTCGTCGGCGGCTTGAAGAAGCTGATCGTCGCGGTGCGCGAGGGCAAGCGCCGTTCCAACGGCGGAGCGGGCTCGGCACAGCGCAAGTGGGAGCCGCGCCCCGGTGGCGGCGAGGATCCGTTCTCGGCCGACGGCGGCGACGACGGTCGCCGATAGGCCTAGCCGAAGGAGTCGCGGATCTCCTGCGGCATTCGCTGCGGTCGTCCGTCGTCGTCGAGGATGGCGTGGTCGGTCGTTCCCGAGACCAGCAGGGTTCCGTCGGCGGCTTTGATTTCGTAGCGGACCTGCAGCCGCGCGCGGCCGACCGAAGCGACCCCGGCGTAGATGTCGACGATGTCGTCGTAGCGCGCCGGACGGTGGTACCTGGCCGAAGTACCGAGAACGGCGAGGTACAGCCCGCGCTCGATGTAGTCGGGAAACGCATGGCCGAGGCTGCGGAACAGCTCGGCGCGGCCGATCTCGAACATGCGAAAATAGCTGCCGTAGTAGACGATTCGCATCGGGTCGCAATCGGCGAATACGACGCGATAGTTGGCGACCTTGGTGAGGCTGGTGGACTCGACCGATTTACTCATGCGCCGCCCCTGGTCTGGTTCATCGCCTTGATCACCGTTTCCAGCACGCGGACTCGCGCGTGCCACTTGTCGTTGCCGCCGATCAGATGCCACGGGGCATGCTCGGTGTGGGTGCGCGCGAACATCTCGTCCGCGGCCTCGATGTACTGGTCCCACTTCTCGCGGTTGCGCCAGTCGTCTTCGGTGATCTTGTACTTTTTGAACGGATCTTTCTCGCGTTCGCGAAAGCGGTTGAGCTGCTCGTCTTTGGAAACGTGGAGCCAGAACTTGATGACCGGCGTCCGCTCGGCGACGTAGGCTCGCTCGAAATCGTTGATCTGGTCGTAGGCGCGGCGCCACTCGTCCTCGGTGCAGTAGCCTTCGATTCTCTCTACCAGGACGCGGCCGTACCAGGAGCGATCGAAGATGGCGATCTCTCCGCGTGACGGCATACGCGTCTGAAATCGCCACAAGTAGTGCTGCCGCTGCTCGAAGGGCTCCGGCGGGCCGATCGGGAACACATCGTACCCGCGCGGATCGAGGCGTCCGGTCAGGCGGCGGATCGCCCCCCCTTTGCCGGCGGCATCGACGCCCTGGAAGACGACGACCACCGCGTGGTCCTGGTCGTCACGCAGCTGTGTCTGCAGCTTGAGAAGCTCGAGCTGCAGCTCGGCGATTCGTTCCTTCGCCTTCTTCTTGCTGATGCTCGCGTCGACGTCGATCGCGTTGATCGACGGAGCTTCCGTTTTGCTGCTCTTGCCCATACCGACCCCGGCGTGGATAGCATCACAGCTCGGCGACGTCACTAGCCGCGGTCTCGCAGTAGCCACTCAGTTTAGAGCTCGGGGAGTCACCGAAGAGCTTCGACTGCGGTCGATCCGTTCGAACGTTCTGAGAATACATTGGTGGGGCTACGCCCCTATCTGAGGGACCCTCATCCTGCCCTTCTCCACAGGGAGAAGGGAATTCAGATGCCTCTCCCTGTGGGAGAGGTCGGCCGACTCGTCCGCCGAAGCTCGAAGAGCGTAGGTGGAAGGCCGGGTGAGGGACCCTGGATGACCGAGCGTAGCGAGGCGCCGTTTATTTTCGGAGGTCCAAATTGACCCACTACCGCTTTCGCCGTCTTTTCAGGGGTGCGGCGGGCCAAACCGTCGTCTTCACGACGCACTGTCGGGCGACGCGGCCGTGTCGTTGCATCGAGAGGCGTCGTTTGAATCTGTCGCCGTACGGGACCAGTATCCGTGCGGGATTGATGCAGATGGTGGGATTTTGAAGCAGGGCGGAGACAAGCGGGGGCCGTGGTGGTCGCCGATCGACCGCCCGTGGGTCGCCGGCGCCGCGATCGCTCTCATCTGGTCATTGGTGTCGGTTTTCGCCGGTGTCGACGGGCGTTGGTCGGGCGGGAGCTCGCTCGCCGTATTCGACGACGGCAACCTCGAACGCTCCTGGAGTCGCGACCCCAACCGGCGCTGGGCCTTCGTTCCCGCCACACGTTTTTCGGCTGAGGAGTCGCCCGGTGTTTGGGTCGAGATCGAACCGGGCCGGGCGGGGCACGTTCAGGTGCAGCTCAGCTGGCGCTTCGACGACGCGGCGGAATGGAGTCGGAGCGTACGGCAGCATCATCTGTCGCACGATTGGATCTATTTCGATCTCAGCGGGGAGCCCGGCTGGCACGGCACCGTGGGACAGTTGGCGGTCGCGATCCTGCACGACGCGGACTTCGACGTGAGCCGCATCATCGTCGAGGGACACGGTGCGACGGCGGCGTTCGGGCGTGGGGTGCGCGAGCTGTTTGCGGTCGAGCTCTTCGGCGGCCAGTCGACTGTCAACGTGCTCTACGGCCCGTCGCTCGCTGGTGTTGCGCTGACGGTTTGGGTGATCGTCACCTTGCTCTTGGTCGCGGCGCTCGAGCTCGCCAGCGCGCGATCGACGGGACGGCAGTTTCGCTGGCACGGGTTGATGGTCGCAGTCGCGCTCGGCTGGCTGGTGCTCGACCTGCGGTCTCGCGTCAATCTCGCCGAGAACGTCGCCGTCGACCAGGCCCGATTCGCAGGGATCGCGGGCGCCGATGCCTCCGCTACCTCCTACGGGGACGACTTTCGCAAGATGGTCGAAGGCGTCCTCGCGGCGGTTCCGGAGGATGCCAGCTTCGCCTTTCTCTCGAACGACCCGTTCAACGTCATCCGCGCCAAATACCTTTTCTTTCCGCGACACTCGGTCGGTCCGCTGCGACTGCGCAACCGGCGCAAACCCGACTACATCGTTCTTTATCGCGTGACGACGGCGCGGCTGGACGAAGCCAAGGGGCTACTCACTCTCGACAACGGGCGCCGCTTTCAGGTCGAGGTCGTCGATTTCGACCGCGGTTGGATGGTGGTGCGCGTGCTTCGAATGCTGCGCCGGGTTCCGGTTCGAGGGCAACCCAAATGAGTGGCATCGGCACGCTCCTTCTCGGTCTTGTGGTAGCGGGTGTCGTTCCCGCGTTGATCGGCGCGGTGAGCCTCGCTGCATGGCGCGACGCCGAGCCGCGAATCCGGCTGGTTCTGGCGGCGCTGGCCTATCCGATCGGAGCGACTCTGGTCTCGCTGGCGATGATCCTGCTCGGAATCGCGCGGATCCCGCTGACGGCGGTGTCGGTCCCGGTGGCAGCGCTGTTGCTCGCGCTGCTCGCCTGTTTCGGTGCGCGCCGTTGGTTGGCGCTCGAGGATCCTCGCCAGTGGCCGGTTGCCGCGCTCGGAGATCTCGGTGGCACGTGGCTGCGCGCTGGTCTCGGCGTCGGTGTGTTCGCCAACCTCGCCTTCGTGTGGTTCGAGGTGAGTCGCAAGCCGATCGAGATCTGGGACGCCTTCGCCGTTTGGACTCTGCGAGCGAAGGCGTGGTCGGCTCGGCAGTCGCTGATTCTCGACCCGGCCGATCCGTTCTATCTCGGCGGTGGCGCGCGCACCGACTATCCTCCGCACGCCTCGCTGTTACACGCATGGCCGGCGATCGGGTTGGGCGAGTGGAACGACGTCGTCGTCAATTTGCCCTGGGCTTTGATCTACAGCAGCGCGGTGTTGCTGGTTTACGCGGTAGCGCGATTGACGCATGGCCGGCTGTGGGGATGGATCGGCGCGTTCGCCTTGTCCGGGTTGCCGCTCTTCGTCGTGCACGCCAGCCATGCCGGATATGCGGACGTGATCCTGGCGGTTCACTTCCTCCTGGTCGTGTCGACCGCGTTCCTGGCCGATCGTGCGCGAGCTTTGGGTCACCCGAGCGACCGGATGTGGCGGGCGCTCAGTATCGGTTTCGTCCTCTCGCTGCCGCTGATCAAGCTCGAGGGCGTTCCTCTGATGGTCGCCGCGGCGGTCGGCCTGGTGTTGCAGGGCGGAGGGGGGAGGAAGTCCAGCCGGCGCAAACGCTGGCCCCTGCTTCTGGCGGCGGTCCTGGTCGCGGTGGTGGTTGCAGCCGCCAATCAGGCGCTGCGTGACTACGTCGCGAGCACACAGCTGCACGTCGAGGCGATCGGTCCGGTCCTGTCCGATCTCTTCCTGCGCGGCAACTGGAACCTGCTGTGGCTGTTGTTCTGGGGCCTCGCCCTGGCCCAGATCGCCGGCGTCGGCGACGCGGCGACGCGCCGACTGAGCGTCATGATCATGATTCCCTTCGTTCCGTTCCTGTACGTTCTCTGGTGTACCGACGCGTGGCAGTTCGCCGTCAACCGGACCGCCGACAGCCGCCTGTTCCTGGCGCTGGCGCCGGCGGCGGTGCTCTACGTCAGCGTCGCTGCCGCCGAGCTTTGGGCGACGCAGGCCGAGGCGACCCCCGCGGTTGCCCAGGGCAAGGGCAAACGGGCCGATTGAGGATCGTTGCGGCATCTGGAGACCGGGCGATCCCGGTCTCGACCAATCATCGACGCCGGGATTGACGTGCTTCCCATTCGGCGTAGCGTTGTCCTTACACCCGCGTTGCTGCGGGCGAGCCCAGAAGAGGTCGGCCCACGAATGTCATCCCAAGACTATCCTCTGCTCGAGGCGCTGCGTTCGCCGAGCCAGGTGCGCGGCATGGACACCGAGTTGCTGTACCGCCTGGCGGACGAGACTCGCTCCTTCATCATCGATTCGGTCACGCGTACCGGAGGTCACCTCGGCGCCGGCCTCGGAGTTGTCGAGCTCACTTTGGCGTTGTTCGCCGAGTATCGGTTCAACGACTACGACAAGCTGGTGTGGGACGTCGGTCACCAGTGCTACCCGCACAAGATTCTGACCGGGCGCATGGAGCAGTTTCCATCGCTGCGCCAGTGGCAGGGGATGTCGGGTTTTCCCGATCCTGCGGAGTCGCCGTACGACACCGTCAAGACCGGACACGGCGGCACCAGCATCTCGACGGCGACGGGTCTGGCTCTCGCTTGGCGCGGACAGCCGGAGGAGGCCGATCGCAAGGCGGTCGCGGTGATCGGCGACGGCTCGCTGCAGGAAGGCAACGCCTACGAGGCGCTCAACCACGGCGGAACCTATCGCGACATGAACCTCGTGGTGGTGCTCAACGACAACAACATGGGCATCAGCCCGAGTGTCGGCGCCATGAGCAAGTACCTGTCTCGGGTACGCAGCTCGACGTGGCTGAACGATCGACTGCACGCGCTGCAGCGCGCCATCGTCCAGATCCCGGGCGTCGGCGAAGCCGTCGAAGACGTCCTGCAGCGTTGGTACCACTCGTTCCAGGGTGTGATCCCTCAGCACGCGATGGGAATCATCTTCGAAGAGCTCGGCTTCTTCTACTACGGCCCGATCGATGGCCACGACATCGAGGCGCTGCGCGACGCGTTTCGCGCCACGCGTTGGATGAACCGGCCGGTGCTCATCCACGCCGTCACCCAGAAGGGACGCGGCTACAAGGACGACGTTCCCGAAGACACGTGCTACCACGCGGCGCCGGGTACCGTGAAACCGGCGGCGCCTGCTGTCGAGTACGCCGGACAGGGCGGGCCCAGCTTCACCTCGGCCTTCGCCGACAAGGCGATCGAGCTCGCCGAACGCGACGAGCGAATCGTCGTGCTGACGGCGGCGATGCTCGAAGGGACGGGGCTCAAGAAGTTCGACAAGCTGTTTCCCGAACGTTGCCTCGACGTCGGAATGGCGGAGCAGCACGCGGTCAGCCTCGCCGCTGGTTTGGTGTTGGGCGGCAAGCGACCGATCTGCGCGATCTACTCGACGTTCCTGCAGCGCGCTTACGACCAGCTCTTTCAGGAGGTGGCGCTGCAGAACCTCCCGGTCGTGTTCTGCCTCGACCGGGGCGGCCTGGTCGGCGCCGACGGCGCGACCCACAACGGCGTCTTCGACATTGCGTATCTTCGCTGCCTGCCCAATTTCACCTTGATGGCGCCGCGCGACACCATCGAGCTCGGCCGCTGCATGGAGCTGGCCGTGGGGCACGACGGTCCGACCGCGATTCGTTTTCCGCGTGGCTCGGGGATGCATCCCGACCGCTGCCTGCCGAGTCGCCCGTTTGCGATCGGTGAAGGGGAGCGGGTCGCTGACGGCGAAGATGGAGCCATCGTCGCCTATGGCCCGATGGTCTACGCCGCTCTGGAAGTACGCGAGCAGGTGCGCCGCGACAGTGGTCACGTGCTCGCGGTGGTCGATGCACGCTTCGCCAAGCCGCTCGACGAGCAGACGATACTCGCCGAGGTCGAGCGGCAGCCGGTGGTGTTCACGCTGGAAGATCACGTCCTCGCCGGCGGTTTCGGATCTGCGGTCAGCGAGCTCGTGCAGTCGAAGCTGCGCCAGCGCGCTTCGCGAATCTGCCAGTTGGCGATCCCCGACGTCTACATCGATCACGGTGTCCGGGCCGAGCAGCTGGCCTCGGTCGGCCTCGGCGTCGAGCAACTGTCTCGCCGAGTTCTCGACCGGCTCGGCGACGGCGAGAGCCGGGTGCGGCTGCTGCGACCGTCGAACCGCCCCTAGGGGAACCCGGCCAGCCCTCTAGCTCCACGCGAGTTCCCTCGATACGCGCTTTCGCGCTACCCGGGAGATCGGGGTTCTGCTGTCAGCTTCCCTGTGCTGGCCCTCCCTGGTTATGGGGCTCTGCTGTCAGCTTCCCTGTCTGGCCCTCCCCCGTCCTGGTGCTCTGCTGGCGGCTTCCTTGTGCCAGTCCCCCGTTGTCCCGAGTAGCGCGGAGCGCGTATCGAGGGAGGGCCCGGCAGATGTTGCACCGCCTCGCCCGAGTCGCTAGATCAAATTCCGTCATGCGGCTGGGCGAGATTGCGAAGGCCCTGAATTGCGAGCTGCGCGGGGCCCCAGACACCGACATCGCGCGGGTTTGGCCGATCGAAACGGCGACTGCGGGCGACCTGTCCTTTATCGGCAACGCGCGTTACGCGCGCTTTCTGCGGACGACTCGCGCCAGCGCTCTGATCCTGGCGCCGGAGATGGACGACATCGATCTCCCGACGCTGCGCACGTCCGAGCCGCATCTCGCGTTTGCGCGGGCACTGCGGCTGTTCTACCAGCCGCCACCGCGCCCCGAGGGGGTCCACGAGACCGCCGTCATCGCGCCCAGCGCCAAGATCGGACCCGGCGCGGCGATCGGTCCGCACGTAGTCGTCGAAGACGACGTCGAGATCGGCTCGGAAGCAACTCTGCGCGCGGGAACGGTGATCGGACACGCGACCGTCATCGGCGACCGTTTCACGTCCTTCCCGTCGGTGATCATTCGCGAAGGGGTGCGGATCGGCAACGACGTCGTGATTCACGCCGGGGCGGTGATCGGATCGGATGGCTTCGGTTACATCCCGACGGCGGCGGGCAAGCTCGAGAAAGTCGTGCAGACCGGAACGGTCGTGATCGAGGACGAGGTCGAGATCGGCGCCAACGCGACCATCGACCGCGCCACCGTCGGTGAGACCCGAATCGGCCGCGGCGTCAAGATCGACAACATGGTGCAGGTCGCCCACGGCTGCGAGATCGGCGAGCATTCGGTCTTGGCGGCGCAGTGCGGCCTGTCCGGCAGCAGCCGCCTCGGCTCGTGGGTACAGCTCGGTGGTCAGGTCGGAACCGCCGGTCACCAGGTGATCGGCGATCTCGCTCGGGTCGCCGCCAAGAGCGGCGTCTCGGGTGACGTCAGTCCCGGCGCGGTCGTCGGCGGAATCCCGGCGGTGCCGATCGAGAAGTGGCGACGCGGCTCGGCCGGCTTTCTCCGGCTCGGCGACATCCTGCGCCGCCTGCGCCGCCTGGAGAAGTTGAACGGGCTGCTCGCGTCGAGCAAGGCTGGCGCGCCGGCCGACGAATCCGAGGGTCCGCGCCGTCAGAGGTAGAGCAGGAACAGTCGCTCGAACCCGTTGGCGCGAAACGTTGGCGGGGCCTCACGCCAGAAGCCGGGCTCCTGGTACGCCGGGTGGGCGCACGAGCAGCGATCGCAGTGCGGACACAGCTTCGATGGCTCGCCGCGGTGATGGCCACACCACGGAGCCGCGAACAGATCGAAGTCGTGGTGGCACATCGGACAGGGCAGCTGATGGCTGCTGCCGGCTCGGCGCGCCTCATCGGGGCGCGGTAGCAGATCGGGGCTGTCGAGATGGAGCATGGTAATGACCCTCCACTCGATCTTACAGCAGGAGTCGTGCCAGACGCGCCCGAGCTCTCGCGGCAGCCGATCGCCAGGCAGACGCGGCCGAATCGGGCGCGCTGGCGCTGCATCGACGGGCAAAAGCGTTCAGGGCTCGACGCTCGCCCGATCTCGACTTTTGTAGTTTGCGCCGACCGCTCGGGCGGTCTCCTTGCGGGCGATCTTGCCGGCCGGAGTGCGCGGGAAGTCGGCGAGCAGCTCGATGCTGCGTGGTACCTTGAACCCCGCCAGTTCCTGCCGACAGTGCCGAAGCAGCTCGCTTTCGCTGACCTCGCCGGTCGTTCGCACTGCGGCGATCAGGCACTGGCCCCACTGCTCGTCGTCGGCGCCGACGGCGAAAGCCTCGGCGACGAGCGGATGCGATTCGAGGGCGCGCTCGATTTCGCCGGGGTGGACGTTCTCCCCGCCGGTGATGACGGTGTCGTCGCCGCGGCCGAGGACGAAGAGGTAGCCTCGTTCGTCCAGATAGCCGCGGTCGCGGGTTCGCAGCCAATCGTCCGCCGCGCGCCGCGGCTCGTCGAGGTAGCCCGGACTGACCATCGGTCCGCGCAGCTCGATCTCGCCGGCTTCGCCGGCTGCGGCAATACGCGCGTCATCGCCGACGATGCGCACTTCGGCGGACAATAGGGCCTGGCCGCTGCTCCCCGCGGGAGGCGGGTGGTTGGGGGAGGCGGTGACGATCTGCGACGCGGTCTCGGTCAGCCCGTATGTCGGCACAATCGGTACCGCGAGCGAACGGCAGCGCTCGATCAGTGCCCGCGGCACCGGGCCGCCGCCGATCAACACGGCGCGCAGAGTGGCCGGGTAGGGGCGATCTCCGCGCGCGTCGAGCAATCGCTGCATCATGTTTGCGACGACCGAAACGATCGTCACGCGATTCCCGTCGATCGCGCGGTTCACCGCATCGGCGTCGAATCGGCGATGCAGCTCGATCGTCGACCCGTAGAGCACGCTGCGAGTCAGTACCGAGAGCCCACCGACGTGGTTCAAGGGCATGCAGACTAGCCAGCGGTCGTCCCTCGATACGCCGAGGTTGAAGGCCGCCGCGGTAGCGCTCCAGAAGTGATTGCCCCAGCTCAGCAGCACGCCTTTCGCTGCACCGCTGGTTCCCGAGGTGAACACGATTGAGTGCAGCGCGTCGAGGTCGATCGATGCGGGGCGCGGCTCGGCCGGGTCGCCCTCGACGTTTTCCTCACGCACGTTGATCGCACGCGGGGACTGTGAGGAGCGCAGCTCGTCGACGAGCGAAGCGGCGCTACCGTCGTGCAAGACCAGCGCGCTCTTGCTGCGTCGAAGCAGTCGCTCGACCTCGGCTGTGCTCGAACGGATTCCCAGCGGGACCAGCAGGCGCCCACCGCGCGGTATGGCGTGCGCCAGCGCGACCATCTCTGGTGTGCTCGGCAGCAACGTGGCGACCCGCGTCCCGGGTCCGACCCCGAGCGCGGTGAGCCGGCGATCCCAGGCGGCGCTGCGGGCGGCGAGCTCGGCGAACGTCATACTGCGACCCTCGAAGCAGAGCGATTCGTGGTCTGCGTGCGTGCTGGCGCGCTGATCGAGCCAATTGATGACCAACCTGCTCACGTCAGAGGCTCCACCGCTCGAGTCGGGCGCGATCGAGCTCGAAGCCGCTGCCCGGCTGGTTCGGGACGCGTAGGTGGCCTCGCTCGGCTCGCGCCGGTGTCTCGGTCAGGTCCCCGTCGAGCAGGTCGATGGTCGCAAGACCGTGTGCCCAGTCCGGCCGATCCGGGACCTCGCCGATCGCCGCCGCCAGCTGGAGGGCGGCGAGGATGCCGACGCTGGTTTCCAGGTTGGAGGTGATGGTGACCGCCAGTCCGGCGTCGCGGGCGAGCCGCGCCGCGCGCGCGGCTTCGATCAGACCGATGCGCGCCGGCTTGAGCACGACGACGTCGGCGGCGCCGAGCTCGATGGCGCGTCGCACGCTGTCGCGTCCGACTACCGACTCGTCGATGGCGACCGGTGTGGTGGTTTGCCGGCGCAACGCGGCGAGTGCGTCCAGTCCGGCGACCGGTTGCTCCACGTACTCGACGGCGAAGCGCTCGAGCGCATGCAACGCTGCCGCGGCGCGATCGCTCGGCCACGCTGCGTTGCAGTCGAGCCGTAGCCGGACCACGTCACCCAACGCATCGCGGATCGAGCCGACAGTGGCGACCAACTCGTCGAAGCGCTCCGGCTCGACCTTCAGCTTGATGGTGCGGAACCCGTCTGCGTGCGCCTGGCGGGCGCGTGCCAACGCATCGGCGGGAGGCTGGCGGTCGAGCATCGCGTTGACCGGAGCTCGTTCGGGGATGTCGTCGCGGCCGCGGCCGAGGATCTCGGCGATCGATTTCGACGTCCGTTTCCCGAGAAGGTCGAGCAGCGCGGTCTCGAGCCCGGCGCGCAGCGGCCCGGGAGTGTCTGCAGCTGCGGCCTCGATCTGCTCGACGTCCGCGACTTCGGCGCCTCGCAGTCGCCCCGCCCGTTGTCGCGCTTCGCCGGCGAGGGCTTCGATGTCCTCGCTCGAGGTGCCCGGCCCCGGCGCTACCTCACCAACGCCGCTGGTTCCCTGATCGTCGGTGACTTCGATCAGGATACCCCGGTGCTGGAGCGTCGTGCCGCCGGCCAGTTGGAGTGGTCGCCGGTAGGGGATCGCGAAGCTGGTCAGCCGGACCGAGCCGACGGTCATAGTTGCAGCCCGACGCCGAGCAGGGCGGCGAACAGCAGCTCGAGCTGGGCCGTCTTGCCGAGCAACGGGTTGAGGGCGGCGCCGTCGTTGGCGTACATCTCTCGCACCAGCGCTACGGCCCTCGGCGTTGCCAGCAGCGGCAGCAATGCGCCGACCGCGCCGAGCTCGCGCCACAGCACGACTGGGATCGCGAAGGCGATCGCGACGGTGATTGCGTACTCCGCGCGGGTGGCGCGATCGCCGAGGCGCACCGCGAGCGTCCGCTTGCCGGCCTGGCGGTCGTTGGCGACGTCGCGCGTGTTGTTGACGGCGAGGATCGCGGTGGCCAGCAGACCGATCGCCGAGCCGCTCAGCAGGACCGGCGGCGTGACCGAACCGGCCTGGACGTAGTAGGTGCCGGTCACTGCTCCCAGGCCGAAGAAGACGAAGACGAACAGGTCGCCGAGGCCGAGGTAGGCGAGTGGGTAGGGGCCCGCGGTGTAGGCGATGCCGGAGAGGATGGAGGCGACGCCGAGGAGAAGGATCGGCCAGCCTCCGAGGTAGATGAGGTAGCAACCGATCGCCGCCGCGCCGGCGAAGCAGGCGATCGCCGCGCGCCGCACCTGTGCCGGGGTCAGCAGGCCGCGCTCGACCGCGCGCGCTGGTCCGAGGCGGTTCTCGTCGTCGGCGCCGCGTTCGAAGTCCTCGACGTCGTTGACCAGGTTGGTCGCCACCTGGATCAGCATGGCTCCGATCAGCGCCGCCGCCGCGGCGCCGACGTGGCCGCTGCCGTCGCGAAACGCGTGTGCCGTGCCGACCAGCACCGGACCGACCGAAGCGGTCAGCGTCGCCGGCCGCGCCGCCATCAGCCATGCGTTCATGCTCGCGCCACGTCCTTGGCGGGGGTCGCGTCGCTCGCCTCGTCGCCGAGAACGAAGTCGCGGACGGCGCGAGCGAAGTCCTCCGGACGGTCGAGGTGGGTGGTGTGGCCGGCGTCGCGGATCGCGTGTCGAGTGCAGCGTGGCAGCAACTCGCTCATCTGGTCGGCAATCCGGTTGAACTTGTGATCGTGCTCGCCGGTGAGCAGCGAGACGGGCAGGTCCAGTTGCTGCAGCTCCGACCAGTATGAAGGCTGTGATCCGGTTCCGAGCGCGCGCAGGCTGGCGGCGATAGCGGCGGGCCGGTTTCTCAGGCGCAGCCGGCGTGATTCGTCGAGTTGAGCGACCGCAGGGCGGGACGGCGAGCGGAACAAGGGAAGCTGCATCCAGCGGTCGATGAACTCGGTGAAATCCCCGCTGGCGATTTTCGCAGCGAGGGCCTCGTCCTGGTCACGTCGCCGTGCGCGCGCTGCCGCCTCGTCGATGCCGGGGGACGCGCTCTCGAGGAGAAGCCGTTCGACTCGGTCGGGTGCGCGCACCGTCAGGCCGAGGGCGATCCTGCCTCCCATCGAGTAGCCGACCACGCAACAGCGGTCGATTCCTGCGCCGCTCAGCGACTCGAGGAGGTCACCGACGCAATCGGAGAATTCGTAGCCGCTCGGCGGTGCCTGCGAGCGGCCGTGCCCGGGGAGGTCGACGCAGACCAGGGTCAGCTCGTGCTCGAGTCGCTCGACGATCGGAGCCCATGCTGCCGCTGCGGTGGTGAAACCGTGCAGTAGGAGCACCGGTGGACCGGTTCCGCGGACCGTGGTCGCGAGCTCGAGCATGGCTACGATTGCGCTGCCTTCGCGCCGCGTCGAATCGCCTCGCCGAAGATGGCGAGGTCGCGCTCGCGGTCCAACGGCACTTCGATGACCGAGGTTCCAGGTGCGGCGAGTGATCGGCGCAGCGCCACGGTGAAGCTGTCCCAGGAGTCGACGCGGTCGAACGAGCATCCGTAGAGCCTCGCGGCGTGGCTCAGGTCGAGTCCGTGCGGAGTGGTGAAATGTCGGTCGAACGTCTCCCCGAGGTAGGCCTGAGGCAGCATCGAGAAGATCCCGCCACCGTCGTTGTTGAGGACGATGATCGTGGCGTCGATTGCGTGCCGGCGCGCCGCCATCAAGCCGTTCATGTCGTGGTAGAACGAGAGATCGCCGAGCACGCCGACGACTGGCGCCGCGCTGTTGGCGGCGGCGCCGAGGATGCAGGAGACGACGCCGTCGATCCCGTTTGCACCGCGGTTGCAGAGTATTCGGACATCGGTTTCGGCGGCGGGCCAGGCGGTGTCGAGCTGCCGAATCGGCAGGCTGTTGCCGGTGTAGAGGATGCTCGGCGCCTGCAGCCGCCGGGCGAGCTGATGGAACACGCCGCAACCGGAGAGACCGCTCTCCGCGGCCAGGTAGCGATCGATTGCCGCGCGGGCATCGTGGTTGGCGTCGCGCCACGCGTCCAGCCAGGCGATCTGCGGGGCGTAGCCCGACAGCGCGTGGAGCAGCCCTTCGCAGGTCAGAGAAACGTCGGTGTTCCAGATTTCGCGGGCAGAGATGCTCGGGTCGTTCCAGGCTCCGCTATCGTCGATGACGATCTGCGGCACCGCGTGGCGTTCGAGCCAGAGGCGTAGCCGCTTGCTCACCGGCATGCCGCCGACCCGCAGGACGATCTCGGGTGCCAACCGGCTCGCCAACCCGTCGTCGGCGAGCATCGCGTCGAAGGCGTCGATCGCGACCTCGACGCCGGCGCCCCGGCGCAGCTGCGACGCGGGATCGGCGAGCAGGGGGAAGCCGAGGGTGCGGGCGAGCTCGGCGATCGCGGTTCGCCGCGGAGCGGTGTGGTCGGCGGGACCGCACAGGACCAACCCGCGCCGACAGCTGCGCAAGCTGTTGGCGAGCCGCTCGAGCTCCGCTGCGCGCGGCGCCGGCCCGGCGCCCCGGATCACCCGCTCGCCGCTGAAGCGCGAGGAGAGTGTGCCCTCCGCTGCGACCAGTGGCTCGCGCAGCGGTACGTTGATGTGGACGACGCCGCCGGGCGTGCCCAGCGCAGTCTGCAACGCGCGCCGCCCAAGGTCGAGGAAATAGGGCAGGCCGCAGTCGGCACCGCCGGCTTCGACGAACAACGCCGGGAAGTCGCCGTAGAGCTTGATCTGATCGATCGCCTGTCCGGCATCGCGATCGCGCAGCTCGGGTGGGCGATCGGCGGTCAGGACGATGAGCGGTTGCTTGGTTTGCGCCGCTTCGACGATCGCCGGGAAAAAGTTGGCAGCCGCCGTGCCCGATGTGCACACCAGGGCGACCGCATTCCGCGTGCGTTTGGCGATGCCGAGGGCGAAGAAGGCGGCGCTGCGTTCGTCGATGTGCGACCACGTATTGATGCGCGGGTGGTGGTCGAAGGCGACCGTGAGAGGCGTCGAGCGTGCCCCCGGGGCGATGCAGACGTCCTCGAGTCCGCCGCCGGCGAGCGCATCGACCAGCGCCTCGATGTGCTCGAAGCGAGCCGATGCGTCGGTCGCCGCGCGCGCCGGTGCCGCGGCTCGGCTCATCTCGGCCGGGTCAGGGCCGAGACCATCGGCGCGAGCTTGAGGTCGATCTCGGCGAGCTCGGCTCGCGGGTTGGAGTTGCGCACGATGCCGGCGCCGGCGAACGCGGTCGCTTCGCGGCCGCGCAGCAGGCCGCTGCGCAGCGCGACGGCGAACTCGCCGTCGCCGTCGACCGTTGTCCAGCCGACCGGAGCCGCGTACCAGCCGCGCTCGAGATCTTCCCGCCGGCCCAGCTCGTCGAGCGCGACCGCTTTCGGGTAGCCGCCGACCGCTGGGCTCGGGTGCAGTGCCGCGACCACGTCGAGGAGGCTGCGCCCCGGCCGCAGCCGCGCGCGGATGGGAGTGCGCAGATGCTGCACGTTGCGCAGGCGCATCACCCGCGGGCCGTGCTCTCGGTCGATGCTCTCGCAGAGCGGGCGCAGGTCGTCGCATATTCCGCGCACCACGATCTCGTGCTCGCTGCGGTCCTTGCCGCTGAGCTCGAGTGCCTGGCGCAGCACCCCGTCCTCGTCGACGCTGTCGCCGCGCGCGGCGGTTCCTGCGATTGCGCTCGTCTCCAGCTCACCGCCGCGCAGGGTGGCGAGGGTCTCGGGGGTTGCGCCGACGAACTCCGCATCACCGGCGGAGACGCAGAACACGGTGCAGCCGTCTTCGCGCTCGCGCAGGCTGCGCAGAACGCTTTCGAGATCGAATGCGCGGTCGCCGACGACGCGCTGCGAGCAGGCCAGGACGAGCTTGTCGAGCTCGCCGTCGCGAATCGAGTCGACTGCGTCGCGCACGCGATCCATCCACGACTCTCGGCTGGGAGTGCTGCGGTGCTCGAACGAAGCCGAGGACTCTGGTCGCCGGCGGTCGGCGCGCGCCGAAGGCAGCTCCGGATTGGTGAGGTCGCGGGCGAGTGCGCCGATGTCGCTCGCGGGGTCGATTACCGCGCTGCGCATCAGCGCGGCGTGCCCGGCGCGGCGCACGATGCAGGTGCGCGGCAGGAACAACCGGGCGGCGGCGAAGCCGGCCCAGGTTTCACCGAGTGGCGGGTGGTCGCCGAACGAGAAGCCGCCGACCAGGGGCGGAGTGTCGAGCAGAGCGGACGATCCTTCGACGCGCAGACGTTGGGCGAGCTCGCGCGCCTCGCTAGCTACCGAGCGGAAGCGGTCGGTTCCCGCGGCCGTGGTCTGCCAGGTGCTGCCGATCGCGGCGATGGCGAGCTGGTCGGTGGGTTTCTCCCAGTAGAAGACGGGCTCGCCGTTGCGGCGGGCGGCGGCGATGATGCCGATCAGATCCTCCGGCGCGGGGATCTCGGTGATGCAGGCGATCAGCGAACGACGCGTCGGGTCGTCGCGCAGACGTTCGTGGGTATCGGAGTCGACGTGATTCATCGGATCGTCTCAGCGGCGCGCGCTCAGGATCTGCGCGACTCCGCCGAACAGTGGTTGCTTGCGGATGTCGGTCCAGCCGAAGCTCGTCATCAGTGCGCGCATCTCGTTCTCCGGAGGGAGGTAGACGGTGGATTCGGGCAGATAGCGATAGGCCTCGGCATCGGAAAGCAGGCGGCCGACGACCGGGACGATGGTGTTGAAGTGCAGCCCGTGGAGATAACGCAGCGGGGCGAAGGACGGCTGGTCGACTTCGAGCAGGACGATTCGTCCGCCCGGTTGCACCACCCTCGTGATCTCGGCGAAGACTGCTTCGATCGACACGAAGTTGCGCAGAGCAAAACCGCTGAGGACGACGCTGGCACTGGCGTCGGCCACTGGGATCCGCGATGCGTCGGCGCGTAGGGGCTGTGCCTCGATGCCGCGCTCGCGCATTCCCGCCAGCATTCCCGCCGACGGGTCGACGCCGACGACGCGCCCGCCGGCCGCCGCCGCCAGCTCGCACAGATCGCCTGTGCCGCAGCCGAGGTCGAGGACGATGTCCCCGGGATCGATTTGTGCCAGCGCGATCGCGCGGCGGCGCCAGCCCTGGTCGAGCCGCAGCGTCAGCAGCCGGTTGAGCAGGTCGTAACGCGGCGCGATGCGATCGAACATCGCCTCGACGAACTGCGCCTTGTTCTGCGGGTCCGGCAGCGGCTTGCGAACCGTCACGTCCATTTCACTTCGAGCTTCCCGGTTTCGACCGCCGCGACCGCTTTCTCCAGAGCTTCGCCTTCTTCGACGGTGCGCAGTCGTTCGAGTGCGCGTTGCAAGAGAGTTCTCTGGAAGTGAACGGCGACCAGGGTGGTCACCGCTGGCAGCAGGGTGCGAAAGGTCTCGGCGACACTGCCGGCGTCGGCGTCCTGACGATCGACTTTGCGCACGTGGTCGTCGAACAGGTTGATGGCGCTGTCGCACACCGACTCGATGCCGCGCGCGTGACGCACCGCGAGAGCCAGGAGCTCGTCGAGGGGGAAGCCCTGGCTGAGCAGCTCGAGACCGGCTTTGGCCATCTCGACATCGGCCTCGCCGTAAAGGTCGGTCTCGCCGTCGTTGCTCAACGGGACCAGCAAGCCGGCCGCGTGTAGCGACGCGAGCAGGGGCTCCGGTACTCCGGACTCCGCCGCCAGCTCGGAGCGGCTCAGCTTGCGGCCGGCGCTTTCCGTCGTGACGGCGGAGAGCAGGGCCGCGCCCTTCGATTCGCCCTGGTCGTCGAGCAGGCGCTCGATCAGAGCCAGGGTGAAGCCCTGTGCCTGGTACTCGCGTATGCGCCTGAGGACCGCGACGTGCTCGTCCGAGTAGACCGCGGTGCGGCCCTCCCGCCGCGGCCGGGGGAGCAGCCCGCGCGCCTGATAGTAGCGGATGGTATCGACCTTCTCGCCAACCTTCGAGGCCAATTCTTCGATCCGGAACTCCATGAGTAATTACTCATAGAGTAAATGGTGGTTCGGTCAAGGGGGCCCTGACTGGGATCCCGTTAGGAGCTCGATTTCCGCCCCGAAATCCGCTCCTAAGCCCAAAAAATCACCCCATTTTGCAAGAAAATTAGGGGAATTCAGTAGGTTGGGCTGGTCCGACCCCGAGGGGCACCCACCCGAGGGGGGCCACAAGGGACCTGGGGCGGGGGTCAGCGGGTGAGGGCGGCGGCGTGGTGTCGCAGGTGGTCTTCGACGAAGGAGGCGATGAAGAAGTAGGAGTGGTCGTAGCCCTCCTGCATTCGCAGCTGGAGGTCGACGCCCTTGTCGGCGCAGGCGTTGCGCAGGCGCTCGGGCTTGAGCTGCTCTTCGAGGAAGCCGTCGGCTTCGCCCTGGTCGACGAGGATGGAGCCTTGCCAGCCGTGTTCGCGGATCAGCTCGGTCGCGTCGTACTGCTTCCAGGTACTGCGGTCGTCGCCGAGGTAGCCGGTGAAGGCCTTCTGCCCCCACGGGCAATCGATCGGGTTGGCGATCGGCGCGAAGGCGGATACCGAGCGGTACCGATCGGGGTTGCGGAGGGCGACCACCAGGGCGCCGTGTCCGCCCATCGAATGGCCGAACACGCCGCGGCGCTGCGGGTCGGCCGCAAACGTGGATTCGATCAGGTCGGGTAGCTCGCGGGTGACGTAGCTGTACATGCGGTAGTTGGTCGACCAGGGGGATTGGGTGGCGTCGACGTAGAACCCGGCTCCGCTGCCGAAATCGTAGGAGTCGTCCTCCCCGGGAAGGTCGAGACCGCGCGGGCTGGTGTCCGGCGCGACCAGCATCAACCCGAGCTCTGCGGCGACCCGCTGCGCCCCGGCTTTGACGGTGAAGTTCTCCTCGGTGCAGGTCAGGCCAGAGAGGTAGTAGAGCACCGGCACCTTGCCCGCCTGCGCCTGCGGCGGCTGATAGACCGAGAAGGTCATGTCACAGCCGGTTTCCTTCGCCGCGTGGCGGTAGGTTCCCTGAGTGCCGCCGAAACAGCGAGCTTGGCTCAACGTTTCCATTTCGATCCTCTCCTACTCGGTCAGTTTGGTTCGCGATGCCAGGACACTAGTGCCGCCGAGTTGGATCGTCGACCCGGGTGGCGCCGGCTTGACTCCGAGCCGCGGATTCGAGTGAGTGGTGTCGCGATGGCGTTCCCCAAGATGCTCGCGATCCTTGCTGGCGTCGGTTGGCTGGTGTCGATCGGTGTGACAGCTGCCGCCTGCCCGGCGGATTGCGATGGGGACGAGCGGGTAGTCATTTCCGAGCTGATGCTGGCGGCGTCGATCGCCCGCCGCGAGTACGCGACGCGGGTGTGTCCGCCGGCCGATGCCAACCGAGACGGGCGAATCGGTATCGACGACCTGATCGCCGCGGTAGCGGCGGCGCTCGGTGGTTGTCCGCCGCCGACCGCGACCGCGACGCCGACGCATACGCCGACTGTGACGCCGACGGCGACCGGCACGCTCAGTCCGACCCCGATCTTCGACCCGCAGGTGCCGCCGACCAATACGGTCGATCTCCTCACCTGGCTGCAGCGCGGGTTCTACCGCGAGTGGCGCCAGCACGGTAGCTTCGACGGCCACGATCGCGGCCCGGTTGCGAGAGTGGCGCAAACGTTCATCAACGACGACCTGTACGCATCGCTGACCTGCTACGACGTTGAGCCACACCCGGTCGGTGCGTCGGCGGTTGTCGAGTTGCGCGATCCCCGCACGGATGCGCCGTTGGGATGGTCGGTCAGCCACAAGGTCTTGCCCGACAGCGACGGCGGACGCGGCTGGTACTGGTACGACTACTTTGCCGGCTCGGTGCGCGCGGCCGGCCGTGGAGTTGCCGAGTGCTCCACGTGTCACGAGGTTGCCGCCAACTTCGGCTTTTACGATTACTTCGCCTCGGTCGGGCCGCACGGCTACTTCCGGCCGTGCCTCGCCATTCCCGAATCCGATGGCGGGGTTTGCACCGAGCTTGGACTGCCGCCGCTCGCCACGCCCTACGACGGCGAGATCGAGACACCGGGAGGCGCGACCCGCCCAGCGACGCTATACACCGGCTCTGGAATATTCCTCGAGGGAGCCTATTACTACTCGGGCTCGTCCGGGACGCACTTCCGGCGCTATTGTGCCAGCAGTGTTCCCCGCCGAGTGCTGGTCGACCTCGAGCTCGCACCGGACGGTGCGATCGAGTTCGCCTACTATTCGTTGCCCAGTGAGCAGCTCGGGCTCCGCTTCCGCGGGCGCCGGCGCGACGCCTTACCCAGCCACTAGCCCTCGGCGGGCGAGTACCAGATCGGCGAAGTGTAGGCACGCTCCTGCAGCTTCATGCGCGTGCCTTCGAGGGGCTGCTCGCCGTAGAACTTGGCGTCGTACGCCGTCCAGCGCGGGGTCGGGATCTCCAGCACTCGCGCGTAGTAGAAGGCGAGCTCTTTCGGGTCGAAGTCGGGATCGGTCCACACGGTGATCAGCTCCGGGTCGCCGATGGTGTTGGTCCAGGTGGCGTTGGCGACGTCGACGGTGTCGCCGACCGGCGGCAGCTTGCCGCCTTCGCCCGGCTGGCGATTCTCGGCGTCGCTCCAGACGACGTCGTGGACCTTCTCGTGCAGGGTGCCGTCGGCGTCGAGCCAGCCTTTGACGATCTGAATGCGATCGAGGTTGGCGCCGATCGGATCCTTGAGCGCCGCCACCAGGAAGGTCGGCGCCTTGTCCTCGGGGGCGTCGCTCAGATCGCCACCCATCGGCACGCCCTTCGAGTAGCCGACCCGCGCCGGCAGGCGATCCTCGGCGTCGGCAGGTGCGAAATCCCAGCCGCCGAAGAAGCGCACGATCATCCGTGTGCCGGTGGTTGCGTAGGTTTCGCGCCGGTGCATGGCGTCCCAGAGTGCTGCGCGCGTGTTCTCGGTTGCCCAGACGGCGGCGTAGCCGGCCGCGCCGACTTCCCAATCCATGACCTTGACGCCGGTTTTTTCGTTGGCGATGAAAGTCGCCTTCATGCGCTCCGGACTAGGCTCCTGCGGCGTCGTCTTGCCGAAGAAATTCTCCTCGCGCAGGGCGGACAGCCCGGTGTGGGCGTCGCTGCTACCGACCAGGCCGAACTTGTAGGGGTTGGTGCCCAGCTCCTTGCCGAGCTTCAGGCCGTTCTTGAGGGCGGACCGGGCGTACTCGTACTCGAGCATCTCGTTGGTCTTGGCGACGCTGCCGTCGAGGTTGCCCTTGTCCCAGGTCTCGAAGTCGGCGAACTCGTCGTTTGGCGAGAGGAAGGGGTGGGCCTCGCCGTCGCCCTTGGTCTGGGTCGCTTCGTAGAGCCGCTCCCAGTGAGCTCGCTTGGTGACGTACGATCCATCGAGTTTCTCGCCGAAGGCCTCCACGGTTGGGAACATGATGCCGTTCGACAGATTGCCGTTGTGGGCGATCGCGAGAACGCTGCCTCCGGTCTTGTCCTGGTAGCCTTTCATCCATTGCCACAGGTGCTTCGGGTTGTCGCTCCCCGGGGGATAGACGGTGAACGGCTCGATCTGCTTGGCGAGATCGGCATTGTCGCGGAAGATCACGTTGCGGTGCAGGTTGTTGCCGCCGGTGTTGCTGGTCCACTCGTAACCGATGAACGCGGTGAAGCGCCCCGGGTCGTTGTAGGCTTCGGCGGCGTCGATCGTTTCGTGCCACGCAGCCTTGTAGCCGCGCGATCCGGGCAGATACATGATCTCGGTCGGGAAGGTGCCGTGCGAGAAGGCGACGATGATCTCCATCGCCGCGGCATTGCCGTTGCCGGCCTGGATCATGTCGTACCACTTCTTGCCGGTTGGGTTGGCCAGCATCTCCGGCTCGCCCGCCAACAGGTCGGGGAAGAATCCCATGTTGTCGGAGTGGTCGGCGACGACGAGAAAATCCAGCGGTCGCGACAGCTTGACCGGTTGTCCGCTCGAAGAGGTCACCTGCTCGCCGCGCGCGAGGCGATAGGCGTCGCGCGGAGTCAGCCGCGCCCCGAAGGCGCCGGCGTCCATCGAAAACGAGGTGTGCAAATGAGTGTCGCCGAACAGCGGCTGCGTCGGATAGTTTCGACCGGCGTAGGGTGAATACACGGGCTTGTCGTCGAAGCCCTTCTTCGCCTGCTCGGCGGAGGGCGCCGGTAGGCCCGGGTTGCTCCGTTGTGCCGCGACCGGTGAGGTGCCGAGGAAGCCGGCCAGTAAGGCGGCGGCGAGGTATACCGTGACTCGAACGTTCATCGTCTGCTTGCCTTTCGCCGGGGAGAATTGCGCACGCTTGACCAAAGAGCCCTCATCGCACGACGAGCGCAGCCGGAGCAAGTCGAGCCACGAGCCACTTGCGGAAAACACCTACGGCCGGCTTCACGCCCCGAGGATGTGTCGGAGGGCCGGTTCGAGCTCGGGGAAGCGAAAGGAGTAGCCCGACGCTTCGAGGCGTTCGGGCACGACCCGCGTGCTCGACAGCAAGAGCTCGTCGGCCATTTCTCCGAACGCGAGCCGCGCGGCGAAGGCGGGCACCGGGATGATCGTCGGGCGTGACAGCACGTTGCCGAGGGTCTTGGTGTACTCGCGGTTGGTGACTGGTTGCGGCGCGACCGTGTTGACCGGGCCTTCGAGGCTGCTGTCGTTGATCGCGTGGTAGATGGCGCCGACGACGTCGTCGATCGCGATCCAGCTCATGTATTGGTCGCCGCTGCCGATGACGCCGCCGACGCCGAGCTTGAACGGCAGCAGCATCTTCTCGAGGGCGCCGCCGTCGGCGGCGAGGACGACGCCGATGCGCAAGTGCACGACGCGAATGCCGGCCTCGCGAGCGGCGTCGGCGGCGTTCTCCCATGCCTCGACCACATCGGGCAGAAAGCCGTTGCCGACGCGCGATCCCTCGGTCATGACCTCGTCGCCGCGGTCGCCGTAGTAGCCGATCGCCGAGGCGCAGACCAGCACCTTGGGCGGGTTCTTCAGCTGGGCCAGGGTTTGCGCGATGAGCTCGGTGCCGTTGACCCGGCTGTCGAGGATGCGCTGCTTCTTGGCCTCGGTCCACCGTCCCTCGGCGATGCCTTCGCCGGCGAGGTGCACGACGGCGTCGCAGCCTTCGAGCTTGTCGCCCTCGATCGTGCCGTTTGCAGGGTCCCAGTGGACCCCGGCTGATCCTTCGCGCCGCACCAGGGGCAGGACACGGTGTCCGCCGGTGGTCAGGAACGGCAAGAGCGTGCGGCCGACCAGGCCGGTCGAACCGGTGACTGCGATCTTCATGTCTTCTGCTCCTCTGTGTTGCCAGTGCGTCGAGATGTCCTGGCGGGTGACGGTATGGCGGTAGCGAAACATCCGCTCGAGCCGACGTTTGGTGAAACCGCCGGCGACGAGATCGGCGATCGGCGCCAGCGGCAGCTGGTACTCGATGTCGTCGACCAGCCGGCAACGGTCTTCGCCGGTGGGCTCGACCGAATGGGTGTGCTCCCACTTGGCGAAGGGCCCGCGCACCTGGACGTCCTGGAAGCTGCTGCCGGCGCGGTAGTTGCGGTGCTCCGCCACCCAGCGAACCGCGAGCGGGCCGTTGCGCATCTCCATGACCAGCCGATCGCCGTCGCGAATGCTGCCGCTGCGCTCGACGACTCGAACCCGCTCCCACGGGGGGGTGAGGCGTTCGAAAGCGCCGGGGCGCTCGTGCCAGCCGAAGGCGAACGCCGCGGGCGCCGCGATCGCCTGCTCTTTGCGGAAACGAGGCATCCAACCGTTACATTAGCGGCGCCAAGCAAACTGGCAATGCGCCGGGGCGTTGCGCTGCCGAAGGGTTCCAGCAAGAGTAGAGGGCTTGGAGGTCGGCGAAGCGATGAGACTGGGGTTGAGGTTGGTGTTGCTGGTGGCGGTGCTGGCGGCGGGGGCGTCGGCAGTCGACCTGCTGCTCCCGGGCGAATTCAGCAATCAGTTCGCGGCGATGGTTTCCGCCAAGCGTCCGCGGGTGACGGTGTCGACTCCCGAGCCGCTGCAAGTTGACATGAAGCTGCGCGAGGGCGACCTGCTCCGGGTCGACCTGACGGCGCCCTACGAGACCTACAAGCGCGCGCCGGACAAGCTCGAAGAGATTCTCGACCCCTATGTCGAGGGCGTCATCGAGTCTCTGAGCGCGGCCGACAAGCTCGACCCGACGAAAATCGTACCGGTGGTCAAGACCCGAGCCTGGCTCGACGGGGTGCTCGCCGCCGCCGGTAAGAACGCGGACGGCGCGGCCCTGGTCTACGATGTGCTGAACGAGGAGCTGGTGGTCGTGTATGCGGAGGACGCGCCGGCAAGCTTTTCCTACTTCGCTGAGACCGACCTCGAAAGTGCGGGGATCGAGCGCGCCGGCCTGCGCCAGCTCGCGGCGGACAACCTGGTGCGGATGTTTCCCGACATCCAGCGCCAGGGGGGCGACGGCGTCTACAAGGTCTCGCTCGGCGGCGACTACGAGGCCAGCTTGCTGGCTCTCGGGTCGGTGTGGCGCAAGCAGAGCTTCGACGTCAAAGGCGACTTCGTGTTCGCGGTGCCGGCGCGCGGCATTCTCTACGTGACCGGCAGCGACGATGCGACCGGGCTGGCCCGCGTGCGCGGTCATGCGCGCACCGACTACCGCGATTCGCCTTACCGCATGACTCCGAAGTTGTTCATCCGCCGCGGCGGCACGCTGAGCGTTCTGCCGGAAGAGTAGGGCGGCTCAGTCGTCGCGACAGAGCGCGGCGATCTCTCCGGCGAGCGCGCGCGCCGAGAGCGGCGCCGATCCCTCGGCCTTGTTGTTGATGGCGATGGAAACGCTGTGCGCCGCGCCGCGCTTGCGCACCGCGAGAGCCGCGATCTTGCGCCGTGCGCCGCGGTCCTCGTCGACGATGCGGTCGAAGGGCTCGTAGCGCTCGCGCGCCGCCTCGTACGCCTGGCCGTGGCCGAGCATCCAGCGAATCACCAGATTGCTCTGCTCGCCGACCACCGCATACTGCACCGGAATCTCGGGCATGCGGGTGTGAACGTTGAAGCAGTGCACCGCGCCGCCGTCGCGCAAGGCTTGCGCGTACTCGGCGGTGAGTAACACCGGGTCGCGGATTTCGACCGCGTAGACCGGGCCGCGCGGCAGCGCGCTGAGGAAGGTGTAGAGGACGTCGCTGAAATCCTTGCCGCCCATCGCGCCGCGGTGCTGCGGCGGGAACTGGAAGACCAAGGGCCCAGCCTTGCTGCCGAGCCCCTCGACCATCGGCGCCACCACCATGTCGCTGGCGAAGCCGGCGTCGAGGTAGAGCGGATTGATCTTGCCGCCTTGCTCGCCATAGCGCGGGTGCTTGGGGTAGCGGGCGACCGTGCACTGCTCGCACGCTTTCACGAGAAAGCGAAAATCGTCGTCGACCGCGGCGGCGTACTCGGCGAAGGTCGCCTGTTCGAGCGGCGCGTAGTAGCTGCGATCGACTCCGACCATACGCAGCAGAGGATGACGCGCATACGCCGCCAGGCCGCGCCGCGCCAATACTGCCTTCGACACCGAGCGATCGTAGACGATCCCGTTCCATCCCGGGAAGGACCAGGAGGAAGTACCGATGCGCAGCTCGGCGGGTAGCGCCGCGCCCAGCAGCCGCGTCTCCTCATCCACCACCGCCGGCCCGACCTCCCCGCGTCGCGACTTCGCCGCAGGCTGTCCGAAGAGATCGAGTTGGCTCATCCTTCTACAGGGGCTAGGGGTTAGGGACTAGGGGCTAGGGTAGGTAGGAAATCATCGAGCTCTGGTCTTCTGCTTCTTTGGGGGGCATTCGAGGATGGTTCGTCAGAAGCGCTCGATCGCGAACGCGCCGAAAAAAATGAGACAGCTCCCTACCTTCCCTAGCCCCTAACCCCTAGCGCCTAGCTCCTACAATCACCCCGGATCGCCCTCCGCTCCCGGGGCTCGGCGCACCAGGCCGCGATATGCCTCTCCGGCGCTGCTGCCCTCGTGGACGACCTTGTAGACTTCCTGGGCGATCGGCATGTCGACGCCGTGGCGGTTGCCGAGCTCGATCACCGACTTGCTGGATTTGACGCCCTCGGCGACCTCGTTCATGTCGGCGATGATCTCGTCGAGCTTGCGCCCCTTGCCGAGCTCCTCGCCGACGTGGCGGTTGCGGCTTTGCGGACTGGTACAGGTCGCCAGGAGGTCGCCCATCCCCGCCAGACCGGAGAAGGTCTCCGGGCGCCCGCCCATTGCCACCCCGAGCCGGCTCAGCTCGGCGAGGCCGCGAGTGATCACGGCCGCCAGGGTGTTCTGGCCGACGCCCATCCCGGCGCCCATGCCCGCAGCGATCGCGATGACGTTCTTGAGCGCGCCGCCGAGCTCACAACCGACGACGTCGGTGTTGGTGTAGACGCGGAACAAGCCGCTGCGAAACACGTTCTGCAGCTCGGCGGCGATGGTTTCCTCGCTCATGCCGACGACGCTGGCGGCGGCGAATCCGCTCATGATCTCTTTGGCGAGGTTGGGCCCGGTGAGCACGCCGTTGGGATGTCCGGGAAGGGTCTCTTCGATGACCTCGGTCATGCGCAGCAGCGATCCCTGCTCGAGCCCCTTGGAGAGACTGAGGATGGGGACCCACGGCCGGATGAATGGGCGCAGATCTTCGCAGCACTTGCGGAAGCCGTGCGACGGAACGCCGACGATGACGACGTCTGCATCGCGCACTGCTTCCTCGATCGAGTCGGTCGCGCGCAGGTCCTTCGGCAGCGAGAAGCCGGGCAGGTAGGTCTGGTTGGTGTGCTCGCGGTTGATCTCCTCCGCCACCTCGCCGCGACGAGCCCAGACGACCGTCGGCGAGTTGCGACTGGCGAGACAGCCGACGGTCGTGCCCCAGGAGCCGCCGCCTAGGATTCCGACGCGCAACTTCATGGCGCCTCGACCCGTTCAGACAGCGTCGCCGGCATCCAAGCCGAGCCGAATGGATCCGTCGTGCGAGCACGGCTGCCTCGACCGCGAAGTTCCCTGAGCTTCGCCATGATCCCCTCCCCGTTGCGAGGGACGGAGCCTACTCGATCTGCTTCGCGGTTGGCAACGCGGACGGTGCCGCCAGACAGGGCAGGGCTCGTCGCACCCTCGCAGTAACCGCACCCCCGATCCGGGGAAACCCCAGGTTGTGTCGAGCGCGAGCTTCGGGATTCTCGACCAATTACTCCAGGGCCTGGGGGCGTTAGATGCCGAACTTGCTCAGTCGTCTCAGGCAACTTGGAAGACTGTCGTGTATGCGATGTGCTTAGGCAAAATTTGCTGGCCAGATGCCTTGTAATTATCCAGAGCACTCGCTAGGTACCGTAAGTGGTTCCGGTAGGGCGGGGCGCGGGTGGGGTCGAGATGGGCCGGGCCGCGAGGAGGAGCCATGTCACCCGTAAGCTGCTCGCTTATCGCACCGCACCGGAGCCACGCGACTCGGCGGCGTCTCCTGCGCGTTTCGCGGTTACACGCAGCGTCTTTGTTGGCTGTGGCGACGGTTCTGGCTGGACCCGTTCGGGCGCAGCTCGAGAGCCTGCACTGCGATGCCGATGTGGTTCTGATGTTGGATCGCACCGGCAGCATGTCCTCCTCGGACCTGACCGCCGAACGGGTGGCGGCAAAAGCGTTTCTCGACATCTTCGCCACCGCGGCGACACCCCCCTACATCGCGATCGGCGCCTTTGGGGACTCGACCAACGGCGGCGATGAGGCGTTCATCGAACCCGGAGCGTCGTTGACGCGAAGCAAGTCGCCGGCTCCATATGGCGACGACGACTCGAGCAACGATAGCGACCTATACGATGCGATCGACGACGTGACCGCCAGCAACAGCTCGGTCGGCACCAACATCGAGGATGCACTGGAGATCGCCGCCGCCGAGTTGAGCGCGAACGCCAGTACCTCGAGCCGGGCGATCGTTCTGATTTCGGACGGTGACCCGAACGAGCCGGGCACGGATTCGGCGTCGCGCGAGGCGGCTTATGACGAGTCGGACTCGATCAAGCTTGCGGGCGTGGCGATCTTCACCCTCCACTACGGATCGAATCCGTCCGGTTTCGCGGGGCACGAGCTCCTCGCCGCAATCTCGACAGGAGCGACGAGCCCCCCCTCTACGGACGGGCACAACACGCACGGCCACCAGACTGGCTCGGACGACCAAGGCAACGATGCTGATGCCGAGAACAGCGACGGGGACAACTTCTTCATCGCGCCGGACGCCTCTGACATGGAGGATATCCTCGTAGAGATCGCGGAACAGTACTGCGAGTCTCTGCCGACGGCGACGCCGACTTCGACGCCGACGGACACTCCTACTCAAACTCCGACGCAGACGGCGACGGACACCCCGACCAACACGCCGACCAGTACGCCAACGGATACTCCGACGCAGACGGCGACGGACACCCCGACCAACACGCCGACCAGTACGCCGACGGACACTCCGACGCAGACGGCGACGGACACCCCGACCAACACGCCGACCAGTACGCCGACGGACACCCCGACGCAGACGGCGACGGACACCCCGACCAACACGCCGACCAGTACGCCGACGGACACCCCGACGCAGACGGCGACGGAGACCCCGACCAACACGCCGACCAGTACGCCGACGGACACTCCGACGCAGACGGCGACGGA
>JAUIGL010000145.1 GCA_030430165.1 bacterium | reverse complement strand
TCGCTCTCATGGGAGCCTCCCTTCGGACTGCGGCGGCTACCGCAGTCGGTTGTTTGGTATCTCCGAAGGGTTAGGCTCCCATCCTTTCTTTGCAACTTCCTGCTGGTCACCCAGCACATGGTAACTTCGCGTTGATCGGTTGGAGGCTGAAACCCATCAAGCCTGAAGGCCTGAGCCCCGTTTGGCTCCTTCGCCTCTTGGCGTTGTGCCAAACCAACCCACTACGCCAGATCGGACCGCCTTGATAACAATTCTCGTTCTCGGTAATTTGCCGGATTGGGCGAAGCCCGATTCGGGGAGGATCAGGTGCCGCGAGTCCAGCCATTCGTGCGCGCTGCGGGAGGGCAGCGGCACGGATGTCCGCGCTCTCCGGACACGTGGACCTTCATCTCGGGAGCTAGTCAATGGATTTCGACAAGATCAACGCCGAGCTCGGCGAAGCAGAGCCGATTGAAATCATCGAGTGGGGCGTGGCCCACGGGCCGCGGCCGATCGCGACCACCACATTCGGACCGCACGCCGCGGCGATGCTGCAGCTGGTGACCCAGGTCAAGGCCGACATCCCGATCATCTGGGTCGATTCCGGTTACAACACCCCGGAGACCTACCGATTTGCCGAGCAATTGATCGATCGGCTGAAGCTCAACCTCCACGTCTACACACCGCGCGTGACTGCCGCGCGGCGTGAGGCTGCATTGGGCGGGATCCCCGACATCGACAGCCTCGAGCACGCCGACTTCACCGACGAGGTGAAGCTCGAGCCCTTCAATCGCGCCATGCGCGAGCATCAGCCGACTGTTTGGTTCACCGGCGTTCGCAGCGAAGAGACCGAGTTCCGTCAGTCGATGGACGTGGTCGGGCCGGGGCCGAACGACGTCATCAAGGTCGCTCCGATCCTGCGATGGACGGAAAAGGACCTGCACGCCTTCCTCGACCGGCACGACCTGCCTACCGTCGACGAGTACTTCGACCCGACCAAGGTGTCGTCCGACCGCGAATGCGGCCTGCATACCCGGCTGTGAGCCGGGTCGGTCCGCCCCGGAATCTCTAAGGGGGGGACCCTGCGGGCCGGAGCAACTCTTTGCCCCGGCCCCCTGGGTGTCGCGCACTGATTCGATTCAGCGCTGAGTGCGTGGTGCCGAGTGATCGATCAATCGCTCGCTCGGCGTACGAGCGCGCTTGATCAGCCGGCCATGTCCTTGAGCTTCTTGAGTGCGAGGATGCGAACCTTGCGCCCGGCCGGCTTGGCGGCGACGTCCATGAACTCGCCCGGCTTGAACGGGTTCGGCACGTTTTTCTTCGCCTTGCGGGCGGGAGTGGCGACGACCTTGATCTTGAGCAGCCCCGGCAGCGTGAACATCCCGGCCGAGCGCTTCTTGACGTGCGCGTGAATGATGTCACCCAGGCCGTCGAGCACTCGACCGACATCCTTCTTCGACAACTCGGTCTGCTCGGCGAGCTCGCTGAGGATCTCGGTCCTGGTCATCGGCTTGTCGACCTTCGTCAGTTTCTTCGCCATCGGTTTTCTTCTCCCTTCGATTTGCCGGCGTCAACGTTCACCGTGCGGTATGCGATTACCCGCAAAAACCAAGCGCGAGTAGCCGACCTTTTGCCATTTGTTTCGCCGAACCGCAAACTTTTTGTCCGAGAAAATGCGGGTAATCTCAACTTTTTGAACCTCGAGACCTCGGCCCGGCAGGGGCGATCTGCGGCGAGTTGGCCGGTGAGAGCAGCGGCGGCGGTGCCGGCCGACGCTCAGCGTGCCCCGCGCGCCGCGATCAAGGCTTCGCCAATTGCCCCCCAGGCAGGCTTCGGCGCGAAGCTCTCGTCGTAGGGGAGCGGGGCGCCTTGGACGGAAAAGAAACCTTCGATCCAGGTGTAGGCGTCGCTGATCCCCCATGTGGTGATGCCCGGGCAGGCGGGACGGCGGAAGCAGGCTTCGGCGAGGCCGCGATAGATCTGCGCCTGGTATTCCAGCTGGTTGGCAGGGTCGCTGAGTGTCACGTCGATCTCGGTGATTTCCACTTCGAGGCCGAGCGCGGCGAAACGGTCGATCGCGGCGCCGATCTCCGCCGCCGCAGGCAGGTAGTTGGGATCGAAGGGCGGCGTGATGTGCCCCTGGAATCCGACGCCGTGCAGCGGCGCTCCCGACTCGACCAGCTGCCGCGCCAACTCGAAGAAGTAGTCCTGCTTGGCCCCCGGACGCATGACGAAGAAGTCGTTGATGAACAGCTTGGCCTCGGGGTCGGCGGCGTGGGCGATGTCGAGCGCCTCGCGGATGTAGCCCGGTCCGAGGAGGTCGGTGAAGACGTACTCGGCGAGCCCGTTGCCGTCGTCGCCGGGACTGCCGGCGAAGGTGATCGGCTCGTTGACGACGTCGTACTGCTCGATTCTGCCGCGGTAGCGGCCGACGATCGCGGTGATGTGCTCGCGCATGATCGCTCGCAGCTCTTGCGCCGACGACGCGTCCTGAACGTACTGAGGCAGCGCCAACCGGCCCCAAACCAGTGGGTGGCCGCGCACCCGCAGCCTGCCGGCCTCGGCGACGGCCAGCGCGTCGTCGGCGGCCGAGAAGTCGAACTGCCCGCGCTGCGGCTCGCTCTGTGTCCAGTAGAGGCCGGCGGTCAGCGAGTTGTACTCGCTGGCGGCGATCGACCGGAACTCCGCGGTGTGACTGCCCTCGACGAAGCCGGCGCCGACGTAGACGCCGAGCTGGTCGGCGAGGCCGCGCACGCTGGAGGGGGCGTCGTCGTCCGACCCGCATCCGTTGGCCAACAGCGCGACAATGGTGGCGATCAGCAAGCTCCTGGGCATTCGAGGTCCTCCACGGCCGCATTCCGCGTACTCGTTTTGCGTGGCCTTTCGGCGGCGCTGGGAACGCTATTGTCATCGACTGCGACCGGTCAAGCGGCGGCGGGGTCGACAGCTGAGGCGAATTGGATAGGGTTTTGCTCGAGTCAGAGCGACGCCGCAAGGAGGGATCGATGACGACGGGCCAGGAAGGATCGGATACCGCGCCACAGGGGAGCGACTTGCCCTTTGACCCGGACGCGCTGCGCGCCAGGTATCGCGCGGAGCGCGATCGACGGCTGCGCGACGACGGCAACCAGCAGTACGTCGAAGTCTCGGGGCAGTTCGCCCACTACCTCGACGATCCCTACGTCGCGCCGGGCTTCACCCGCGCCCCGCTGACCGACGAGGTCGAAGTCGTCGTCATCGGCGGTGGCTTCGGCGGCCTCCTCGCCGGCGCGCGCCTGCGCCAGGCCGGGGTCGAATCGATTCGCATGATCGATCCGGCGGGTGACTTCGGCGGCACCTGGTACTGGAATCGCTACCCCGGAATTGCGTGCGACATCGAGTCGTACACGTATCTGCCGCTGCTCGAGGAGCTCGAGTACGTTCCCAAGGAGAAGTATTCGTACGGACCGGAGATCCTCGCCCACAGCCAGGCGATCGGTCGCAAGTTCGACTTGTATCGCGACGCTTGTTTTCAGACCCGCGTCGAGGAGCTGCGCTGGGACGACGAAGCGGCGCGCTGGATCATCACGACCAACCACGGCGACCGCATGCGGGCGCACTACGTGTGCCTGGCGACCGGTCCGCTCAACCGGCCGAAGCTGCCCGGGATCCCGGGGATCGAGTCGTTTGCGGGGCATTCGTTCCACGCCAGCCGCTGGGACTACGACTACACCGGCGGGAGCTCCGAAGGCGGCCTGACCGGATTGCGCGGCAAACGAGTCGGCGTCATCGGAACCGGCGCCACCGCGGTGCAGATCGTACCCCACATCGGCGAGTCGGCCGAGCACCTGTACGTCTTCCAGCGGACTCCGTCGTCGATCGACGTCAAGGACAACCCGCCGACCGATCCCGAGTGGGCGAAGTCGCTGCCGCAGGGGTGGCACCAGCAGCGCATGGACAACTTCAACTGTCTGGTCTCCGGCGTGCCGCAGCAGGAGGACCTCGTCAACGACGGCTGGACGGCGCTGATCGGCAAGCTCCTGCTGGCCGTCGCCCAGGGCAAGACCACCGACTTCTCACGCGAAGGCCTGATGCAGGCCGCCGAGCTCGCCGACTTCGAGAAGATGGAGGAGATCCGGGCGCGCGTCGATTCGATCGTCGACGACCCGAAGACCGCCGAGGCGCTCAAGCCCTACTACCGCCAGTTCTGCAAGCGCCCGTGCTTTCACAACGAGTACCTGGAGACCTTCAACCGCGCCAACGTCACCCTGGTCGATACCAGGGGCGAGGGCGTCGAGCGCATCACCGAGCGAGGTGTCGTCGTCGGCGGCGAGGAGTACGAGGTCGACTGTCTGATCTACGCCACCGGCTTCGAGGTCGGCACCGACTACTCGCGCCGCGCCGGCTTCAAAGTCGTCGGCCGCGGCGGCGTAACCCTGACCGACAAATGGGCCGCCGGCACGCGCACGCTGCACGGCATGCACGTCCACGACTTCCCCAACTGCTTCATCATGAGCAACGCCCAGGCTGGATTCACGGCGAGCTACCCGCACCTCCTCAACGAGCAGGCGAAGCACATCGCCTACATCTTGAAGCACGGCATCGACCACGACGCGCGCGCGATCGAGGTGACCGAAGAGGGCGAGCAGGAATGGGTCGACACCTGCATCGCCAAGGCGCGCGACGTCGGCGACTTCCTCGAGAGCTGCACGCCCGGCTACTACAACAACGAAGGCAAGCCGACCGAGCGCTCCGCCCAGGACGGCTTCTACGGCGGCGGCCCAGTAGAGTTCTTCCAGGTCCTCGAACAGTGGCGCAAAGAAGGCGACCTGCGCGGCCTGAAAGTCGAGACCTGACCCCCGAACCCCCGCCTGGGACGCTCGCCGCAGGCGAGCTTGGGACACGAGCCGCGCAGCGGCAAGTTTGGGACACGCGCCCGGCGGGCGCGTTTGGGACGCGCGCCGATAGGCGCGCTCAGCGGCGCAGCCGCTGCTGTCGACGCAGCTCCGCGTTTGTGGAAAGTGAGCGAGATGAGCGAATACACTCCCCCCAAGGTCTGGACCTGGAACAGCGAGAGCGGCGGCCGCTTTTCTGCGATCAATCGCCCGGTCGCCGGCGCCACCCACGACAAGGAGCTGCCGGTCGGCGAGCACCCGCTGCAGCTCTACTCGCTGGCGACGCCGAACGGCGTCAAGGTCACGGTGATGCTCGAGGAGCTGCTCGCGATCGGTCGCGAGGGCGCCGAGTACGACGCCTATCCGATCAACATCCTCGAAGGGGCGCAGTTCGGCAGCGGCTTCGTGTCGATCAATCCGAACTCCAAGATCCCGGCGTTGCTCGACCGCGGCGCGGCGCCGCCGATCCGCGTATTCGAGTCCGGCGCGATCCTCTTCTACCTGGCAGAGAAGTTCGACGCGTTCCTCCCGGCGCAGCCCGGTGATCGTGCCGAGTGCATGTCGTGGCTGTTCTGGCAGATGGGCAGCGGCCCCTTCCTCGGCGGCGGCTTCGGACACTTCTACGCCTACGCACCAGAGAAGCTGGAGTACCCGATCGACCGCTACGCGATGGAAGTGAAGCGCCAGCTCGACGTTCTCGACCGCAACCTGTCCGAGCGCACCTTCCTTTGTGGGGACGACTACACGATCGCCGACATGGCGGCCTTCCCGTGGTACGGCGGTCTGGTCTTGGAGAACCTCTACAGCGCTGCGGAGTTCCTCGACGTCGCGTCGTATGAGCACGTCAACCGCTGGGCCAAGCAGATCGCCGAGCGCCCGGCGGTGCAGCGCGGAATCCGAGTCAACCGCTTCTGGGGCCCCGAGGACCAACAGGTCCGCGAGCGCCACAGCGCCAGCGACTTCGATTGAAGCACACGGAGGACACGGGTGAACACGGATCCGTCTCCCCGTATCGGGGCTTCGGGTCGGGGCTTCGGCGTCGGGGCTTCGGATCGGGCTTCGGGGTTCGGGCTTCGGGGTCGGACCATGGCAACCGGCTGAATTCATACAGTTCGTACCCTGATCGAGGTCCGGTTGGGCGTCTTAGATCGCGTTTTTGCCCCCGAAAAGGGATTGTAAGGCGCGCTGGCCTCTCGGAGGACGAAGCCTCCGCGTGTGGTCCGACCCTCGGTCTTGGCCTAATACCTCAGCCCCCCCAAAGACTCCTCAATACTCCCAGGCAGCGCGACGGGCGACCGCGTTGAGTGTTTGCGTAACCCGGCATCTCAAGGAAGCAGCGCGTCCACGTTGGCCGCGATGGTTGCGTCCGATGCAATGCCCGGATCGACCAGGCGAAAGTCGGGCGGAACGACGAACTGGAGTCCGAGCAACGCTCGGTAGATGTAGACGCCGTCCGTAGCCGACTGCGCGACTCCGTCGCCGTCTACATCCAGGCTCGCGCCCAGGGCAGCGACCGCGGCCGCGATAGCAGCATCTGATGCGATGGAGTTGTCGACCAGGCGAAAGTCTGGCGGAACCACGAACTGAAGTCCCAACAACGCCCGGAAGATATACGTGCCATCGGTCGAAGCCTGGGCGACGCCATCGCCGTCGACGTCCAGTCTGCCTCCGCCGAGTACCGTCGGAGTCGCCGTTGCCGTGGAACTAGGCGTCTCGCTGGGCGTCGCGGTCGGCGTGGCCGTGGCCGCACCTTCTTGCATGATCTTGTACACCTCGGCGCCCACCGCGACGTAGAGCTCGCCGGTAGCGTCCTCGCCGAATGTCGTCAGACCGAAACCCGTGTCGGCGACCTTGGGTACATCCAGCGTGCCGGTGTCCATGGCGACGATGTCGCCCGAACAGTAGTCGCCGAACACGTAGCGCCCCGAGAGCTCGCTGATCGCACTGCCGCGGTAGACGAACCCGCCGGTGACCGAGCACCCGCCGCTGTATTCGTAGAAGGGGCCCGTGAGGATAGCGCACGCCGGAATCGGGGTAGGGCAGCTGCCGAGATTGCAGGTACCCGGACCGCATCGCGTTCCCTCGGCGACCGGCCAGCCGTAGTTTTCGCCGCCGGCGCTGGCGGCCGCCTGCCGGTTGATCTCTTCTCGCCGCGTCGCCCCGCTCTGGCCGACGTCGCCAAGGGGAGGCAGGGGACGTGTGGCCGACCGGCCGAGTCGTACCGAACTCGCCCGAATCGCCTCCTACGTCCCGAAAGCGCCGATTAAAATCGGCAAGGAGAAGCGGATGAAAGATCCGTACGATGAAGGAATAGCGAGCCACATCGGCCCCGAGTCATGCGTTGGCGGCTGTGCTGCACGGCGACAAGACCCGGCTCATCGAGTTTGGTCGCTTCGCGGCGACCGGGCGAAAGGAGCGGGGCCGAGGCAAACCGGAGACCTTCAACTTTCTCGGATTCACGCACATATGCTCGAAGACGAGGAAGTCGGGAAGGTTCGTGGTCGTGCGCAAAACCCAGCGGACGCGGATGCAGGCGAAGCTCGCCGAGATCAAGGTCGAGCTGCGCAAGCGGATGCACGATCCTGTTCCAGAGGTGGCACAGTGGCTGAGCGCCGTCCTGCGCGGGCACTCTCAATACTATGGAGTGCCGTTCAACGGACGCGCACAGAACACGTTCCGGCGATAGGTAGTGCGCCTGTGGTTTCGCTCGCTGAGACGACGAAGTCACAAAACGCGACTCACTTGGGACCGGATGGTCCGTCTACAGCGGTGGCTTCCTCAGCCCCGCGTTGTTCATCCTCATCCCTACGA
>JAUIGL010000053.1 GCA_030430165.1 bacterium | reverse complement strand
GCTGCGTGCTCGAGGCCCTGGTCGGCGATCTGCCGAAACTGCGCCAACGCAACCCCCAGCTACAGTATGTGGATTCGAACCTGGTGCGCGGGCTTCGCAACTTCGAGCTCGAGCTCGCTGCATAGGGGAACGACAAGGAGTGAATGGAGATGACGCTACCGCCCGATCAAACCCTCATTTCAGCCGATGATCACATGGACATTCACGCGATGCCGCCCGACACCTGGGAGGAGCGCCTGCCGGTCGAGTGGCGCGATCGCGGCCCGCGTGTCGAGGAGACCGACGACGGTCCGTGGTGGATCGTCGATGGCAAGAAGCTGGCGCCGAGCGGGCGCAAGCCGACCGGCCTGATCGAAACGCATCAGTTCGGGTTTCGCCCCGGTCAGCCCGAGGCGCGGCTCGAGGACATGGATGCCGACGGCGTATTCGCCCAGGTCATCTACGGTCCGACGACGACACAGCTGCGCATCGCCGATCCCGCCCTGCACGCTCAGTGTGCCGTGGCCTACAACGACTGGGCGGCCGAGTTCCAGAACGTCGCACCGGGCCGTCTGGTGTTGCTGCCCGATATCCCCTCGGACGACGTCGGGTTCGCCACCAAGGAGCTGCTCCGCTGTGCCAAGCTCGGGCACAAGGGGGCAATCGTCAGCGACACGATCGGCAAGGGCGAGCCGATCTTCGAGACCTCGTGGGAGCCGTTCTGGGACGCCGCGCAAGAAGTGGGTGTGCCGATCCACGTGCACCTGGCGGGCGGCACGCACAGCTTGAGCATGAAGCCCGGCTCGTGGCGTTCGCCGGCCTTCGTTGCAGTGGTTCCGATGCAGCTCGACGAGACTCTGTCGGGGATGATCTTCTCCGGCGTGCTCGAGAAGCGCCCGCGCGTCAAGTTCGTCATGGGCGAGGCCGGCCTCGGATGGATTCCGTACGTGGTCGAGAGACTGGACCACGAGCTGCACAAGTACGGTCCAAAAATCACCGACTACAAGATCTCGATGTTGCCGAGCGAGATTTTCGCGCGCCAGGTGTTCACGACCTACGAGGACGAGACCCTGGGGCTGGAGCTGCTGCCGAAGATCGGAGTCGACAACGTGATGTGGGCCTCGGACTACCCGCACGGCGACAGCACCTGGCCCGAGTCGCGCAAGGCGGTCGCGGAATCGCCGCTGTCGCAGCACGGCGCCGAGGTGGTGCGAAAGGTGACCTGCGAGAACGCGTCGCGGGTCTACGGTATCGAGTACCCGACGGCCTGAACGACGCGCGACCGGCTTCCTGGGGAAGAACGGTCGTCCCGGCTTTTACGGAAGGCCGCGTGGGATGTGCCCGCGCGGCCTTCTCGATTCCGGCTTGCCGCTCAATCAGCGGCGACCTCGGTCGAGTCTTCCGGTTGCACGGCTTCCTCGACCTCGATCGGACTGCGGCCGGCGAACGCTTCGACCCGGATCGGGCACTCGCTGATGTCGCAGCTCCGGCAGTAGGCGCGGCGGCAGGGGTCGACGTGGAACAGGATCTCGGTGTCGCCGGCGAGCTCCTGCGCCACCCGGGCTTCGAGCTCGGTGGCGACGTCGTGCGCGCGGTCGACGCTCCAGTACTCGGGGACTACCAGGTGAGCGTCGACGTGACGCCAGCGCGAGCTTCGAATCGCGCGCAGGAAGTGGACCCCGATCACCCCGGGGATGGGGCTCTCGTTGATCGCGCCGACGATTTCGGCGACCAGCTCGGGGTCTTCCTCGTCGAGCAGGCCGCCGGTCGCTTCTCGCATCACCTTCCAGCCGCTGTAGGCGAGGTTCAGGGCGACCACGATCGCCACCAGGGGGTCGATCCACCAAATCCCAGTCGCCAGCACCAGGGCGAGCCCGACGACGACCCCGATCGTCGTCCAGAAGTCGGTGAGGACGTGTTTGCCGTCGGCGACGAGAGCGATCGACGCATGGCGTTTCCCGGTGCGGATCAGGTACCAGCCGAGCGCCGCGTTGACCACGCCCGCGCCGAGGGTCAGCGCCATGCCGGCGCCGAGCTGGCTGGTGGTATCGCCGCGCGCCAGGGCACCGAGCGCCTCCTTGATGATCAACAGCGCTGCGAAGGCGATCAGCCCGCCCTCGAACGCTGCCGTCATGTACTCGACCTTGCCGTGTCCGTAGGGATGGTTGCGGTCGGCCGGCCGCGCCGCAACCGTCAGTGCGACCAGCGCCACCGCCGCGGCGACGACGTTGACGATGCTCTCGAGCGCATCGGAGAGCACCGCCGCCGAACCCGTCAGCTGGTACGCGTAGAACTTGACCGCGAGCAGAGTTGCGCCGACGACCAGCGAGAGGATGCCGGCCCGGATGCGTGCCGAGTGCCCGTCGCCGGGTGAGGGTGGGGAAGGCGGAGAAGTCACTGCTACAGTCTAGTGGATCGGTGCTGGGGATCTAGGATTGGGATCTAGGATCTAGGATCTGGGAGCTGGGATCTGGGAAATGTCGGAGAGCATCGTCTTTCGGCTCACCAGGCACGTTCCCAGGTATCTTCTGACAATCGATGACCACCAACCACCCCCGGATCCCAGCTCCCAGATCCTAGATCCCATTCTCGATCCCAGCTCCCAGATCCCGACCAGACCTGGCTTGCACTGGCTCGGTCCGATAGCGAGACTGACCAATTGGATTCCGCACCCATTGGGTGCCGCCTAGGAGGAATGTCACGTGGAAGGATTGAGCGTCCTGGAAATGATTCATCAGGGGGCATTGGCGACCTACCCGCTGATCGCCTTCTCCGTCGTCACCGTATCGATCGTGTTCGAGCGGCTGTGGGCGCTGCGCAATCTGGTTCGCGACAGCCTGAGCCTGGCGGGCGGCATCTGCCCGAGCCTCGAACAGGGAAAGGTGGGCGAGGCCCTCGGCCAGGCGCGCGGGCAGGTGGACCGCCCGGCCGGGCGGATTTTCACCGACGTTCTCGAGCGCCAGGGGACCGACACGCTGGAGTACCTTGCCGATCTCACCGAGGAGAAGCGATACGAGGAGGTCGAGGCGCTGAAAGGGCCACTGTGGGTTCTCGGCACGGTCGGCGCCAGCGCGCCGTTCATCGGTCTCTTCGGCACCGTGGTCGGAATCATCAAGGCCTTCCACAACATGGCGGTCATGGGTAGCGGCGGTTTCGCTGTCGTTGCCGCCGGGATCTCGGAGGCTCTGGTGGCGACCGGTCTCGGTCTCGGAGTGGCGATCATCGCGGTGATCTTCTTCAACTACTTCCAGACCCGTATCGAGCGCATCGAGGCGGCGCTCACCATCGCCTCGAACCGCGTTCTCGACGCGCTCCACGTGGGGCAGCAGGCGCATGGCGCTTAGCGGTCCAAAAAAAGGCAGCGGCCCGTCGATCATGGCGGAGATCAACATCACGCCGCTCACCGACATCTTTCTCGTCTTGCTGATCATTTTCATGGTGAGCAGCGCGGCGATGGTCGAGTCGGGTGCCAACATCAGTCTACCCGAGGTCGACGCGACGTCGTCGGCGTCGCGCGAGATTACGGTCAGCGTCACGCCGACGCAGGAGATCTACGTCAACAACGTGCGAACCGCCTACGAGGACATCGAGCAAGCGCTGGCCGAGCTGCTGGCGGCCAACCCGGAGGCGCCGGTGGTGCTCGAGGGCGACCGCGAGGTGCTGTTCGGCGAGGCGGTGCGGGTATTGTCGCTGGCGCAAAAGGCGGGGGCGACCCAGATCGCCATCGCTGCCGAGCGATCGCGGTGAGGCGCCCGCAGTCGCTGCCGCCCGGAAGCGAGGTGGCGCATCCCTCATGAGTGCATCGGCTGACCCACCGGAGCGCCCCGAGCCGGAGCAGCCGCCGCGCGTCGATCCCTGGTCCGGCAAGCCGCCTGGCAACCCCGGCTTCTTCGCCGCTTCGACCCTGGTCCACGCGGGCATTCTCGTCGTCCTGGCGACCCTCTCACTGACCGTCGTGCGTCAGGCGGAGAAGGTCGAAGTGAAGGTGGTCGAGACCGATCTCAGCGACCTCGATGGCGCGCCGTCACTGGAAGATTACGCGGGGCTGCTGGACGTCACGCGGGCGCCGCGCCGCGCGGTCGGGCGGACACGCGGCCCGCGCATCCGCAATCTGCGGGCACCTGCGATGCCGAAGATCGGCGGCGTCGGGCCGAGGCTGGGGCGCTCGAAACGGGGCGCGGCGCTGTCCGCGGCGAATCTATCGTTCGGCTCGGGCGGTATCGGCGGTCTCGGCGGCAGCTTCGGCGACTACGTCGGCGGCCTGCGCAAGGTGGGTCTCGACCTGGTTCTGGTGATCGATACCACCGAAAGCATGCAGTTCGTTCTCGACGAGGTGAAGGAGCGGGCGGCCGCGTTGGTGGAGTCGATCCAGCGGATGGTGCCGACCAGCCGGGTCGGAATCGTCGCCTATCGCGACGAGGGCGACGACTATGTCACCCGGTGGACCGATCTCAGTTTTCGCACCGACAAGCTCCTGGGATTCCTGTCGCAATTGTCGGCCGCGGGCGGCGGCGATTGGGAAGAGGCCGTGCTCGAGGCGATCGAGACCGCGATCGAGGACCTGTCGTGGCGCGACAAGTCGAAGAAGATCATGATCCTCATCGGCGGATCGCCACCCCATCCGGGCGAGGTGAACGAGCTGATGTCGACCGTTGCGGCGTTTGCAGACAGCGGAGGCAACATCAGCGCGATCGACGTCACCGACGGACTTCACCTGCGGTTCAGTAAATGGATGTGGGAGTCGCTGTACGGAGACAAGCCGTTCGAGCCGTCTCCCAAGCCGGAGCACTACCAGGTGGTGGAGAAGACCTACCGTGAGCTGACCGCGAACGGCTCGGGCGAGCTGGTTCAGCTGGAGGACGAAAAGGAGCTCATTCGTGACGTCCTCGTTCTGACCTTTGGCGCGCGCTGGAAGGTCGAGATGGCCAAGTACGTCGACGAGCTCTCCTGAGTCGTCGCGTCGGTCGTCGAATCGAGGATTGGGGTAGTAGTGAAGCGCGGCGTTCTGGGGATCATTGTGCGGGCGGTGTTGCTGTGGCTGGCGGTCCTGCTGACGGCAACGCCGGCTTCGGCGATGTCGCTTTCGGCGATCCGTTCGAACGGCGAGCGCCTCGCCGCCGAGGCGCGCAAGGGCCGCGGACAGGCCGATGCCGAGCGCCGCATGGTCGATCGCCTCGGCGAGCTGGTGCTCGCCTACATCGACGAAAGCGACCGAATCCAGGCGAGTGGCCAAGTAGAGCGGCGGCGTGTCGAGCTGCGCCGAGCTTTCGATGCGGTCCACTCTCCGCTCGATGCGATCTATCGCGATCGGAGTCGCGAGCTCGAGAACCTGTCGCGCGCCATCATGGACGAAGACGGCGACCTCGAGGCGCTCTACGAGACCGCTGCGTTTCAAGCCGCGCAGGCGATCGCAGCCAACGCGCTCTACTATCTCAATTGGCTCAACTACTACGGATCTCGGGTCAGCGACGGAGACCAGCGCGAGCGACTGTTGCGCGCCTGCGAAAGCGGTTTCTCTCAGTTCACCGTCGGTGAGCACGAATCGGAGCTGGTCTTGGAGAGCCAACTCGGACGCGGGCTCTGCTCACTCGAGCGCGGCAACCGCGAATGGGCCGAGCGCGACTTTCGCGCGGTGATCGAGAGCAACGCGTCCGCCGATCGCAAGGCCAAGGCGCGCCTGGCGCTGCTCGATTCGCGATGGCGGGCTCGCGACTACCGGCGGGTGGTCTCGTCCTCGCAGGAGCTGCTGGCGAGCGACGAGGTCCTGGCGGGAGAGAAAGACCTGGTTCGGTTCTACCAGCTGCAGGCCCTACTCGAGCTGGAGGCTGGCGCATCCGAGCGGGAGGCGGTAGCTCTGCGCCAGCAGGTGAGCGCCGTGGCGTCGCGTTTGCGCCGCGCCGGAACTGGCTGGCGCGCGAAGGTCGACGGACTCCTGCTGTCGCAGATCGACGATCCCGCGGATTGGACGGGTGAAGCCGATACGCCCGAGGCGCGGTGGCAGCTGGCCCAGCTCTTTCTCAAGAAGGAAGACTGCGCCGGCGCGGCGCCGCTGCTCGATGCGATCCTCGCCGAGTCGGAGTCGGTCCCCGCCGCGCGGCGAGCCGAAGTGAGCTACTGGGTAGGGGTCTGCCGCTTCCGCGCGAAACAGTACTTGGAAGCGCGCGCCGCCTTCGAGCTCGCTCTAGCGGGGGAGGATCCTCGGCCGTGGGCGCCGGATGCGCGCTACTTCCGATTCAAGACGATGGAAGCGCTGATGGCGACGCAAGATCCTACTGCCGATACTGCGGCGAAGTACGTCGCCAGCATACGCGCCTTCCTCAGCGGTGACGCGGACCCGGCAAAGCGCGACGAGGCGGCGTATCGCCTTGGCGAATACCTGCAGGCGACCGGCGACTTCAGCGGCGCGATCGAAGCCTACTCGGCGGTCTCCGGCGATGCCGAGTACCAGCTGCGCGCCCGCTTCGGCACGCTGCAGAGTCGCTTCGAGCTTTTGCGGGCGGAATCGGATCCGGCGCCGCGCGCTGCGATCGACGCTGCGATCGCAGCCGATTTCGCGGAGTTTGATCGCCAGGCCGCGGCCCTGGCGAAGACGGATCCCGAGGTTGCGCTCAACGGGCTCGCCGCCAAGGTCGACCTGCTGCGAGCGGTGTGGAAGTCGCTACCCCCTGATGCCGACCTCGCCGCCACGGCGGGACTGTTGCGTGGTTTCGCCGAGCGCTACCCCGACGAACCGCAGTTGGTGGCGCAGGCGAGTCGTATTCGACTGCGCGCCCTGCTCGAGCTTGCCGATTACGAGGAAGCGGCGCGCGAGGTCGAAGCCAATCGCGCGATATTGGTGGAAGAGGGCCGGGTCGATGCGGTGACCGGCCTGGCGCGCGCTTTCGCGAAGAAGGGCAGAACGAGCGAGTCGTTCGACGCCGGCGCGGCGGCGTCGCAGGTTGCGCTGGAGTTGTACGCGATTGGTGAAGCGGCCGGAGGCGAGGCGCCCAACCCGCGACAGCAGATCGAACGGGCGCAGCTGCGCGAAAGCGGGGGGGACCTCGATGCCGCGCAGGCCGACTACGAGCGAGTCCTGGCGATCAATCCGAAGTCGTTGCCGGCCCTGCGCGGGCTCGCTCGGATCGCCGAGCAGCGCGACGATCTACCGCGATCCCTGCGCTATTGGGTCGGATACACCGAAGCCGTCAAACCGGGCGATGTCGGATGGTTCCGCGGCCAGTACGAACAGGCGCGCTTGGCTGCCGCCATGGGAAAGATCGACGACACCTGCAAGCGGTTGCGCGCCCTGCGCACGGCGATGCCGGCGCTGCAGGATGAGGAGATCCAGCGGAGGTTGCGCGCGCTGTTCAGCGAGTCTGGCTGCTGACAGCGCGACGCTGCGGACACCACCACCCAGCTTGTCGTCGGGGGGTGGCCGGCATGGCTATCCGCTGAGAGCGCCGGTGCGGTCCGTGTCCTCGGCCGGCCGATTGGGGCGACGGTCCGCCGGTAATCCGGTCAGGCGCGAAGCGTCTGACCCTCCGGCGTTCGCGCGATGATCCAGACTGCGTGAACGATCCCCGGAATGTACCCGAGAAGGGTTAGGACGACGTTGATCCAGAACTGCCGCGAAAGTCCGACCTGCAGAAATACGCCGACTGGCGGCAGGATGATCGAGAGTATGATCCGAATGAGATCCATGGTTTGCCTCCTTCTAGGTGAGTAGAGACGCAAGCCCTGTGCCAGGTGCTTCGGCGATCGGATCTGGAATCGGTTGCTGGTCTAGATCTGCGTTTTTCGGGGCCGCCGCACCGATCGGTCACACCGAGCGGGCGGCGGGCACTGCAATTTGTGCAAGTGCGTTGCAAGGATTGCACGGCCGGCGGGCTAGAGGCGACGGCCGTTCAGCCGTTTGCTCGAGGTGTGCCCTCCGCTTGTCGTGGTTGTTCGAGCGCATCCTTGGGCGATCCGATGCGCATCCCGATGATCTCGGTGAACCGTTTTGGCTGCACCCAGCTGCGAGCGAGGGTCAGTCGCATGAGCAACTGCGTCAGAAACGGTAGCGGATCTCGCCAATCCCAAAACGCGAAGGCATGGATGTGTTGCCATCGACGCAACATTCCGGCGAGCTCTTTGCGGACGGAAGCGTTGCTGCGATTGCGCCACAGCGATCCGAGAAAGCTATCCAACCAGATCCAGCAAACACCCGCCGGGTACTCGTCGAGCTCGGGCAGTGCACTTGCGCCGCTGGCGACTTCGTAGACTGCGTTCGGGACGTCCATGCCCAGCGCGGTCGAGAGAGAAGTGCTGCGCACCGGACGCGGATCGACCTTGACGAACGTGAGCGATCCGCCGGTCGCATCGCGTCTCATCTCGATTGTGATCAGTCCCACCCAACCGAGGCGGCGGACCAGGCGCTGGGCGTGGGCAATTGCCTCGGGGTCGTGCACGGTTTCGCAGAAGACATTGCCGCCGAGGTCGTAGGGGTGTCGGAAGTCGTCGACCTTGGAGTAGGTTTGCAGGCGGAGTCGGCGCGCGCAGTAGGTCACGATGGATCTGCCATCGCCGTCGACAACCATGGTAACGCCGATCGACATGTCTGTGGCACCCGGCACGAGCCGTTGAATGGTTGGGTACTCGCCGGTTCTTTCCGCAATCGACACGAACCGTGCTCGAAGCTCGTCCCGGGTGGCGCCACCGTAGGTGGATTTTCGCCGCTTTGTAGGGCCCTCGCAGTTTGTAAGTTGTTCAAGGTGCATACAATCGCATCTCTCAGAGCCGGAATGCCGCGACGCGTCAAGCGTGTTCTGATCGGCACAGCCCTTGCGGATCCATGAGCGCAAAACCCGAGCCGGCTTGCTCGCGGAGATGTCGCCGAGAGATCGGCGCGTTTCTCCAGCATGCCTGGTTCTTCGTCGAGAAGGAGGTACTACGATGACAGAAATCATTTCTGATGAGATGCAAACAGCCGAACAGCGGATATCCGAGACCGCGAGCAGCGTTGCCGATCGTGCAAGCGAGATCCTTACGGCGGCGCCCTACGCCGTGCTCGGCTCAATCGTTGCGGGTGCGCAGCGGGCTGGAGCGGCGGCTCGGACGGTGGCGGAGCTGCCGCGTCGCGCGGCGGAGAACACGGTAGCCGCCCCCAGAGAAGCGGCGCGAACCTTGCGAGCCTTGCCCGATCGCGTCGCGCGGGGTTTTCGCTCCAGCGAGGTGGAGGGCCGCCGAGCTCTCGACCGTGTGCTCGGGCGGAAGACGGTCGAGCAAGCACGTAGCCGCGTGCGCTCGGCGCGGAGCCGGGCCCGCGCCGCGAAGACCAGCGTGTCGCGAGCCGCGCGGGCATCTGCGTCCGCAGTCGAAGCCGCGGCCGAGTCGGTGGTCGAGCCCCGCGATACCAGACCGTACGAGGAACGAACTCGTGCCGAGTTGTACTCGCTCGCCTGTGAACGAGAGATCGGTGGCCGGTCGGCGATGAACAAGGACGAGTTGATCGAGGCTCTGCGCGCCGGCGCCTGACGAGAGCTGCGAGTGATTCGTCCTCGAGTTGCGGGGCGCCTCAGGGCAGCCCCGCAACTCGAGACGGGTCATGGATTGATGAAGATGCCTTTCTCTTTGCAGACGACGACATGCGATTTGCTGCCGCGCAGCTTGCAGGTCCCCGTTTCGCCGATCGCGTCGACCGGGTCGAGCCCGACGGTTTCCAGAATCACCGTAGTCGGGCCGCTGGTCAGCGGGGGCTCGAAAGCGCGTCGGCGAGCGACGATCGTCACCTGAAAGACGTTTGGAGCGATTACGCCCGAGACCGGCCGGAAGATCGCCTTGCTCTGGCGGTCATCCGAGTTGCAGCGCAGGCTCAGCCGGCCCGGCCGCGGCTCCTTGGCGACGCATTCACCTCCCGGCCAGCCAAACGACTCGTTGACTCCGCTAGCGCCGGTGACCAGTACGTTGATGCCCGAGCTAGCGACGTCCGCGGCGAAGTCCTGGAGTGGCTTGTTGACGTCGAGCACACCCTTGAGGATGACCCGCCCGTTTGGTTTCTCGGAGCGCGAGATGTTGGCCTTGAGCTTGATGCGACGCAGAATCAACGCGCTGCCACCGGGGCCCAGGGTCGGAGTGGGCGTCGAGGTTTCGGGCACAGGTGTATCGGTCGAGGTGGCGACCGGTGTATCAGTCGCAGTCGCGGTGGCGGTCGGCTCTGGAGTTGCGGAATCGGTCGCCGTGGCGGTTGCGGTCGCGGTTGCAGTTGCGGTCGGTTCCGGCGTCGCCGTGTCGGTCGCAGTTGCCGTGGCGGTTGCGGTCGGAGTCGCCACGCAATCCTCGTGGCCGGAGCAGTCCGGGTCGTCGCAATCGGCCAGCAGATCTCCGTCGTCGTCGATGATGTTGTCGCAAATCTCGTCGCTGACGTCGATGGTGATCGAGCACAGGGTCTGAACGCCGCAGTTGTCGTCGGCGGTAAAGGTGACCACGTGTTGCCCGACGTCGGCGCTCGACGGCGTCCAGCTGAAGTCCGTGCTCGCCGGGTTGCCCTGCGTAGGTAACATTGGGGTGGTCGTAGCGCCGACCGGAACGCTCGCGTTGAGCAAGACCGAGTCGCCCGCGTCGCTGTCGGTGGCGTCGACCGAGAATGCGACGTTGCTGTCCGGGTTCACGGGAATCGTCGACCCGCATGCCGTCGCACCGAACGACGGGGCAGTGTTGCCGGCCGGGCATTCGACCAGCTCGATGAAGAAGTCGAGTGCGGTACGGGCCTGTGGCGACGGTTCCTCGATCATCACCTGGGTGGAGTAGAGGGTCCGGAGCGTGCCGCTGCAGACATCGTCTGCGAGATCACATCCGGTCGTGTCCCAAGTATAGACTCCACTGGATGAAACCGATGCTGGACCACCCGTGCAGTTGTTGCCGGTCCCGGGTTGGGTCGAGAGATCGGACTCGGCCTGAGTCGACAAGCGAAAGGTCAGCGGGTCGAGCTCGTTGTCGGAGGTCGGGATCTGAAAGCTGCAGATCCCCCCCTGGATGCACTTGACCACCGGCGGAAGGCTGCTGACGGGCGAGCTGTTGTTGCTGCCGACGTCGACCGCGGTTTCGATACGGTAGGTGTGATCCGGGTTGTTGACGTGCGCGTCGGGACTGGCGCACTCGAGGGTCCGGTTGCCGCTGTCGATAGCCGCCTCGACCGACCCTGCGGCCGCGTAGGTATGCGAGACGTTGGCAACGCCCACCCAGAAGTTCTGAGTCGCATCGAACGAGGTTACGGTGAAGCTCAAGGTTCCGGTCGAGGAGCCGTCGCCGAAGTCGAAGTCGGTGTCGCCGATGGTCTCCGACACGACGTCGCCGGTCTGGGGGTAACCGTCGGCATGCGTCCCCGTGTATCCGTTGCGGCGGAAGGCGGCGTTGACCGTGTAGTGGATCGTGTTGGAGTCGCCTGCGTCCGTCGTCCAGGTGGTGTGGGCATAGCGAAAATGGGTCGCCAGTGCCGAATCGGGGCCGAGGCAGAGCCCGGCGAGCAAGCCGACGGCTGCAGCGAGAGTCGCCCTGGGCCACCTACGCTGGCGTTGATTTTGTCGTTCGCACCGGGATTTGGAGGTTTGCGGCTGGGTGCGGACTCGCCGCTGGTGGCAGGTCTGGACGGGCATCGGGTTCCCTTTCTCGTCGTTCCGATTGAGCGCGCAGTTTGGATCGCGACGCCGCAGCTCATCTGCTCCGGCGCGTGCGCGGTCTGCGAGAACAGCAAACGCCATGCCTGGGTCGCAGGTTGGTGCTGTAGGGGAGGTTCAAGCGCCCGAGTGCTGCAAAGCTGGGCGTCGAAGGACAAATTTTGTCGGTCAAACTCAGGCGGCTACCGGGCTTTGCCTCGGTTGGTCGGGCCAGCGGTTGGTGGCGGTTGCCATGCGGTACTCCGTGCCGCGAACTGTCGTGGCTGGGGCAGCAGCTGCGGTCGGCCTCAAAGAACAAATCGTTCGCGAGCCCGAGGCGTTCTGCGCCATGAGCTACTTATTCTTTGAGGTTAGTTCAGGGTGAGCGCGGTCTCGTAGTCGAGGTCGCCGGTGGCGGCGCGGTAGCCGGCGAGCGCGCGGAAGTAGTCGGCCTGGGTTTCGATGAGGGTTGCGGCGGCGTCGAACGCCTGCAGCTCTCGGATGTTGACGTTGATGAGGTTGCTGGTTCCGAGGGACAGCTTGCGCTCCTCCGCCTTGCGCAGTCGCTGCGCCAGCTCGAGGTTGCGCCGGGCGGCCGCGACCTGGTCGTAGGCGGCGCGCAACCCGGCGTCGGCGGAGCGAACCTTGGCTTCGATCTTGTCGCGGGCAAAGCGCCATTTGGACTCGATCTGGGTCAGCTTGGCGCGCGCCTCGGAGACCGCACCCTTTGCTCGGCGACGCTGCAACGGTAGATCGAAACGAACTCCGGCCTCGAGCACGGCGGGACCCTTGTCGTCGACGGTCTTGTCGCTGGCTCCAAAGTCCTTGGATCCGCCGACGCTGACCGCGATGGTCGGCAGGAGTTGGTTCTCGGCGAGCTCGAGGTCGACCGCGGCTTTGTCCCGCTGGAGAGAGAGGTCCTGCAAGAAGGGCTGCTGCTGCAGGGCGCGCTCGATTCCCTGTCCGAGTTGCTCGGCACTCGGCTGGCCCTCTTCCGGGAATCGGTCCGGTAGGGCGTTCTCCATGGCGAGAGCCGGATTCCCATCGTCATCGCGGAGGAAGAGGGAAAGACCGATCGCCGCCTGCTCGAACGAGCGCTCGGCGGAGATCAAGCGCACGCGCCGGTCGACGATCAGGCGCTCGTTGTCTGCGAGGTCGATGCTGGGAAGCGCGCCGCGATCGACGCGCCGGGCAATCCGCGACTGGCGTTCCTCGGCGACCGCGACCAGCTGGCGAGCGAGGTCGAGGCGCATTCCAGTCGCCACCCACCGCCAGTAGGCGAGTGACGCGTCGTGCGTGAACTCGATCCGATTCTCGAGGATCACCGGTTCGGCGAGCAGCGCATCGACCTCTGCCTTGCGCAGCGAGGCGCGGCGCTGGTCGATGGAGCGATCTCGCAGTAGGGGGACCTTGATCCCGAGGCGTACCTCGCCGCCGCTGTTGGTCTCGTCGCCGCCGTTCCATACCGCGAAGTCGCCGCTGCCGATGCGGTAGCCGCCGAGAATCTCGGTACCCCAGAATTGCAGGGGTTGTGCGAGGTAGACGTTCCCCTGGTAGGTCTCGTAGAAGCCTTCGGGCTTGAGCTTGCTGTCGGCGCCGAGGCGAGCGTCGAAAGCCCCCTGGCGGCTCAGCAGGCGCGCGTTGGCGATCTCGCGTTCCTGGTTCGCCGCCTGCAGCAGCGGGTAGTGCTTTTCGACCGAGCGCAGCACGTCGACGAGGTCCAGCGCACCGCCGCTGGCCCGCACCGGGGCGCCGCCCGCGAGAAAAAGGATCGCAGTGAGGAAGACCGAGCTCGTCCGCAAGGCGTTGACGATCATTTCTTCGATCCCCGGGGGCTGAGCGAACCGCCATCGGCGACCGCTGGAGGAAAACCGTTTGCCTGGCGCCACAGCTCATATCCGAGCCGCACTTGGTCGAGCAACACGAAGCCTCTCGAACGAGCCCCCTGGCGGAGGTAGTCGCCTGATGGCCACGGTTCGTCGTTCGGGTCCGGCACGATCAAGATGCGGAAGCGCCCCATACCGTCGTCGGTGTCGTCGACCAGGCTGACCACGCCTCCGAAGGTGCCGACCGCGACCGATGGCCAGCCGCTGAACTGCACCGCCGGCCAGCCCTCGAACTGGAGCCGGACCGGGCGTCCGGCCTCGATCAGTGGCACGTCGTTGCCGTCGACCCACAGCTCCACGGCCCGGCTCTCGGTATCGGGCACCAGGATTGCGAGAGGGTCGCCTGCTTTGACCAATTCCGCACCCGGACTGACCAGCAGGCGGAATACCGTTCCGGCGCGCGGTGCGCGCACCAGCTGGGTCGACTGTTGGCTGATGCGAACATCGAGCTCGGAGAGCTGCTTCTGCTTGTTGGCGACCTCGACGTTGGCGGCTTCGCGTTCGGCGCGTGCGGAGTCGATCTTGGCCTTCGCCTCGGTTCCGACCCGCCCGAGGTCGGCCCGTTTCGCGACTTCCTCGTTGCGCGCGGCGTTGAGGGCCTGGCGCGCCTGCTCGAGGTTGGCGCGTGCCTCCGCGCTCTCGCGCTCGGCGACCTCGTACTCGGCGCGCGAGGCCAGCCCCTCGGAAAACAGATCCTTCTGGCGGGAGAAGTTGAGCCGCGTCTGTTGCGCGGCCGCCTCGGCTGCTTCGAGGCCGTGTTCGGCGGATCGGGTCTTGGCGACGGCGACCTCGACCAGTTGCTCGGCCGCAGAGAGAGCGAGATCGCGTGCTTCGCCTAGGGCGCGGACCTGTTCGTCGTACACCGCTACCTTTGCCTGAGAGGCCTCGAATGCCGCGACCAGCGAAGCGCGTTGCTGCTGCAGCCGTTCGACGATCGCCGGATCGTTGTCGACGATCTCGAGCAGTGGGTCGTCGGCAGCGACCTTGGAGCCCTCGATGACCCAGGCCTTGCGGACCCGGCCCATCACGGGAGCGGCGACGGTCTGCATCCGATCGTACGGCTCGAAGGCGACCACCCGACCGCTTCCTGGTATGTTCTGCTGCCACGGGACCAGGGCGAGTGCGCCTGCTGTCGCGACCAGCAGCGCGCTGAGGGCAACCGCCAGCACTCGCGTCGCGCGCAGCCCGCTGACCGAGCGTGCTGCGGGCAGTCTCCTGAAGCTCGAGGGGCTGCTCATGGTTCGACTCCTCGGGTGGCGGACGGGCTCCCGGTCTGGGGCGGGAGATCGCCGAGTCGGATACTGCGCTCGAAGCGATCGGCGATTGCGCTGCGCGAGCAGGCGACGATCAGTGTCCACGGTGCAGTCGGGTCGAGCAGCGCTGCGAGACTCCTCTCCAAGGCTCGTTCGTCGAGAGATTCGAGGACCTCGTCGATGAGGATGAGGCGAGGCTTGGCGGCGATCGCGCGCGCCAGGCCGAGGCGGAGGACCTGGCTGCGCGACAACGGCGATCCGTCGGGGGACAGGTAGGTCTTCAATCCGTCGGGCAGGTCGGCGATCGATTCGAGGATGCCGATGCGATCGAGGGCGTCGCGCATCGCGGCGTTGGAGATGTACGGACGTCCGAGACGGAGGTTGTCCTCGATCGTGCCTTCGAGGACGTCGGCGCCGCCGATGTAGGTGATCTGGTCGCGCAACCACGAGAGATTGAGCGAGCGAAGATCGTCGCCGTCGATCGCGATGTAGCCGCGGTCGGGAGGTCGCAGGCCTGCGAGCAGCTCCAACAGAGTGCTCTTGCCGGCGCCCGCGGGGCCGGTGACCGCAATCTTTTCTCCCGCTGCAACGTCGAACGACACGCCTTCGAGTATGGTTGTTCCCTTCATCGCGTAGTGCAGATCGTGGAAGGCGACCCTGGCCCCGCCGCTCGCCAGCTCCTGCACCGCGCCGTCGTTGCGCTCGAGCGGCAGGTCGAACAGATAGCCCAGCTTGTCGACGGCGGCGAGGAGGTCGTAGAGGCTCTCGAGATGCTTGCCGAGCTTGGCGAAGGACGCGACGATGGCGGTGACGATCAGCTCGGAGGCGACGAGCTGGCCCAGGGTCAGTTGTCCGGCGATGACGAGTCCCCCGCCGAGACCGAGCAGGCCAGCGCTGGCGAAGACCTGTAGTGCGAGCGCGCCGGTGAGTTGGCGGAATACGATGCGGTAGTGGTCGCGCCGCGCCCGCAGATACTGGCGCGTCAGGTCATCGGCTCGCTCGAAGGCGAAGGTGGCCGCGCCACTGCCGCGAAGCGGTGCCGGCTCGCGAGCCATCTCCTCCAGCCAATTGGCGACTTCGTACTTGTTCTTGGACTCTGTGATTGCGGTGCGAACCGCGCCGCGGCCGACGACCAGTACGACGAAGGCGATGCCTCCGATCAGTACCACACTGAAGGCGAGCATCAGCGGATGGTAGAACGACAGCAGCAGCAACCCCATGACGGTCTGCAGCACCAGAGCGACTCCGTCGAGTAGCAGCGAGGCGCCGATTTTCTGTACCGTCATCACGTCGAAGAATCGGTTGATGAGCTCTGGCCCGTGGCGCTGATCGAACGCCGAGATGTCGACGCGTGGCAGTCGATCGGCGAGATCGCCGACCACGCGGACGAAAATGCGGCGCTGGACGATCTCAGCGACGTAGGATTGGAACGCCGTCATCGCCGCCGCGAAGGTCAGGCCGGCGAAGAGCATCAACGCTAGAATCACGACGGGTTGCACGAGGCCGCCGAGCGCGACGCTGTTGACGAGTTGTTGGACCGCGATCGGAGTCGCCAGGCTGAGCCCACCGACGAGCACACCGAAAACGACGATCGACCAGAGATCGGCGCGGTCGGGGCGCACCAGCTCGAGCAATCGGCGTGCCGGCGACAGATGGGTGGCGTGGCTCGCCTCGCCCGGTCGGACGACGCCCGGCTCGCAGAGCAGCCATGGCAATGGCTGGTTGGCGGGGCTCGCGAGATCCTCGGCCAGTTGGTCGATGCCGACCCAGCTGCCTTCGCCGCCGAGCCCGGCGCGGTACACCTTGCCCCACCGTCGGTCCAGCAGGAGGGTCCAACCGTCCCGCTCGTTCGCCGCCGGCCGACGCAGCACCGCGGGATGTCCCGGACGGAGGCCGGCCATGACCTCGGAGGGCGCGAGCAGGGCGGGGGTGGCGTGGAATCCAAGCTGGCGCGCGGTCGACTGCAGCCGATCCAGCCAGACGGTATCCCAGCTTCCCGGGATCTCTTCGACGGCGCGTCGCAGCGCCGCGCCTGCGGGCTCGGCGACGCTGGATTCGCCGACTGCGTCAGCGAGCCGCTCGGCAACCAAGACGGGGATCTCGGTGTCGCCCGGGGTGATTGCGGAGCTGCGTGGCGTTTCTCGTTCGCTCATGGGGTAATCTGCTTCAGGAAACTCTTTACATGAATAATTTTTCATGCATTGTAGTTCTCTGGGTGGGCGAGTCAAGCGAGTTGGAGAGAGAATCATGAGCATCGATCCCGGCGCGGCGAGTTGGACGTTCCTGACCAACCACGCGCACACAGTCATCTATTTGGCTCGTCATCCGGACGCGGTGGTCCGCGAGATCGCAGTTGAAGTGGGCATCACCGAGCGAGCCGTTCACAACATCATCTCGGACCTCGAGGAATCCGGCGTTCTCACCAAGATCCGCGACGGTCGTCGCAATCGCTATCGGCTGCATCTGGATCGACACTTGCGGCATCCGCTCGAGTCCCACCGCACGATTGGCGAGTTGGTCGCGCTGGTTAAGAACCCGAAAAGAGGAAAGCGGCGCGCGACCACTCGCAGTGGCCGGGTGACTTCGAAGTAGGACCGCCGCGGACGCCGCGCCGCGGTTAGAACTGGTAGCTGACCTCGGCCCCGAAGGTCCGGGGCAGTGCGAAGTAACGAGTGACCGACCCGAACGAGGACTGAATCGGCGTGCCCTCGTTGAAATACGCTTCGTTGGTGAGGTTTTTCCCCCACAGTGCCACCATCATCCGCGTCTCGAGGAACTCGTAGGCGAGTCGTGCGTTGAACAGGTGGAAGCCGTGCTGGATGAGTGGCGTGACCTGGCGCGAGAAGAGGTGGTAGTTGTCGCGGTACGTCCAGGTGAACTGGGGAATGATCGTGCCCGCGAAGGTCGGGCTGTCGACGTCGAGCGGATATTCGTACTGGGTGATCAGCGAGCTCTCGAGTCGGGGCGTGCGGTCGAATCCTTCCCCCGAACGATCGCGGAAACACTCTCCGGCGTTGAACTCCGGCTCGGTGCAAAAACTGAGCTCGTCGGATGCCTGATCGAAGCTGTCGTACGTCGCGTCGATCCAGCCGAAGGAGCCGGTGAAGCTCAGCCCGGGTGTGGGAATCGCGCGGAATTCGAGCTCGAACCCCTGCACCGTCGCCGCCGCGGCGTTGCGCGTGATGCGTTCGATGCGCAGGCCGGTCGGAACCGTCGGGTCCTGGATTCCCTGAATCGTGATCACCTGGATGTCTTGGTAGTCGCCGTAGAAGTAGGCGAGGTTCGCGGTCAGCCGATCTTCGAGCGCGGTCAGCTTGATGCCGATCTCGTGATTGTCGAGCAATTCCTGGTCGAACGGGAGCAGCGTGTCGGCCGACTCGCTGCCGAGCAGGCCGTTGAAGCCGCCGCCGCGAAATCCCTGCGAGAACCGGTAGTAGCCCATGAGAAAGCCGAGCGGCGTCGGGTCGAGCATCGCCTCCGGCGCCGTCAGCGCGGCACTGGCCATTCCGGTCCAGCGGTCGAAGACCCGGCGAGCCGACTCGTCGAGAGTCGGCTCCATGTCGGGGAAGCGCTGGTCGCGGATGAACGAAGTCTGCCCCTTCTTGTCTTCGGTGTAGCGCACGCCGCCGGTCAGGCTCAGCCAGTCGGTTACGTCCACCGTTGCCTGCGTGAAGATCGCCCAGCTCCAGTTGTCGATCGCGGTCATCGCCGTCGACTCGCTCAGCGGCACGGGTAGCGAGCCACCCGCCAGTGTGGTCGGCTCGACGCGCCCGGTTTCCCAGAAGCCGAACGCTCCGGAAACGATGTTGAGGCGATTGTCCCACGCTTCCGAGTTGAGGAGGAGCTCGCTGCTGTACTGCTCCTGGGAGCCGGGGATGCCGTCTTGCAGGCTACCGCCGACGCTCGAGATCTGGATGACGCCGAGCTCGGTCGAATCGAGGTCTTCGCGGATGCGGGGCAGCTGCCGTCTCCAGGAGCCGATGCCTTTGATCGTCAGGTTCTCGAGAAAGCCGACCGCCCCGAAATCCCATTCGGCGTTGGTCCACACCCCCATGCTCTCGAGATCGCTGATCCCGTTCAGGTTCGTGCTGATCGAGTAGGGTCGCGAGCGGCGGCACGCGTCGATGAAGCCGGGGACGACGTTCTTCAGCGGCGCCGCTTCGTTGAAGAACACGCATTGACCGCCTCGGCCATTGTTGTGGTCGCGACCCCAGGTTCCGTCGAGGTCGATGGTCAGATCTTCGGTGGGTAGAAAACGCAGCGAGCCGAGAAAGGTGTAGGAATTGACGTCCGACTTGTTGCCCGCCTGGGTGGCGTCGGCGACGTAGCCGGCCGCGTTCTTCGACATGAAGGAGAACCGCCCGAGAATCCGATCCTCGACCAGGGGCACGTTCAGCATCGCTCGCGCCACCGCCGAGTTTAGATCGTGGAAGTCGCGGACCAGGCCGGTGTTGACCGAGAGCGTTCCGTAGGTTTCCGGCTGCGGCCGAATCGTCTGGATGAGGATCGCTCCGCCGACTGTGTTCTTTCCGAACAGCGTGCCTTGAGGTCCGCGCAGCACTTCGATCTGGCGAACGTCGAAGAGCTCGACCAGCATGCCGAGTGCGCGAGGAATGTATACGCCGTCCACGTACACCCCGACGCCAGGATCGAAGGCGATTTCGTTCGATCCGGCACCGACACCGCGCATCCGCAGATTGGCGTCCTGGTTGCTCCGCCCGACCTGAAAGAAGGTATTCGGGACCAGCGTCTGGATCTCGTCGAGCCTGGTGATCCCGTTGTCTTCGAGGACTTGGCCGCTGAGCGCGGTAACCGACACCGGAGTGTCCTGGAGCAGCTCGTCGCGCTTGCGCGCATGGACGACGATCTCCTCGATCTTCGACGAACCGCGCACCGGCTGCTCGACGGCCGGCGCCTGCGCCGCACACGGAGCGATCGTCGACGTTGCGTGCAGCCCCACGGTGATCAGCAGCGACAGCGTTGCTGAGATTGCCCTCATTCTTCGGACCCCCCGGCCAGACGGCGGCCACCTTCACCCGCTTGGCAGTAACCGTCAACCACCGCTGAGCAGTATGTAGAATTTGCAAAGGGCGGTAGCTCCAGCGGCCGAATCCTCTGCAATCCTGCGCGAATCCGACCCGTCAGGCGGCTGAAGGCCGCCGTTGGCACGGAGGGTGCACCCTAGAGGAATTACTTGCGAGCGGACGGGTCGACTCTGCTGCGTCGGGCTCGCCCCGGACAGCAATGAAGAAAACAGCGGGCCACGAGCCCGGGATCGAAAGGATTACAGATGACTTTTCCCCGACGGATTTGCGCATTTGCGGGATGCTCCTGCGCGGCGAATCCGCATCATGAAATCGCGCCCTACTGCTCTGCCTACTGTGCGGTAGCGGACCGAGAGGCGGCCGAGGGAGCCTGCTCCTGTGGCCACGATGCCTGCGAAGCGGTGGGTCAGGCAATGAGCCACGCGGCGACCTGCGAGGTGCACACGTCGGTTGGGGTGTCCGGCTAGACGTCTCTGCCGGCGCCGAGTCTGCGGTCCGGTCTCGCCAGTCGCGCTGGATGTCTGCAGATCGCGGAGCGCCGGTTCGGAGCCGCCATTGGAGCAATCGTGAGAGCATTTGCGACGAGCGCAGAGCGGGTGGTCGTGCTTCCCGTCGTCGACGACCCCCGGTGGCGACCCTGACTCGGGGAGGGCGCCGATGGAGCGCATCCGACATCTCCGTCCGCGGGATTGGATTGCAGACGTCCAGTTGCAGTACGGATCGATTGCGCGGGCGCGCCCTGCCGTCGCTTGTTCGCCGACACGAGCGAATCTGGATTCGCCCGGCGCTGTATCTGGCGTCGGGGTGGAGGGGGCGCGCCGGCTTGCAGACGGGCGCTTGGCGCGGAGACTGACGACAATGGCGCAAGCGGATCTCGAGCGGGGCAGCCGCAAGGTAGCGTACAATCTCCCAGTGGCAGTGTGTATCGCGGGCGCCGTGGTTTCGGTGCTGCTGTGGTTCGCTTTGGTTTTCGAGCGGCGCGACCAGGTGCTCGAATCGACGACGGAGGCCGCGGAGCTCACCGGCGAGGCGATCGAGCACGCGATTCACTTGCAGTTCGACGCTCTGGGCCGGCTTCGCGAGCTGCTGACGGCGGCCGGGCTCGGCCGTCGTCCCGAGGTCGACACCGCTCTCGCGGAGATGGCGGAGGGCATCGGCGGCGTCCGCTCGGTCGTCTGGATCGATCTCGACGGTTCGACGCACGAGGTGCTGTTCGGCACTCCCTCGCCGGAGATGATCGAAGGCGAAATCGCGCTGGCGCGTACCGCAGGCGCGAGCTTCGGCATCGAGGAGACATCCGCCGGCGATCTCCACCTGCGCGCGGTACTGGCCTCGTCCGATGAAGGATCGAACGTGCTGCTCGCCATGATCGACCCGCACGAGCTCCTTGAGCGCGCGACCACGGGAAGAGCCCGGGGCTATGCGGTTTCCGTATCGGCTGGAGATCGCGAGATCTTCGCGCGCGCGGAGCCTTCGGGCGATGCGTGGCAGGGATGGTGGCGGGTCGAACGCCAGCTCGCGTTGCCGGGCGGCCAGGGCTGGCAGGCCGTCTTCCGACCCACCGCCGAGCTGGCGGCGCTGCGTCTGACTCCGGTACCACACTATCTGCTGGCGGCGGCGTTGGTCTTGTCTCTGACGCTGGGTGTCGTCACCTATCTCTACCGAGCGAATCTCCGCCAGGAACGCTCGCTGGAAGCGGCCAACCGGGTCCTCTCCGACAAAGGGGAGGAGCTCGAACGGCGCGTATCGGAACGCACCGAAGCTCTCGAGGATGCAATGGCGGAGCTCGAAGCCTTCAACTACTCGGTTTCGCACGACCTGCGATCGCCGCTCAGCGCGATCCTCAACTTCGTGGCGATTCTGGAGGAGGACTATCGAAATCGGCCGCTCGACGACGACGGCATGGAAATGCTCGATCGCATTCAGCGCAGCGCCTCGCGCGCTACCGATCTGTTGGAGGGGCTCTTGAAGCTGTCGAGAGCGGGGCGGGCCGAGCTCGTCAACGAGCGCATCGACATGACCTCGGTGGCGCGGGAGACCTTCGCGCAAACGCGCGCCGCCGAGTCCGATCCCGACGTGACGCTTGCACTCGACACCTTGCCCGATGCGATGGGTGACCGCAGTCTCCTGTCGGACGTGTTTGCGAATCTATTCAGCAATGCGATCAAATACTCGCGCGGCTGTCGGGACCGCACGATCATCGTTCGCGGCGAGGTCAGGGGAGGGGAGTGTGTCTACGAGGTCGCCGACAACGGTCACGGGTTCGACATGCGATTTGCCGACAAGCTATTTGGACTTTTCGAGCGCCTGCACGCTTCCGACGACGTCGAGGGTACCGGGGTCGGCCTGGCGATGGTCGCCCGGGTGGTCAAACGCCACGGTGGCCGCACCTGGGCCGAGGGGCGCCCCGAGGAGGGCGCTCGCTTCTTCTTCTCGATCCCGCGGGGTGTGAGGTCATGACCACATCGAACAAGATTCTCTTGGTCGAGGACGATCGCAACGAGGTCGACGTGGCGCTGCGCGCCCTGCGCCGGGCTGGTGTCGAGGCGGCGATCGAGGTCGCGCACGATGGCCTGGGCGCCCTCGAGGCGTTGGGCTTGGAGGGCGAGTCGCCGTCCACTCCGCTGCCACGCGTGGTCTTTCTCGATCTCAAGATGCCCAGGGTCGACGGTTTGGAAGTATTGCGCCGGATCCGCGAGGACCATCGGACGCGACTGGTGCCGGTCGTCGTCTGGACCTCATCGGACCGTGACGAGGACGTCACCAAGAGCTTGGCTCTCGGGGCCAACAGTTTCCTGGTCAAGCGATTCGACTCGCGCGGGCCTGGTACCTATCTGGCCGAGGCGGCCCGCTACTGGGTCGAGCTCAATCGGGTTCCGGCAAGGGAGGTGACGGCGTGACCCACCTATCCGTACTTCTGGTCGAAGACGACGCGGACTTTCGCGCGAGCACGGCCGCGCTGATCTCTCGCGAGGGATACGAGACCCGAGAGGCAGGAACGATCGACGAGGCCCGCAAGCAGATTGCCGACGCTCCGCCGGATCTGGTGCTGCTCGATTTGGTGTTGCCGGACGGGGAGGGCCTCGAGCTCCTCGCCGAGGAGGACCTGTCGGATCGAGCCGAGTTCGTCATCATGACCGGCCATGCCGCGGTCGAAAGCGCGGTTACCGCTTTGCGCGAGGGCGCGCTCGACTATCTCCCGAAACCGGTCGACCGCACCCGGCTGCAGACGATTCTCGCCAACGTCGCCCGCACCCGCGGTCTCAAGCGGGAGGTGTCGACGCTGCGCGACGAGCTGCGGCAGCTGGGCCGATTCGGCAACATGGTCGGCCGGTCGGTGAAGATGCAGGCCGTGTACGACCTCATTGCCAAAGTGGCGCCAACCGAGAGCTCGGTGTTCGTTACCGGCGAGAGCGGAACCGGGAAAGAGCTCGTCGCGGAAACGGTTCACCGCCTCAGCAAACGCGGCGACAGGCCTTTTTTCGCCCTCAATTGCGGGGCGGTTTCCAGCTCACTCATCGAGAGCGAGTTGTTCGGGCACGAAAAAGGCAGCTTTACTGGAGCCGATCGCGATCGGCGCGGCTTCTTCGAAGAGGCAAGCGGAGGCACCCTGTTCCTCGACGAGGTCAGCGAGATGCCCATCGAGCTCCAGGTGAAGCTGTTGCGTGTGCTGGAGTCTGGAACCGTCACACGGGTCGGCTCGACGACGCCGATTGCAGTCGACGTTCGGGTGGTCGCGGCCTCCAACCGCGATCCGCGCGAGGCTGTCGCGGAGAACGTTCTGCGGGAGGACTTGTTGTACAGGCTGAACGTCTTTCCCATCGAGCTGCCTCCACTACGCGACCGCGAGGACGACATCGCGCTGCTGAGCCAGTTCTTCCTGGACGAGGTCAATCGCCGCGAGGGAACGGCCAAGAAGCTCAGCGACAAGGCAGTCGATGTGATCCGTCGATTGCCTTGGCCGGGCAACGTGCGCGAGCTCAAGAACGCGATCGAGCGCTCGGCGATTCTGGCCGACGATACGATTACACCGTCGCATCTGCCCGGCTCCGGAGGTGTTGCCGCGGTGGACGCGAATCTCCCGGCCGAAGACAGCCTCGAGGTTCGGGTTGGAGCGACCATCGCCGATGCAGAGCGACGGTTGATTCTCGCTACGCTCGAATCCCTCGAGGGTGACAAGAAACGGGCGGCGGCGATGCTCGGGATCAGCCTGAAGACGCTCTACAATCGGCTCAACGTCTACGAAGCGGCGGAAGAGAAGTCGAGCAGCGTCGGCACGTAGCTCGCTGTCGCTGCTCGAGGCGGGTCTCAGGAATTGCGGACGACCAGCTTGTCGACCACCCGTTCTATTCCTCGGGTGCGTTCGACCCAGCGTACCGCTGTCTGCTTGCTGCGCAGGTCGCGCACCTCACCGCTGAGCACTGCGGTGCGCAGATAGATCGCGACTCTGATTCGAGTTTCCGCGAGAAGGTCGCGCAGCATGCTCTGCAGGCGCGTCGCGAGTCGTCGGTCGGGCGGACCGCCCTCGCCGGAGCTGGTGATTTCGAACCGGATGTCGCGCACCCCGCGGACGTTCGCAGCGAGCTCGCGAATGTGGTCGATCTCGGCGCGGTCGATGCCCGTCCCAGAGATCGTCAGGCAACCGCGGTCGACCTTGCAGGACAGCTTCGCGTCGCTGCTTCCCGGGGGCGCGTTGGCGAGCGTGCCGCGCAGGACGCGGCGGCAAGCCTGGAGAATCGTCCGGTCGGTCGTCGGTTCCGGAACGACGTAGAGATTCTCGGCGTCAATTCCGGTCACTCCGGGCACTTCGAGAATCGACGCTTCGACGGCTTGTTTCGCCGGCAGGGAGGGGACGTTGCCGGAGACCGACACCACCCCGCCGCGGACGTTCAGGCGCGGCTGCTCGCGCAGCTGGTGCAGCAGCCGCAAGCGTGAGCGCACGGCCCTGCGCAATGCGGTGTCGGGTCCCTCGGCCCGTCCGTGCGCGAGTCGCAGCGACAGCATCTGCGCCAGAAAGCGCGCCATGATGAGCGCCTCTCGCGGCCAGTCGACGACGCCGGCGGCGCCGGCGGCGTAGACGGATCGAACCCGAGCTGGCGATGCGTCATCGGGGACCACTACATAGATCGGGCGGTCCGAGATCCGCGCTAGACGCCTGACCTTCTCCGCGATCTTCGAGCTCCTGTCGAGGCAGACCGCGACCATGGCGATCGTCTTGCCATCGATGGCGATCGCGGCCGACTCTTGATCGCGCGCGCGGCGTTTCTCGACATGGAGCTCGGCGAGATGTCGTTCGATCAGCTCGGTGTCCTGATCGGGGCCGACCAGCAGGATCGAACGCTTGTCGGTTCGCTGGTCGCTCTGCCGGCTGGGCGTGCGGCGGGCAGGGGTCGATGTGCGGCTCACTGGGCCTCCTCGTCGCCAAGGGGCTGCCGATGGGCGAAAGGTTGCATCGTGGTCGACCGGTTCATGCCTTACGACCACAGCAAGATCGCAACCAATGTGCCCTCGCTGGACACCCGCCCTTCAGGACTCACGGGCGCCATCGAGGCGAGGGCGATTGTACATCTTACACGCAACCTTTTGGCCGGGGCCCGCTGCCGTCGAACCTTCGCGGCGCAGCGCTTGGTTGTGTTGCCTTGGCATCACAATCGCTTTCTTCCAAACTGAAGGAGGTTTCATGTCCAGTACGGAGTTCCACGAAGCAGTAGAAAACCTGTCCGAGGAGACGCAGAACATGCACCGGGCGATCGTCTCGCTAATGGAGGAGCTGGAGGCGGTCGACTGGTACCAGCAGCGGGCCGACGCTTGCGGAGACGAGAACTTGCGGGCGATCCTCGTGCACAACAAGAACGAGGAGATCGAGCACGCGTGTATGGTGATCGAGTGGCTGCGCCGCGAGCACGCCAAGTTCGACGAAGAGCTGCGCACCTATCTGTTCACCGAAGGCCCGATCACCGGACTCGAAGAGCGTGAGACTTCCGGTGCCGCGAACGGAGCGGTGGGCGACGGCTCGCTCGGGATCGGCAGCGCGCGAGGTGACCGATGACAGACGGTCTGCTGCGGCGCGAGCTGGCTCCGTTGACGGAGAAGGCGTGGAAGGCGATCGGTGACGAGGCGCGAGAAACTCTGGCGGTAGGCTTGGCCGGGCGTCAGCTGGTCGACTTCGACGGCCCGCACGGCTGGACTCACGCGGGCGTCAACACTGGGCGGCTGCGGGTGATCGATCCGCCACCGGCTGAAGGTGTCCACGTTGGCTTGCGCGAGGTCGCACCGGTGATCGAGGTGCGGGTGCCGTTCGAGCTCAGCCAGATGGAAGTGGACGGGATCAATCGCGGTGCCAGCGACGCCGATCTCGGGCCGGTCGCCGAAGCCGCCGACAAGCTCGCCAGCTTCGAAGACGGCGTCATCTTCGACGGGGCTGCGGATCTCGGCGTAGAGGGTGTGTTGGCTACCTCGCCGCACAAACCGGTGCGGATCGGGTCGGCGAACAAGTACCCCCAGGCGATTGCCGAAGCCCAGGAGGCTCTGCTCGGCGCGGGTGTCGATGGGCCCCTCGCGCTGGCCCTGGGGCCGGACTGTTTCAAGGAAGTGAGCCAGGCGGAGCAGGACGGGTACCCGATTCGCAAGCGACTCGAGCGTCAGCTCGACGGCGGACGAATCGTCCGCGCTCCTTCTCTCGACGGCGGGGCGCTGGTATCGACGCGCGGCGGTGACTACTTGCTTTCGGTCGGTCAGGACATCGCGATCGGCTACGCGTCGCACGACCGCGACGACGTCGAGCTCTATCTCACCGAGTCGTTCACCGTCCGCGTGATCGAAAACGCGGCTGCCGTGCGCCTGCGCAGATGAGCGCGCAGTGAAGACCCGTTTGCTCCTGCTGTGGGACTACCTGCGGTCGTCCTACTGGTTCCTGCCGAGCCTGATGGCCGGGGTAGCGGTGGCGCTATCGGCGGTCATGGTCCAGCTCGACGCGACGCTGGGTGCGGAGGCCGTGCGGAGCTTGGGGTTGATCTCCTGGAACGAGCCGGAGGGCGCGCGCGAGCTGCTCGGGGTCGTCGCCGCTGCGATGATCGGCGTTGCCGGGGTCACCTTCTCAATCACGATCGTCTCGGTCGTCTATGCATCGGGGAGCTTCGGACCGCGCGTCCTGACCAACTTCATGGCGGACCGCGGCAATCAGCTCACTCTCGGCACCTTCATCGCAACCTACGTCTATTGTCTGATGGTGCTGCGAACCGTCCGTGCGAATGGGGATGGCGTTGCCGGCGACCAGTTCGTTCCCCACCTTTCGATCGTCGTTGCGCTCGCCCTGGCGGGGGCCAGCATCGCGGTGCTGATCTACTTCATTCACCACGTGCCGCGCAGCATCCACGTGTCTCATCTGGTGGCGGAAATCGGCCTCCAGCTGGAGGCGCAGATCGACCGGGTCTATCCGGATGCCGCCGAACCCGGCGCTTCGACGACCGTGCTGTCGCGCGACCAGTCTATGTTCGAGGCAGCGACCCGGGTCGAATCGCTCGACTCGGGCTACATCCAGAGCATCGACGAGGAAGGGCTTCTCGGGTGTGCGGAGAATCTGGGCAAACCCATCCGGGTTCTGCGCAAGCCTGGCGATTTCGTGAGCCCGGGCGACTTGATCGCGGAGATCGCCGGTCAGGCCGATGACGATGCCGTCGTATCGGTAGCCGGGGCCTTTTCACTGGGGCAGATCCGGACCGCGCTGCAGGACGTTCGCTTTCTCGCGAACGAGCTGGTCGAGATCGCGATTCGCGCCCTTTCGCCAGGCATCAACGACCCGTTCACGGCGATCGCCTGCATCGACTGGTTGTCGTCGTCGCTCAAGTTGTTCTGCGTCAGGCAGGGCGAGCCGCCGGAGCGCCGCACGGACGACGGCGACCTGCGCCTGGTGATGCCGGTGACGACCTTCGAGCAGTTCGCGTCCGGAGCCTTGGAGATGCTGGGGCCGCACGCCCGCAACGAACCGTCAGTGTGGAAGCACCTGCTTCTCCGGGTGAGGCAAGTTCTCGAGCGAACCTACCTGCCGGAGCGACGGTCTGTGCTCGAGCACTATCTCGCCTGCGCCGCCGACCCGGACGACGACAGCTCGCGCGAGGCGTAAATGTCCTCGGTGATCGACATTGGCTACATCAAAACGACGATCGGCAGCACGCTAGCGCAGCTGTGGGAGGACTTTCTCGAGCATCTTCCCTTTCTTGCCGCGGCATTGATCGTCCTCTTGGCGACGTGGATCTTCGCCGCAGTCTTTCGCCGATTCTCGAATCGGCTGCTCTCGCCGTGGAAGCTCCGGCGGTCGCTCAAGAATCTGATCACTCGCTTCCTGATGATCGGGATATGGTCGATCGGCTTCTTGGTGTGCGCGTTGATCATCTTTCCGGGCCTGACGCCGGCCAAGGCCATCGGCGGACTGGGGTTGGTCTCGGTTGCCATCGGTTTCGCCTTCAAGGACATCTTCGAGAATTTCTTCGCCGGAGTCCTGATTCTCTGGCGGTTTCCTTTCGAGCCCGGCGACTTCATCGAGTGCGAAGGGCTGATGGGCCGGGTCGAGGAAACGACGGTTCGCATGACGACGCTTCGGCGCCCGACTGGAGAGTTGATCGTCGTGCCCAACTCGATGCTGTTCAAATCGTCGGTCAACGTTTTGACGGCTCGCGCCCGGAGGCGCACCTCGATCGACGTCGGGATCGCCTACGGCGAGGATGTGGACAAGGCTGTCGAGGTAATCCGGCGGGCAACTTCGGAGTGTCCGACGGTGAGCGCGGCGCCGGAGGTCGAAGTGTTTCCCAAGGGCTTTGGCGCGAGCAGTATCGATATCGAGGTGGCTTGGTGGTCGGATCCAACGCCGCTTGGTGTACGCCGCTCTCGGGGAGAGGTAGTTGCGTCCATCAAGCGCAACCTCGATGAAGCGGGAATCGAGATCCCCTTCCCGTACCGGACGTTGGTCTTCAAAGAGCCCGCGCAGACGGCTGGGGAAGAATCTCGGTTGCCAGCGGATTGATCGATCAAACGGCGCAACATCGCTGCAGGGTGGCCGACAGCGGGAGGTGATCCGAGGCGATGCGGCTGAGTGTCGTTCGGTGGGCGTGCAGCGACTGAACGCGGAAGGCGGTGGATGGCCAGATGCGGTCGGTCGACAGGAGTGGACGTCCGCTGGGGAAGGTCGGCGGAGTGCGCGGGGGCGGTGCATCGAGTAGCCTCCGCAGCGCGTGGAGGTTCGGCGCCCCGGGCACCCACTCGTTGAAATCCCCGGCGAGCACGCAGTCTCCGGCGTCGAGCTCGCGCAGCGCCGCGGCGATGGCATGGCCTTGGTGGCGCCGCTCGCGCCATCGCAGGCCGAGGTGCGTGTTGACCAGGGTCACGTTGGAATCGTCCACCGCGAGGCGCACGATCAACGCGCCGCGGGACTCGTAGCTGCCGTACGACAGGTCTAGCTTGCGTTCGACCTCGAGAGGCCTTCGCGAAAGAACACCGAGCCCGAGCTGGCTGCGGTCGTCGCTGTGGTTCGGGAAGGAGACCGATGCATAGCCGGCGCTGTCGGCCAGGGTGCGCAACTGGTCGTGCCCTGGGGGTGCGCGGTAGCTGACCTCCTGCAAGGCGATCGCATCGGCGTCGAGCTCCCTGAGGACCGCTGCGATTCGGCCGACGTCGTAGACCCCGTCGCGGCCGATGCAGCGGTGTACGTTGTAGGTCGCGATCCTGAGTCGTTCCCTTGCCATCCAGTCAGTCGCGTCCGTAGGCGCGCCACAGGGTGTACGCCAGTGCAACGAGACCCAGCACGCCGGCGAGCCCCGTCCAGCCGGCTCGGTCGACCGATATCCAGACTGCACCGAGGAGTGCTGCGCCGAGCAATGCGAGGGCCGGGGTAATTCTCCGCGGCGCGGCCTCTTCCTCCTCCTCGGCGAACCAACTCGAGTAGAGCTCTGCTTCGATCGGCCGTTCCGGATCGGCGAGTCGGTAGACTTCGACGTCGACAGGTTGCCAGTGTTCGCCGCAATTGGGCTCGAGCGGCTCGAGGGACTTTCCAGATCCCCTGAGGTCGTCGATCGCCCGCCTCATCGATCCGCTGCGGCGCATCGCCTCTTCGACTTCGCTCGGCGTCTTCCCCAAATGGTCCGCCAGGAGCCGATGTCGGACCCGCGCGATCGCCGAGCGGACGGAGGAATCGCCGCCGGCCTCGATGACGAGGTCGCACTCGGTGTCCAGACCCATCGAACGGTTGCTCAGGTTGGCCGATCCGACGCGCAGGAGCTCGTCGTCGACGATCATCAGTTTCGAATGCACGTCGACTGGGGTCTCGCCGTTGACCGGGTGGTAGGCGGCGAAGCGCTGCGAGCGATCGGCACGAGTGATCCGATGCATCAGGTCCGACCGCAAGGTCCCCATGATCTCTTCTTCGAGCCATCCCGAGCAACTCTGCCGCGACACCAGAATCAGCTCGGGTGCTTCGTCGCCCGCGAGTCTCTGGGCCAGTCGCTTCCCCACCTCGTGGGCGGAGAAGTACTGGTTCTCCAGGTACAAGAAACGCTCGCATCGTTCGATGCAGTCGAAGTAGAGCTGCTCGATCTCGCGGACATCGGTTCCGTCACCGTAGTCTGGATGGGTGCGCGTGATGCCGACTTGGACGTCGTGCAGATCGACCTCGACCGAGGCCGGCCAGAGGTCGGCTCCTTCGCTCTCGACGGCCGGCAGGTCGTCGCCCGTGGCCGCGCGCCAGCGCTCGTCGATCAGCTGGGAAACGATCTCTGCCGCCTCTCCGTCGACCATCATCTGCACGTCGTGGAACGGGCGGTAGGACTGTCCGCTCGGATTGACGCGGCGCGGCTCTTTCTTGCGATGCGCGCTGGTGTCCCAGCGCGAAGGCGCGAAGTCGATGCCGCCGACGAACGCGATTTCGCCGTCGACGACGACGATCTTCTGGTGGTGCGAGGCACCCAGGCTGTGGTTTGCGTCCAATTCGAAGTGAATGCGTGGATGGGATCTCCAGTCCATGCGGTATCGCGGCAAGAACTCCCGCTCCGGCGCGTATACGACCGAGAAATCCCAAGCGAGGATGTGGATTTCGAGATCGGGGTGGCGCTCGACCAGGCGGAGCAGGAAATCACCCAAGGTCTCGCCCCGGTCCGGCGTCCCGCGCGAGCGCCGCAGGACGACGGATCCGTTGAAGTCCCAGCCAATGATGCGGATCGATCGTTGCGCGGCCTCCGCGACCGCGGCGAAGGCGGCGAAGTAGTCGGCGACGTCGATCAGCACGCTGGCGCGCTGCGCGTGACCGACCCGCCAGCAGTTCCTTCCCGTCTCCAGCACTTGCCGGTCAGTCATGCTCCTCGGGGGGTGCGCGTCAGTCCGCGCTCCACGACGTAGAACAAGCAATCCTGGCGAGCGATGAGGGGATCCGTGGTCATCATGATCGGAATCCAGTCGCGTCGCGCGAGCAGCTCGCCGCGGTTCACCGAAAACAGATCGCGGGAGCGGTCGGCACCGTCAGCGTCGCGCGCTTCGACCGGCCAGTCGACTCCAGGGCGCACCCAGCCGATCCGAGTTCCCGCCGGAAGCGTCTCGAAGTTGTGCCTGTCGATGTCATCGCTGATGGTCAGGTCCGCTTCCGGGTGATTGCCCTTGTCGACAGCCAGTCTCAGGCCGCTGCGTGCCCGAACGCGCACCATCGATTCGAGGACTTGCAGCGAGCTCGTCGACTCGCCGATCTCGGACAAGTGCGCCAAGCCGAACAACCGGTCGATCCCGCGTCGGGTGGTGCGCGCGGCGCGCGGATCGCCGACCCGTCCACACTCGATGGTCACGCAGGGGACCTCGGTCACTGCCTCCATCAGCGAGCCGATGCGGAGATCGCTGTGAACGAATCGCTCGGCGAAGAGCGAGGCAAGGCGCAGGTAGTCGGGCTCGACGCGGGTAGCGATCGCGTACGGCGGGTTGTGACCGGTGTTGTTGTGGTTGTCGATGACGCACTCCGGCCGGCAGCGTTCGATCTCCGCTAGAATTCGTTGCGCGAGCTGACCGTTGGCGTCGTCGAAAGGCCCGAGGAAGCATCGATTGAGATCGCGCTCCCCTGGCATCATTCGGTGTGTGAAGCGCGGCTCGTGCAACGCGACTTCGACCGATGCGAAGATGAACACGGCGTCGACCGCCGGTTCGGGCGCCTCGCGCAACCACTCGTAGATCGCCTCGGCGCCGGAGGGTTCGTTCCCGTGGAGCAGGGTGGTGACGACTCGACAGCGAGAGGAATCGCGCCCGCTGCAACGCACCACGGTCGGCCCGCCGAACCGTTCGAGCATCTCCTCCGGCGTTGCGCCGAGGTCCCGCGGAGAGGGGTCGTGGAGGTGGTGCAATGTCTGGCCCATGCTGGTCAGCCCGCGATCGGCCACTCGTGGACCGGAAGGCTGCGCTCGACGTTGTCGAGATAGCGCGCGAACATCTCCGGAAGTGCGAGCCGGCGCGACCGGCGCCCTTCGAGCCTTTGCAGGGCGTTGCGCTGCCACTGCGATCCGGTGATTCCCGCTTCGATCCGCGCCTCGATGATTGCTAGCCAGCGCTTTGCCTCGGCCGCGGTCAGGCCGTTCGCCTCGAGGCCGGATTGGGCAATCGGAATCAGTCGCGACACCAGGTCGGAGGCGCGGTGGGCGTCTGGGGAAGGGCTTTGCGGCGCCGGCCAGAGCAGGATCGAGTCGAGGCCGTCCGAGGCGGCGCGGTAGAAGTTGTCGTGCACCAGGCGAAACGGAATCGCCGCGATCAGCTCCTGGATGTTCTCGCGCAGGCCGAAGATCAGACCGATCAGGAAAGCGGCGCTGGCCATCATGTCGGTCACCGTCGGGCCGGTTGGCAGGGCGCGTAGCTCGATGCGCAGGTGACCGCCGTCGGCGTTGTCGTAGACGGCGCGGTTCCAACTCCAAACCGTTCCGTGGTGGAGCTTGAGCTCGCCGAGATCCGGCACTCCGCCGGCGGCGACGACCGCCAGCGGGTCTTCGTCGCTCGTCATCGGCAGGATTGGGCTGTGTAGCATCGCGCTCTCGCTGAACAGCTCGAAGGCGCCGTGGCGCACCCATCCGTGGCCGAAGGAGACGCGCGCCGGCCGCCAGCCGTGCCCTTCCATGCGGTAGTCGACGGCGCGGCCGAACAATGCGACGCGGGTCTCGCGCCAAAGCAGGCGCGAGAGAAAGATCGGCGAGTTGGCCCCGGCGGCCAGAACCGGCGCGGTGGCGAGCTGAGCGGCGTTGAAGATGTCGGCGAACTCTCCCGGCGGCACCCGTAGGTGGAGCTGCAGCGAAGTGTTGGCGCCTTCCATGGTGACGTCGTCACAGTCGAGCTCGAGCCGCTCGTCGCCTTCGATGTCGATGTGAAACGCGGCCGAGCGCAGGCGCTTCAGTCCCGCCGAAAGGGCGCGGTAGCGCGGTGTCTGCGTCATCGCCGAGGCCTGCAGATCCTCCTCGCGGAGCGTCGGCAGGATCCCGACCAGCGCGACGCGACCGCCGTGGTTGCGAGCGATGGCGTCGACCTTGCCCATCGCGGCGTCGAGCTCGGCGCCGAGAGTATCGAAGCATCCGGCGGCGAGCGCGCGCGGGTCGGCGTTGTACTCGAGATTGAATCGGTCGAGCTCGAAGGCCAGGCGCGGCTCGAGCGCCGCGTTCATCACCTTGCGGCTGATCAAGCAAGGCGCGCATGCCTCGTCGACCAGGGAGAATTCGACTTCGGCGCCGATCGAGGCCGGTCCCGTGCCGAAGCCGGGTCGCTCGAGCAGCTGCTGCAGCGCGGCGAGGCCGCGGCGAACCTTGCCGTCGAACGCGGCGTAGTCGGCGTCCTCGAAGTGGTCGCGATCGATCTCCAGGCCCATTGGTCTCGAAGTGCTGCCGGGCGCCCGGCTCAGCCGAGCCGTTCCAGCAGAGAGATGGCGGCACGCGCCAACTCGGGCACGCGGAATGCGATCACTTCCATCCGCGGATCCGTGCTGTCGCCCATCTTCCAGCGAAAGTGGAGCTGCTCGAGGACGGTTGCCGTCTTCCACAGCGCGAAGGCCTCGTACCAGTCGGCGCTGGCGACGTCGAAGCCAGTGCGATTGGCGTAAATCTCGACGACCTCGGCGCGGGGCGGCAGGCCCATGCGCTCCATGCCCGGATGGGCGGCGCGTGAGCTCGCGCCGTCGCTCGGGTCGGGCCAGTAGTTGAGCAGGGTGCCGAGGTCGACCAGGGGGTCGCCGAGCGTCGTCATGTCCCAATCGAAGAAGGCAGTGACCCGGTCCGGATCGGCCGGGTCGAACATGCAGTTGTCGAGCTTGAGGTCGTTGTGCACGAAGGAAACCCGCTGCGGTGCCGGGATGGCCCTGTCGAGCAGCGCGTAGGCGGCCTGCATCGCCTCGTCGTGGTCCGGGTCGGCGACCAGGTCCCAGCGTTTTTTCCAGCCGGCAACCTGGCGCTGGACGAATCCGTCCGGGCGCCCGAGATCGGCGAGCCCGCAGGCCTCGGGATCGAGCAGGTGAAACTCGGCGATCGCCTCGACCAGCGCCGTGCCGATGCGCTTGCCCACGTTCGGCAGTCGGCGCATCGCTTCCGGGATCACGCCGCGGATCACTTCGCCGCGCCGTCGCTCCATGACGAAGAAATCGGCGCCGGCAACCGTGTCGTCGTCGCAGAAGAGGTAGGCCCGTGGCGCGCGGTCGAAGGAACGCCAGAGCTGCGACAGCACCTTGAACTCGCGCTTCATGTCGTGCGCGCCCGGAGCCAGCGTGCCGAACGGCGGTCGTCGCAGCACCAGCTCGAGCTCGCCGAAGCGAACTAGATAGGTGAGATTGGCAGCTCCGTTGGGGAACTGCATCACCTCGAAGGCGCCGCCGAGGTCGAGGTCCGCGGGGAGATTGGCGCGCAGGTGGCTCTCGATGCGCTGCCAGTCGAGGTCCTCGCCGGAGCGCACGTCGGCCACTTCCGGGGGGTTCTCACCGGTGAACGGATCGACGGCGGTCGGACTCGACGGTGCTTGCGGCTCGGATGTCATCTTCCAGCTATCTGCTTAGCGCATTCTGCGACCATCATGCCATTGGGGTTGGGTTGCCACTGCAGCCGCTGGCGGCGTGCGAGACGTGTTCTTGCCGGTTTGCGGGGAGACTTTGCCGAGCCGGGCTGCTAGAGCTGCGTCGATGCGTGTGCGAGTCCGCAGTCGATGGGTAGTGCTGCTGGTCCTTCTGGTCGCTCCGGGCGGGTGTGGAGACGACGACTCGTCGACCTCGGTTCCAGGGTTCGAGGAGTTCGCATGGGACGATCGCGAGCCGGACGCGCGCAGTGAACGCCTCTGTGTCGAGGCCGACGACCCCGATCGGGCGGCCGACACCACGTTCATTGACTGTCGAGTCGAGGGTGGTCGATTCGCGGGTGGTTCGTCGTCGACGGACGGCGAGATCGTCGTCGTGGCCTGGAACATCCTGCGCGGATTCGAAGTCGATCGGCAGATCGAGCTCCTCCAGCGCGAAGCGTTTGCCCCGTTGCCGGACATCCTGCTGCTCAGCGAGGCCGACCGCGGGTGCCGGCGCACCGATTTTCGCAACATCGCTCGCGACTTCGCTCGGGCCCTCGGCTTCTATTACGTGTACGGTACCGAGTTCGTCGAGTTGCCGAATCAGCGCGGCTTCGACGGTCCGTACGATCCGCCGCTGTGCGAGCACGGCAACGCGATCGTATCGAGGTATCCGCTGGGCAACGTGCGCGCGATCCGCCACGCGGCAAACCGAAGCTGGTACACGCCGCCGGGGATCCCAGATCCGGACGAGCCGCGCTTGGGTGGCCGGATCGCAGTTGCGGCTGATGCCCTGATCGGCGACCGTCTGGTGTCGTTCTACGTAGTGCACTTCGAATCGGACCTCTCGACACTCGAGATTCGCGATGCCCAAGCCGAAGAGGTTGCCGCCGACGGCCTCGCCAGTCCGCATCCGGTCGTGGTCGGCGGTGACCTCAACTCTTACGGCGCGATCTCCGATATTCGCACTGGCCGAGCGACCGACCGTCCGACGCAAGCGTTCCTGACCAGTGGCTACGCCGATGCCCATGCGGCGCTGGCGCCGGACGAGAGGGTGACAACGCCCCTCGGTTTGGCGATCGATTTCCTCTTCTTGCAGGGCGACCTGACGGTCGTCGAGGCGGGGCTTTGCGACATGGAGCTCTGCAATCCGCTGTCGGATCATCTGCCGGTCTGGGCGCGAATCCGGCTTCCCCGGATGGAGTGATCCGTGCCTGAGCCTTGGTGGAAGTCGGCGGTCGTCTATCAGATCTATCCGCGTAGCTTCTGCGATACGAGCGGCAACGGCGTCGGTGACCTCGAAGGTATCCGGCGCCATCTAGACCATCTCGCTTGGCTCGGTGTCGATGCGATCTGGATTTCGCCGTTCTTCCGGTCGCCGATGAAGGACTACGGCTACGACGTCTCCGACTACTGTGACGTCGATCCGCTGTTTGGGACGCTTTCCGATTTCGACCGTTTGCTCGAAGAGGCGCATCGGCGAGGCCTCCGGGTGTTGATCGATTGGGTACCGAACCACACCAGCGACCAGCACCCGTGGTTCGTCGAGGCGCGAGCGTCGCGCGAGTCGCCGCGCCGCGACTGGTACGTATGGCGCGACGGCTCGCCGGAGCGGCCGCCCAACAACTGGCGCGCGGCTTTCAGCGAGTCGCCGGCGTGGACGTACGACGAGAAAACGGGCCAGTGGTACTTGCACCTCTTTCTCAGCGAACAGCCCGATCTCAACTGGGCCAATCCCGATGTCGTTGCGGCGATGCGCGACACGTTGCGTTTCTGGCTCGATCGCGGGGTCGACGGGTTTCGCATGGACGTCATCCACTGTATCGGCAAAGACCCGGCGCTCGCCGATGTCGCGGCGGACGTCGCCGCGATTCCGTATTGCGCACTCAACGACGATCCGCGCACGCACGAGCACTTGCGCGGTCTGCGCGCGCTTCTCGACGAGTACCCGGGCGATCGGGTGATGGTGGGCGAGGTCTTCCTGCTCACCACCGAGCAGGTCGCATCGTACTATGGGAATCGCGACGAGCTTCACCTGAGCTTCAACTTCGTGCCCCTGTACCTTCCCTGGGAGGCCGACCGATGGCGTGGCTGCATCGACGAGATCGAGTCCGTGCTCGGCCGGCGCGACGCGTGGCCGACCTGGGTGTTGTCGAACCACGATCAGCCCCGCCACCGAACACGCTACGGTGGCGACGAAGGGCGGGCGCGGGCGGCGGCGCTGCTGCTGCTGACTCTGCGCGGGACGCCTTTCGTATACGCCGGCGAGGAACTGGGCCTCGAGGACGCGGTCGTCTCCGAGGCTAGCCGCGTCGATCCGGGGGGTCGCGACGGGTGTCGCGCACCGTTGCCCTGGGACGCGCAGGAGGGCCACGGCTGGGCCGGCGAATCTCCCTGGTTGCCTTGGCCGCCCGAGCCGGCGACGCGCAACGTTGCGGCGCAGCGGCGGGACCCGAGCTCGATCCTCCATCTGTACCGCTGCTTGCTCGCGGCACGCCGCGGCTCGCCGGCGCTGCGTTCCGGCACGATCGAAACGATCGACGCCGGCGCAGCAGTGTTCGCCTTTCGCCGTCGTTGCGGCGATGATGAGAGGCTGGTCCTGGTCAACTTCTCCGAGGAGGCGGCCCGCGTCGAGTTCGAAGGGCAATGGCGGATCGAGGTTGCCAGCGCCGGCGTCGGTACGGACGAAGTATTCGGCGGCCTCTTGCCACCCGGGCAGGCGTTGTTGTTGGTCTCAGGAAAAGCGGATTGAATTGGAGCGGGCGGCTGAGGATTAGAGGCTGGGGAAGCTGCGTGCGGTGACGGGTGTCGCCAGCATGCCGCGCACCGTCTGCCATCGCTCACCGCTCAGTCGGGCGAGACCGTATTTGGGTTCGCGGTTGGCAGTGGAGGCGCGATAGGTGCCGCCGAGCCGATCCCACAGGGAGAAGATCTCGCCGAAGTTGGTGTTGTTCTCTTCCGCTCTGGGTGAGTGGTGCACGCGGTGCATCGCCGGAGTTACGAAGATCGACTGCAGTGCGCGGTCCAGTCGATGGGGAACTCGAACGTTGGCGTGTTGCGCCAGAGCGAACGGGGCCATCAGCAGGCCGCGCGCCGCGACCAGCCACAAGGGTAGGCCGAGTGCCCAGAAGAGGCCGAGCTTCCACGAGAGGTTGAACACGGTCTCGCCGGGATGGAAGCGCAGGCCGGTGGACACGTCGACCTGGTCGTCCGAGTGGTGCACCGCGTGAACGAGCCATAGAAGCCGGTAGCGGTGGGCGAGGCGGTGAAACACGTATTCGCCCAGGTCGGCCGCCAGGATGCCGACGATGACCAGGACCGGGAACGGCATGGCGACGCCGTGAAGCAGGCCCGGCATCGGGTCGAACAAGCGCGTCGAGAAGCCGAGGATCCAATTGCCGAAGACGACATCGCCGATCAGAAGGGTGGCCAGCCAGATGCCGAAGTTGCGACCGATGTGCACGAGCTGCTGGCGCTGGTCAGCAGGTTCGACGAGCGGCGCCGCGGCCTCGGCGAGGATGAGTACGAAAAAGCCTACCGCGAGGACCGACAGGTAGGCGCGCGCGATGTGCGGGACCAGCTCCTCCGGCGTCATGCCGCGATCGGCGCTGGTCGGGGGTGAAGCGGACTACTTCCGGAACTTGCGGATGCCCCAACCGCCGACCAGTCCGGCGCCGATGGCAAAGCCGACCAAGCCGATCTCACCGATCACCGGTACGCCCATCACCGCCGCCTGGTCGAGGTGACCGGCGAAGGCGGGCATGGCCGCGGCGAGTGCAATCAGGAACGCTGCTGTTTGCTTGATCATCGTTTCAATCCCTCCGACGCCGGGGACCCTAGCGGATTTACTCGCGAATGGGAAATCGGGGGATCAGCTGTCGCCGAGCTCGGAATCGAGTGCGTAGTGGCGCTCGAGATCGATGACTTCGTTGAACTGGTCGAAGGTCAGAAAGGATTCGGCGATGCTCTTGGTGGTCCCGGCCTGGCGCAGGGTCGCGTAGGCGTCGGCGATCGCCCTGCTGCCGGCGAGGAGGGCGGTGAGCGGGTGGACGATCAGGTCGAAGCCGAGGTCGTGGAGCTCGTCGGGGCCGAGCAGGGGAGTGCGCCCGCCCTCGACCATGTTTGCCACCTTGGGGCCGGGGATCGCCGTGGCGATCGCTTCGAGCTCGGCGATCGACTCCGGCGCCTCGACGAAGACCGCGTCGGCGCCGAGATCGCGCGCCGCCTTGCCGCGTTCGATCGCCTCCTCGAGACCGAGAACCGCCCGGGCATCGGTGCGAGCGACGAGGTACAGGTCGCGCGCCGGGCGTGACGATAGAACCGCGCGCAACTTGCGCAGCCAGTCGTCGCGTTCGACGACGGCTTTTCCGCGCATGTGGCCGCAACGCTTGGGCCAAACCTGGTCCTCGAGGAACAGCCCGGCGGCGCCGGCGCTGTGCCACAGCTCGACCGTGCGCAGGGTGCTGAGCGCGTTGCCGTAGCCGGTGTCGGCGTCGATCAGGATCGGTTTCTCGGTGAGCCGGCACATGCGTTGCGCGGCGGCCGCCATCTCGGATTGGGTCAGGTAGCCGAAGTCGGGCTCGCCGAGCAGGGTTGCGGCGACGCTGAATCCGCCGGCAAACAAGATCTCGAAGCCCGCCCGGTCGGCGAGGCGCGTGGTCAGGCCGTCGTAGACGCCGCCCATGACCAACGGGCGGTCTTCGGCAGCCAGAGCGCGAACTTGGTCGGCTTTCGGCATGTTCCTGGGTCCTCCGGTGTTCTCGTGTCAGCGCGGATCGGGGAACCGATCGCGCAACCAGTCGGCGATTGCACCGACTGCACGCGGTGCTCCGCTTCGCTCCTGGGTGCCGATGCCGAAGCCGTAGTGATCGCCGGGCACGGTGATCAGCTGCTTGTCCGGCGATCCGAGGAGCTGCAGGGCCCGCTGGTTGTCGCTGGGAAAGATTGCATTGTCGCCGTCGTAGCCGACGACCAGCGCCGGCGCGTCGATCTTCGGCGCGTTCCGTTCGAGGCTGGCGTTCGAGGCGAACGCCGACCATGTGCTGAGCCAGGCCTTGGGCGTGGTGACGCGAGCGAAGCCGAGCTCCATGTAATTGGTGAGGTCGGGGCGGTAGGAGAACAGGGTGCCCGCGTCGCGCTGCGAAGGGTCGAGTGAGAGGTCGAGCGAACGCAGGTCGGCTTCGGTCCGGTGCACGACCATCGGCGGATGCGCGACCGCGCGGCGCGCCCAGGCGGTGTGGTCAGGTGCGTCTCTGCCCTGTACCAATCCGCTGCGCAGCTCCTCGCGCGCCTGGTTGCGCAGCTCGATGTGAGAGCGCGCGATCTCGTCGATCCGACGCACCCGCTGGTCCTGGGCGGCGCGGTAGCGCTCGACGAACTCCGCGGAATAGTGGCTCGAGTCGGGTGGCGGACGGTAGCCGTTGGCGCGGTCGTATGGGTCGAGCTCGGGGTCGCACGAGGTCGGGTCGTTCTCGTCGGTCACCGACGGGTCGATCATCCGCGCCAGGATCTTGCCCTCGCCGAGGTGCGCGGCGAGCAGCACGAGCCCGTCCGCCGGCGGCATCTCCTGCGCGCCGAGATCGATCGGGTCGCCCGCGGGGGTGTGTTGCAGACGATCGGCCGAGCACGCTTCGGCCTGGTAGAGGCTGAACAACGAACCGCCGCCGCTGTTGCCGACGAGCACGATCCGATCGAAGCCGCGCCGGCGCAGGAACCGCTGCCCGGCGGCGACGTCGAGCAGCAACAGCTCGTGGACGCAGTGTGTGTCGTTGTTCAGGCAGCGGCTGTTCTGTCCGAACGCGGCGAACCCGGCATCGACCAGTCCGGGGATCGCGTAGTGCCGGCTCATGTCCGCTTGCGGGTGCATGAAGCAGACGACCGTGCGCGCGCCCGGCGGTTGATACAGGATCGCCGTGCTGATTCCACCGTCGGTGGCGGTCAGCGCGACCGGCTCGCGGACGACGGCGCTGTCGATGTGCGAAAACGAAACGCAGGCGTGCGGGTTGTCGTAGCGGCCGACGCGCATCGTTACGACTTCTTCTTCGTCTTCTGGCGTGCTTTCGGCCGCGCGCCGCCCGCCAGCTCCTCGAGCACTGCCGCGCACAGCAGCGGAAACATGATTTCATGGTGGCCGGTCAGGCGGAACCCTTTGCCGCCGGTCTGAGTGGGCCGCTGCACGACGTTCACCCCCGGGCGATAGTGGCGCATGAAGTCCATGTCGATGGTGGTCAGCTTGTCGACGCGCTTGCCGACGTTGCGCGCGAGGTTGAGTGCTTTGAGGAACACTTCGGGGATGATGACCGCCGATCCGAGGTTGAGGAATACGCCGAGGTGCATCGTTTGCACCAGGCCGGCGAGAGCGTGGAAATCGGCGAGGCTGGCGGCTCCGATGGCGGCGCCGTCGGCGCTCGGGTGCATGTGGATGATGTCGGTGCCGATCGCGACGTGGACCGTCGTCGGTATGCCGAGGCGGGCGCCGGCGGCGAGAATGCTGAGACGCGTGTGCGGCAGCTTGGCGTCGAGGATGGCGCGTCCGACGGAAGCCCCAAGGCCTGGTTCGCTGGCAGCGTTGATCGCGCCGTTGAGGAACTCGCCGGTCTCGCGCGCCATGCCGAAGTCGCCCGAGTCGAGGGCAGCGGCTACGTCTTCGGATGTCGCGCCGTGGTAGGCGAGCTCGAAGTCGTGGACGATGCAGGCGCCGTTCATGGCGACGCCGTTGATGATGCCGCGCTCCATCAACTCGATGATGAGCGGACTGAGACCGACCTTGATCGGGTGCGCGCCCATGCCGAGGATGATCGTCTTGCCGCGTCGGTGTCGGCCGGCGATCGTCGCCGCGATCTCGGTCAGATCCGCCGCCGCGAGGATCTGCGGCAACCCTCCGAGGAAGTCGCGCAGGCGCATGCCGGGACGCGGGATCGCACCGAGTGCCGTCGCGGCGACCTTGCTCGACCGACCGCGCAACGGGTAGGTGCGCACCCGTTGCAGGTCGAGGCTAGGCGTCTTGCGCGTCTTTCCAGCCATTGGAAGTGGCTACTTCTGCGTGCGTTTGCGTTCGAGTTGGTTTTCGACCAGCTCGCACAGCGTGTGCCCGATGAGGATGTGCGTTTCCTGGATGCGCGCGGTGTCGCGGCTGGCATCGACGCAGAGAAGGTGGTCGACCAGGGGGGCGAGCTTGCCACCGGTGCCTCCGGTCATGCCGACGGTGGTCACGCCGCGCTTGCGGCAGGCGCGCACGGCGCGCAGGACGTTGGTCGCGTTGCCGCTGGTCGAGATCGCAAAGGCGACGTCGCCGGGCCGCGCCAGCGCCTCGATCTGCTTCGAGAACACCTGTTGGTACCCGAAATCGTTGGCGATGCTGGTCAGCGCCGAGGAGTCGGTGGTGAGCGCCAGCGCGGGCAGCGGTGAGCGCGGCAACTTGTAGCGGTTGACGAACTCGGCGGCGAGGTGCTGGGCGTCCGCCGCGCTGCCGCCGTTGCCGAAGAAGAACAGACAGTGGCCCTCGGCCAGTGCCTCGCAGCAAAGGTCGATTACGGCGGAAAGCGCTTTCTTGTGGCGCTTGGCGAATCGCTCCCGGACCCTTCCCGATTCGTCGAAGACACGCTGGATTTCGCGTTCGTGCATTGGGCGCATATACAGGTGCCGGGTGTGCGGTTCCAGGGGTCGCGGGGCGGGCCGGGACACCTTGCCTTATCCACAGAGCGTCGCTAGGGTCGGCAGCCAAGCATTGAGGGGTGCTGAATGCGAACACTGTTTCTGAATCCGCCGTCCTACGACGACTTCGACGGGGGCGCGGGCTCGCGCTACCAGGCCACGCGCGAGGTCTGGTCGTTCTGGTATCCTACCTGGCTGTGTTACCCGGCCGGAATGATTCCGGACAGCAAGGTGGTGGATGCGCCGCCCGAGTCGCTCGACCAGAAGACGGTTGCGGCGATGGCGGCGGACTACGATCTGGTCGTTCTCCACACCAGCACTCCTTCGTTCCGCCTCGATTGCCGCACCGCTCAGATGATGAAGGACATCAATCCGAAGGTGGTCGTAGGCTTTGCCGGCGGGCACGTCACTGCCGAGCCGGAGCAGGCGCTGCAAGCGGGCGAAGCGATCGACTTCGTCTGTCGCAAGGAAATGGACTACGCCGTCAAGGAGGTCTGGGAAGGGCGCGACCTTTCTGACGTCACCGGGATCAGCTACCGCAAGAACGGCACGATCCACCACAATCCCGATCGGCCGGTGCTCAACGGCGCCGATCTCGACAGCCTCCCCTTCGTCACCCAGATCTACGATCGCGACCTCGACTATCTGAAGTACAACAGTCCCTATTGTCAGTACCCGTACGTGTCGCTCTACACCGGGCGCGGATGCCCGGCGCGTTGCACCTTTTGCCTGTGGCCGCAGGTGACCACCGGGCACAGCTACCGGGTGCGCAGCCCCGAGAACGTGATCGAGGAAGTGCGCGAGATGCCTCGGCTGTTTCCGGAGATGAAGGAGATCTTCTTCGACGACGATACCTTCACCGCCGATCCGCCGCGGGCCCGCAAGATCGGCGAGCTGATGAAGCCGCTCGGCTTGTGCTGGTCGACCAACTCGCGGGCGAACGTCGACCGCGACACGCTCAAGATCCTGAAGGACGGCGGTCTGCGGCTCTTCGTCATCGGTTACGAGTCGGGCAGCGATACGGTCCTCAAGAACATCAAGAAGGGCGTCAGCACGGCGCGAGCGCGCCGCTTCACCCAGGACTGCCACGACATCGGGATCTTGATCCACGGTACCTTCATCGTCGGCCTTCCCGGCGAGACCATGGAAACGATCGATGAGTCGATCCGCTTCGCGCGCGAAATGAACCCCGAAACCCTGCAGGTGTCGCTGGCGTCGCCGTATCCCGGCACCGAGTTCTTCCGCTACGTCGAGGACGAGGGCTTTCTGGTGAACTCCGTCTACAACGACGAGGCGGGCTACCAGCGCTGCACGGTGAGCTACCCCAACCTGAGCTCGGAGGAGATCTTCGACGCCGTCGAGCGCTTCTACCGTGCCTACTACTTCCGGCCGACCTACATCTTCAAGTCGGTGAAGAAGATGGTGAAGAGCAAGGACGAGCGCAAGCGGCTGCTGCGCGAGGCCGGCGAGTTCTTCAGCACGATGCGCAAGCGCCGCGAGAGCAGCACCGCAGCAAGCGCCTGACGAGAGGCCGTTAGCCGGAGTGCGGCGGGGCTTTGGTGGCTTGTTTCGTCTCCGCCCGGGTTGCGCCGACGTACCGATCTGCGTCCTGGCGGAGGCGGTGCGCGGTCACATCGCCCAGGAGCGCGGCCGATCTACCGCGGCAGGGCGGGTAGTCGGGGTCTCGGGTGCTGGCCCTGGTCTCATCGATCGCTTGCGTCCTGGCGACGTCGATCTTGGTCGCGTGCGGGGGGATCCGGCCCGGCTTGGCGCGGGCGGCGGTCGGGCTGTTCGTTCTTTGCGTTGCCCAGGTAGTGGGTGTCATGACCGTGGTCGGGTTGCTCGGCCAGATGACCCTGGCGCCGGTCGTTGCTGCCCATTTGGCGATCGTCACCTTGGCGGTCGCTACCCTGCGCGGAACCGCGAAGGTCGGGCGGTGCATCGGCTCCTGGGCGCGCTCGATCCTCGACTTCGTTTCCAGTGTTGGCGCGTTCCCCGGCTGGCTGCGCGCGTTCCTGATCGCCGTGGCCGCCGCCTACGTGTTGACCCTGGCGCTCGCGGCGATCGCGCCGCCGAGCATTCAGGATGCGATGACCTACTATCTCGGGCGCGTCGGATTCTGGATCCAGCACGAGTCGCTGCAGTTCTTTCCCACCAACAACCCGCGTCAGACGCTCTATCCTCCCAACGCCTCCCTGTTGTTCGCCTGGACGGTCTTGCTGACACGAAGCGACGTGCTGGTCCAGCTAGTCCAGTGGCTGTCTGCCTGCGTCGCATCCCTGGGAGTGTACTGTCTGGCGCGCCAGCTCGGCGCGTCGCAGCGCGCGGGGGTCTTCGCCGGCTTGGTGTGGGCGAGCGCGCCGATCGTGATCCTCGAATCGAGCAGCTGCCAGATCGATCTGATCACCGCCGCGTTGGTGGTTGCGGCCTGCGTTTTCTCGGTCGACTACCTGCGCCACGGCGGTCCGACGACGCTGCTGCTGGCGTCGTGCGCGATCGGCTTGGCGATCGGTTCGAAATTCACCGCGCTGATCATGCTGCCTGGCGCCCTGGTCGTGGCTTTGGTCCTGGTAGCCCGGGGCGCCGTCCGCGGCGATCGAAAACCGCTCGTTCTCTCCGCGTCGGCAGCGGCCGGTACGCTGCTGCTCGGCGGGGTGTTCGTCTACGCTCAGGGTTGGTACCACCACGGCGCCATCGATGCGGCGCGGAGAGAGTATCGGCCCGGGCCGATCGAGGTTTTGCGTCCGTTGCTGATCAACGGAGTGCGCAACACCTACCAGCTGTTCGACACATCCGGAATCCCGGCGCCGATCCGGCGCCGGGTCGACCTGTTCAAGTATCGGACTGGCCGTTTCGTTTTCGGTGACTTCGCCGAAACCCTGCTCAGCGACCGGTACCTGATGGAAGATTACGCGCGCTTCGGCCGCATTTTCCGGCCCGAGATCATGTACGTGCAGCTCGTGCATCCCGATCGCGTCAACATGGGACTACTCGGTCCGTTACTGGCGCTGCTTCCGTTGCTGGTCGTGCTGATCGGACCACGCTGGGCCTCGCGCGGATTGACGCTCGCCTTGGCGACGATGTTCGCCTCATTCTGCGTTTCTCTCTGTGTCTTCGCCGGTTTCCACTACTTTTTCTGTCGCTACAACGCGGCGTCCTTCGCGCTGTTGGCGCCGCTGGCGAGCGTGCTCTACGGCGAGAGGGGGACGCGAAGAGTGGTCGCGATGACAGCGGCGGCGCTCGCCGTGCTGCAGTGCTGGACCGTCGTCACGGCGAACGAGAACCGGCCATTTCTCGCCGACCGGCCTTGGTGGAGCTACGATCGAATCGGACTCGCGACGATCACTCATCCGATGAACGAAGGGATCCTTCGTCAGTTGGAAGAACGCGTGCCGGCCGACACGACCATCGGTGTCGCCACCGGACCATCCGGTTGGATCTTCCCGTT
>JAUIGL010000052.1 GCA_030430165.1 bacterium | reverse complement strand
GTGGACGTGCGAGCCGTCGGGGAGGCTGTTGCTGCGGGGGCGGTCATCGGGTTCGGTGTCATGTTCGCTATCTGGATCGAAACCAATGATGCGCCGACCGGCTAACACGCCGTTGCACCTGACGTCCGCCTGCGGCGGCCGCAGGTGACCGGCAGGACGTTAGGCATTCTGTGATGCCTTGGGTACGATGCGGGGATGGCAAAGGCCAGCGAGATTCTCGCACGGGTACTGAGTGGAAGATCGGATGCGACGATCCCTTTCGCGGAGCTCCGGAACCTGTTGCGACGGCTAGGGTTTGCCGAGCGGATCAAAGGGGGTCACCACATTTTCACGAAGGACGGCGTTGAAGAGATCCTCAACCTTCAACCGCGCGGCCGGCACGCCAAGGCCTACTAGGTGCGACAGGTTCGAGGCGTGATGGTCCGATACCGAGTGACCGGAGAGAGCGATGGCGAATGAGGCCGCGGAACCACGCTATGAGATGATCATCTACTGGAGCGACGAGGATGACGCTTTCGTCGTTGAGGTTCCGGAACTTCCGGGATGTGCTGCTGATGGCCGCACGTATGCCGAAGCAGTCGCCAACGCGGAGACGGTGATCGGGGAGTGGATCGACACAGCCCGAGAACTCGGGCGTCCCATTCCTCAACCGAAAGGTCGGTTGGTGTATGCCTAACTAGCCGGTGCAGGCCGACGCCGCTTCGCGGCGCGGCTGACCGGCAGAGACGTTAGGCTGTCCGGCCACGATCGAGTAAACTCTCTAGATGCCGGTTGTTTCGACCTTCTTCGGGATTTTGATCCGGATGTACTATCAGGAGCATGGTGTTCCGCACTTCCACGCCGAATACCAAGGCGAGCAAGCGACGTTCACTTTCGACGGCAAGATTCTGGCGGGCAAGCTCCGTTCGCGGACAGCGGTTCGGTTGATCGGGGAATGGGCAACCGTGCATCAAGCAGATCTCGCGTCGAACTGGGAACGAGCCCAAATGGGCGAGCCACTGGAAAGAATCGAACCTTTGGATTGAGGTGAAAGCGATGAAGACAATTCCAGTCGTCGTCGGTGCGACTTACCTGGCGAATCACACGATCCGCGTTTCGTTTAGCGATGGAGTCGAGAGAGATGTCGACTTCTCAGGTTGGCTGACTGGTCCCGTCTTCGAGCCATTGAAAGACCCCGCGTACTTTGAGCGGTTCTTTATCGAAGGCGGGACGCTGGTGTGGCCCAATGGAGCCGACATCGCGCCAGAGACTCTGTATGAGCGGGCGAAATCGAACCAAGCAGCCGAACACTTATCAGGGCTCCGTTAGTCAATAGGCGCAGGAGTACGGCCACGGTGCTGGGAGCCGCGGGCCGACGAGCGGCACCCGCCGCCTTGGCTCTCATGGGCCGCGCCGGCTGCCGCTCTCTCCGCAGGGCGAGGACGGTGAGTGCCTTGGCCTTGCCGTGCTTGCGCACCAGGCGGGCGTGTAGAGCTTGTCCTTCCTCGTTGCGTCGCAGGAAGAGCACGGCCGCCTCGGAGAAGGCCCACTTGAGGTGGGCATTGCCGATTTTCGTGCCCGAGCTGCCATAGCGCTTACCGGCGGACTCCTTGGCGGCCTTCACCAGTCGGCAGTACGAAGTGAACTGCTGCACGCGCGGAAAACGATCGATGTTGCCGACTTCGTAGAGGATGACCAGGGCGAGGATCTTGCCGATCCCGGGTACCGAGCGCAGCCGGTGGAGGGTGTCGGGGTCGTGTACCTTTGCGGTGCGCATGATGTGAAGCTCGATGTCGCCCAGCAGCCGGTCGTAGTGATCGATGAGCTCGAGGTCGGCATCAATGCTCTTTCGCACCTGCGGGTCGGCGAAGTGTTCGGCGACGCCGCCGCGATTGCCCTTGTAGGCGATCTTGCGGCCGAGCGGAGCGAGGTTGTACTGGCTGGCGGTGTTTTGGATGTGAGCGAGCAGCTCGGCTCGCTTCTGGGTGAAGTGGCAGCGGCGGCGGAGCAGATCACGGGTGGCGCGCATCTCGGGTGGATAGACGTGGGCCATTGGGATTAGTCCGCCGCGCAGTAGCGCGGCGATCTTGTGAGCGTCGATGCGGTCGTTCTTGGCCTTACCTCCGTGGATCGCCTTCATGTAGAGGGCGTGGCCGAGCACGAAGGGGATGCCCTCGCGGGCGCACAGATCGGCCAGCCAGTACCAGGTGAACATGCATTCGACGGCGACGACGACATCGTTACGGTAGGGGGCGATGACGCGCAGGAAGTGCTCGGGCGTGGTGGGGCCGTTGCGGTGGTAGACGACCTCACCGTCGGCGCCGAGGATGCAGGTGTACATCTGCCTGGCATGCAGATCGATCCTGCAGTAGTATCCGTGTTGCTTTGTGTAGAATCTCATCCGGTCTCCTCCTTGCCCCTGTGGTGAGGGGCCAGTTGTATTGGTGTGCGACGAACCTATCTCGCCGCTCCGGCGAGGAGGAGGCCTGGATGAGTATCAAGCCGGTGCACCTGACGGCCGCAAGCGGCCGCAGGTGACCGGCAGAGACGTTAGACCTACAGCGATGAGCTTGATCCTCCCCGCGATTGTGCTCGCGAGTTCGCTGCTGGCGTTTCCGGGTTTGGAGAAGGGCCGCCGGATTTCGGCTGCTGATGCGCTCGCCCAAGCCGAGAAGCTATTCGATAGCGTCGAAGGTTGCGGCTATGTCGAAGGGGTTCCGACCGACGACGGTGATGACTGGTTGTTTCGTGCGAAGGTGGGCTACGCGGGCGACTTGGATCCGAATCCGATCATGGTCGACAAAGCGACAGGTATTGCGACCTGGGGAAGCCTTGATGACTCCAAGTAGTACTGGTCCCGAGAGGGTGGCTCTCACGGATAGGTCGAACACGCCGGTCACCCGACGCCCGTCTGCGGCTGCCGCAATTGACCGGTTAGGGCGTTGGGGCTACAGAAGCAGCTTGAGGCCCAGCGTCGAACCCCGTATTTTCAACGTATGGCGACAAGGGTAGAGCGTCTGGCCGAGCAGGCTCTGAAGCTGTCTGGAGAATCCCGCGCGCAGCTGGCGGATCTCTTGGTGGAGAGTCTGGACGCGAGCGATCTCGGCCACGTCGAGCAACTTTGGGTGAGCGAGGCAATGCGACGCCGCGATCAGGTTCGCAGCGGCCAGGTGAAGCCCATTCCCGGTGAGGAAGCTCTGCGAAAAGCGCGAAGCGCGCTCGAGGAATGAACTATGAGTTCCACCCGGAGGCGCTGGCGGAATACGAAGCGGCAATCGCTTACTACGCTGAGCACGATCCGGGTGTGGCTCGACACGAGAAGTCAGGCAGCAACGGCCTTCGCAAGGAGGGCGCCAAATTGGAGGATCTGTAGATATGGCCATCCTCGTCGCACTCGTACTGGTTGCAGCCGCCGGTCTCATCACGTACCTCGCCCTCGACGCCGCAAGTCACGCGGAGTGACCGGCCGAACAAGTTTTTGCACCTGACGTCCGCCTGCGGCGGCCGCAGGTATCGGCAGGTCGTTAGGCGGACAAGGCTACCGTGGATCTTCAGTCTCGTTGGCGAAGAACCTGGCAACTCGTGGGTGCATCAGCGCCGGACGGGCTCATCGACGAGCTGCTCGAGGCGTACGGCGAGCCTCATCGCGCGTATCACACGACCGAGCATCTCACCGAGTGTTTCGGGCATCTGGACGCCTCGCCCGTAACCCCCGAAAGCTCCGGGCTGCTTGAGCTAGCTCTGTGGTTCCACGACGCTGTTTACGACACCAAGGCATCCGATAGTGAAGCCAAGAGCGCCGCCTGGGCAAGCAGAGCGTTGGCTTGCCTCGGTGCTGAGCGTGTCGAGGTCATCGTGAGTCATATTCTCGTTACGGCACATACTGGTGTGCCATCCGACGATGACCAGCGGCTCCTGCTCGACGTTGACTTGTCCATCCTGGGGGCGCCGGGTAGCCGCTTCCAGCAGTACGAGGATCAAGTGCGCCAAGAATACGAGTGGGTTTCCCAAGACGTGTACCGCGCGGCCCGGGCCAAGATTCTCTCGCAGTTTGCAGATCGCCCGAGGCTCTACCACACCGAGCACTTCTACGAGCAGCTCGAAGCAGGCGCCAGGAACAACCTGCAGCGATCCCTCGCCTCGCTCGCCGCCTGACAAGTTGTTGGAGACGGTCGCGGCCACCCTTGGGCGTATGCAAGGGCTATGCTGCTTTGCATTGAAAGTTTCTCGAGCGGCCCACGCCTGCGGCGGGCCGCGCCGCTCACAACCGATCCGCTAGGGCTACCAGCGGGCCCGTGCTAATTGTCTTTCGCTGGAGGTTCAGATGGCATCAAAGGCTGAGGATGTTACTGCTCAGGCTCTTTCCCTCACTGCGACTGAACGTGCTCGGCTCGTGAGCGAACTGCTGACGAGCTTGGATCAAGAGGTTCCCGAAGAGATAGAAGTCGCGTGGGTTGAAGAGGCGGAACGTCGCTACCGGGAAGTCCAAGCTGACCCGTCGGTCGCTGAGAGCGCGACTGTGGCATTCGAGCGGGCCCGTGCCGCGCTGAAGTGACAGTCTATTTCCAACGGCGGGCGACGGCCGAGATGATTGAGGCGGCACAGTTCTAAGAGCGAGAGACGCCAGGATTGGGGCTTCGCTTCCTACGGCTCGTCGAGCAGAGTACGCAGCGAGCGGAGGAGACTCCCGACGCCGGTTCACCGTTCGGGAAGCGCGATCGCAGGCGCGCCGTGGCAGGGTTCCCGTACAGTATTGTCTATCGCCGCCAGTCGGAACGGATTCTTGTGTTGGCTGTCATGCATCATTGTCGCAAGCCGGGCTACTGGAAATGGCGGCGCTACGGATGAGCCCCAACACTCGCGTGCAACCGACGGCCTGCGGCTGCGGCTGACGCGAAGAACGTTATGCAGACGTCCCCAAGGTCGTTATGCTGCCTCAATGAGATTGCGGTTCTATCGGGATCCTGAGACCAACGAACCGCATGTCTACGGCCACAACGTGACCGAGGATGAGGTGGAGGAGGTTCTCTCCAGTCCGGGCGAGGATAGGCCCGGCCGCGATGGCTCCCGTGTGGCGATCGGAAGAACTGGAAACGGTCGTTATCTGCCCGAAATCTATGCTGCCGATCCTGAGCCGGACAGTGTATTCGTGATCACGGCGTACGACTTGGTTGGTAAACCCCTGCTGGCATACCGTAGGCGTCTTCGGAAGAAGGGCAAGCGATGAAGAAACGAGGTGAGTTCCCTAAAGGTTGGGACGAATCGCGTGTGCGGAGCGTTCTGGAGCACTATGAGTCGCAGTCCGAGGTTGAAGCTGTCGCGGAGGACGAAGCCGCGTTTGAGGCATCGGGGCAGACTGTCATGGAGGTTCCGACCGATCTGGTACCCGCCATCCGAGAACTGATCGCGAAGCACCGTGCCGCCTGACAATCGCGTGAGAACGGACCGGGCAAAGCCCGGCCGCTGACGCGAAGGACGTTATACGATCGAGATAACTATGGAGCACCGGAGCAGTCGCGCACTTCGTAGAATGCACAGTGCGCGGATCAAGCGTAAGGTCGTGAGCTACTACGACGGATGGGCTCGAACGAGTGATTTTCCCGGGCGCATCTTGGGGCTTCTGGTGGCGACACGAACGCCGTGCTCTTGCTGGATGTGTGGAAATCCCAGGCGCTATATGCACGAGGCTACAATGCAGGAGCTCCGAGCGTTTGGCCGCGTGCGCCGCTTTTCCCGCTCGGTGTTTAGATGTGGGGATGAATTTGAACGATCAGCCGTCTAGCAAGCTGGTGCAGACCGGCGGCTGACGGCGGGAGCGGACCGAGTATGAGCAAGGTTGACGAAAAGCGCGAACCAATGCGGTCCGAGTACGACATCTCTGGCGGAACTCGCGGGAAGTATGCTGCCAAATACGCGGAAGGGACCAACGTAGTGGTGCTGGATCCCGATGTTGCCGAGTGCTTCGAGACGGCGGAAGGCGTCAATGATGCATTGCGTGAAGTGGCGGCCAAGCGTTCGGCGAGCAGTTGAAGTACCAGCAGCGTCGCGGAGATCTAACAAGCGCGTGCAGGCCGACCGCGCGACGCGCGGCCGCTGACGCGAAGGACCGCAAGCCAGACGATGACTGGCAGTTTTGAAGTCGGAGATCGCGTACGAATCGAGGGGCACTTGGAGTTCGAAGATGGAATCCTCGGGACCGTGCAGCTGCCGGATCCATCCATTCTCAAGCTCAGCGGGCCTCAAGAATGGGACGGCTGTCGATGAACTTTCGATGGTCGAGAGGGTTTGAGTGTTTCCTACTGGGTGGAGTTCGATCAGCCGCATGACGATGGAAGTGGGGACGGGCCATACCACGCTGCGGAGATTAACGCCGAAGCGCTTAGACCGCTCGACGAGCAGAGCTAACGATCGATGGGTCCGGGTGGACTTTGTTGCGCGAGAAGACGGCGGCAGGGAAGTGCCTGCCCTAAACAGCTACCGACCGCTCTATCGGATATTGCCCGACTACTTGACGTCGACCATGCACTTTTTCTTGGACACGACCGAGGTGGCGCCGGGAGCCACGGCCGAAGCCTTGGTGAAGTTCCTCGCTCCGGATGAGTATCCGGCATCCCTCTCGGTCGGGCAGGTGGTTGAGGTATGCGAGGGGGCTCGGCGGGTGGTGGGACATGCGACGATTCTCCAGGTGCTGAACCCAATCCTGGAGTGCGACAAGCCGTTGCAGTCGACGACCGATAGCCGTGGCTGACTCGCAACGACGATGGCTGCGTCGGATTGAACCCATGAAGCGTTGGAGCAAGTTGCAGAGAGAGGTCTACAGGCTGATCGACCCGGCTCTGCGGTTTCAACTGCATTGTGTCAGGTATCGAATGGATTCTGTCTGTGGGTCGACGGACCTTCCGCGATACTGGATCACCCTGGGAGACGAGGTCATCTGGGATTACCCTCGCGACTTCGTTGGTCGTCCGCATCCCGGTCGCAAGCCGCCAGATTGGTACCCCTACGGAACGGACGTACCTGAGATATCCGGCTTGATTCGCGAGTACATCGACACTCCGAAGCAGCACCTGCTCTCCAGACACTTCGAGGGTGATCATTGGGGCCTGGTGAACATCCTCCGCGCTGCCGATCGCCGAGTTGGGGCAAAGAGGTTCGATGCCCTGAAGAGCAAGACCCGAAACCGAGCTGCTCATCGGGTGATTGAGTCCAGGCTTGCGCACATGTCCAAGCTCGCGACACCGCGGAACAAGCCGATGCACCTGACAGCCGTAGGCCGCAGGTGATCGGCAGGACGTAAGCCCGCTAGGAAGTGGACCTGGGCTCATCGAGGGCGTACAATCCCATCATGAACGCTGAGCCACTTCTCGAGACCTTTCGGAAGTTGACTGCTTCCGAGAAGATCCGCCTGGTCCAGCAGATGTGGGACGAAATCGCTGAAGAGGCCTCGCATCTTCCCCTCTCCGATGCTCAGCGACAGCTACTCGACGAACGCATCGACGAGCATGAAGCGAATCCCGATGACGTCGAACCCTGGGATCAGGTCCGCAACGAAATCCTACGCAAGCTGTGAACCGCCGGTTGGTTGTCCGGCGATCGGCAAAGGTCGACATTCGGTCGGCCACACGGTGGTACGAGTTGCAGAGGCCCGGACTTGGGCGCGAGTTCCTCGCCGAATTGGATTCGGTCCTCAACCGGATAACCGAGACGCCTCTCCAGTACCAGGTCGTTCACCGTGACGTTCGTCGTGCGATCGTTCATCGATTTCCCTTCGGTGTCTTCTACCGTGTTGAAACATCCAGCATCGTTATCTTCTGCGTCAGCCATCTTCATCGTGACCCTGCCTTGTGGAAACGCCGTACCGAAGGGTAGGCCTAGCGAATCGGCGTAGGCCGCTGCGCGCCCTTTCTCGAAGTGCCCGGCGGATGCTCGGCGTACCTCCTGGATGGTGGGTCGTTCGACAACCATGTATCTAGAACCAAAGTCGGGGCTGCCCGCCATGCCGATGCTCGTGGCGGCTGAAGGCCGTAGGTGCTCGGCAGGGACGTTGGGGTGACCGCAGATGGCCGGCGAAACCTTGGGTGCTACGTACCGCTTCCAGCTCTATGCGCTGGCGTTGTTCGGCTACGGCTTGATCTTGAAGACGCTCCTGGCTGTGTCTGTGGTTTTCTTCGATTGTCGAGGAACCGAACGGTTTTGGATCGATACGGGACTGTTCTGGGGGTTTTCGATCGTGTTATTTCTGATGACCGTCTTCGCGGCGCTTCCATGTTGGTTGCGAGAGTCGGCGGTATCGTTGAGCTACGCGGAGCGCCGGTGGTCGCTCATTGTCTCCGGTTTCACCATCTACGTCGGGTCGTGGTTGATTCTATTGTTCGCGTACCTTCGTCCCGAAAGTTTCGTGGGTCGTATTCTCGGGCGAGGGCTCGGATTCAGTAGGGGGGATTGGTGCTTGTAGGAATCGCCCCCTCACAAAGTCGGTGCACCTGGCGTCCGCGTTGGGCGGCCGCAGGTGACCGACCAGGACGTTGGACAGCAACGGATAGGTTCGAGAGATGTTGGCGCCACCGCAGGTAGGCAAGAGGAATCGCGAGGGCAAGCTGCGGCGCCGCTTTGGTAGCGGCAATCTGCCGACCAAAATGGGATCGGCCGCGGCCGCCCGGATCGACCATGTGCACGATCGTGGCGGCTGCAGCTACTGCTTTCCGCACGGTCCGGAAACTACCAACTCCAGTACATCCAAGCAGGGGCGCAATTGGAAGCGGAGTCGAAAGACTGCGTATCGACCATCGGAACGGTAAGGCTTCGCGGTGAACTGTGGCGGGCCCGAGCACCGCTGGGCACGCAGGCGTTCCCACGCGGTACCGAGGTCGAGGTAGAAGCCGCTCGAGGGCTGGTGCTTGATGTTGCCGGGCTCTCTAGAGAGCCGTTGCAGCCGACAATTTGCGGCGGAGGCTGATCGGCAGGGACGTTAGAGGGATGAGTTGGATGTTACTTCAATGGTACCGGGGCTTGGGCGCTGTGCCTCTGTTTCTCGTCGCCGCGCTTGCGATGCTGCTGAAGTTCGGCGGGTCCGATACCAACACTGCCGGGCTGGCGTTGCTGGCGGCTTGGGTTCCAATATTCTGCCTCTCTGCGATTACGATGGTGCTGACCTTGCTTCAATTCCGTCGAGTCACTTCGCTTTTCGCCGAACACCCGCTGGACCTACTAGGGCTGTACCTGTCGCTACTGTGGTTCTCCGCGGGCACTCTCGTGTCAGCACTCTTCATCCGAGCTGTCTCGAGTCCTCTAGTGTGTCTGAATGAAGCCTTCTAGCGACGAAGCACTTGGTCGCCGGCGATTGACGTGAGCTCCGATTTCACATGTGTCGATGACCTCGTCAGCGCCGCTGCCGGCGGGCTGCGCCTGAAGTACCTGTTCTTCTGGGGGCACACGGCGAGATCGAGTCGTCTCGGCAAGGAATGTCTCAGCCAGTGGTACGATGCCTCGTTTGTCGTTGAAGGTGTGAAGTATCGAACGGCGGAGCACTACATGATGGCCGAGAAAGCGCGGTTGTTCGGTGACGAGGAGACCCGGGAGAAGATTCTCGCGGCCACCAGCCCGGGAGGGGCGAAGGCTCTCGGCCGGGGGGTGCGTGGCTTCGTCGAGACGACCTGGGACGACCACCGATCCGATATCGTCTACAAGGGGAACGTCGAGAAGTTTCTGCAGAACGTCGATCTCGGTGCATTCCTGGTGGGTACCGGCAGTCGAGTCCTGGTGGAGGCGAGTCCGAGGGACCGAGTCTGGGGAATCGGGCTCACCGAAGACGATGCACGAGCGAGCGATCCGAGGAAGTGGAAGGGGCTCAACCTGCTCGGATTCGCGCTCATGCGCGCTCGAAAGGAATACCAGGGGCTTAGGGTGGCGCGATGACGAAGTGGGGTGTCGATCTCGATGAGGATGCGGGCCAACTGGAGCGCTTGGTCAATGGGGTTTATTCGGAGCTGCAGCGCACGCCGGTTGCCCTCGATCAACTCCAGGATTCCATCGTAGCGCTACTCTCGTATCTCGCGTCCCCCGAAGGGCGGACCGAAGAGAATCTCGGGCGGGTCAACATGTTCTTCCTCCTCGGGAACGAGTGGGGGTTGGATGCGATCGAGATCCCTGACGAGATCAGGGCCATCATCGAGGACATCGGGGGCTGTCTCCACGACTCGATCTCGTCACCCGAGGTAGCCGAGAACTTCGAGTCGACACCCGAGCAGCTTCTTGCACGCATCCAGATGCTCAGGCGATGATTTGCCGTACGATTTGCGCTTGCAGCCGGCGGCGTGCGGCTCCTGCCGCCGGAGTTTGGCGGGACTATGAACATCCGAACCGTACGGTGTCCGAGCACTGTGCCTAGGAGGGGACCTTTGCTTGCCAACACATCTGTGGGTCGCTCCGAGCGGGCGAGGTCGTCGGTCTCAACTGGGCCTCGCATTCGCTTTGGGCAGACGCGTAGTGTTTCGCGGTTCCGAGCGGGGGTCGTACTACTTCTGGTGGCGTGCTGGCTTCCTGGTTGTGTCACTCTACCGCAGGGGACGGCGGCGGGAGCTGGGTACGTCGGCGATCGAGCGAGTGTGGACCTCGACGAGATCGTCGTTTCCGTGTTGGCCGACGAGCAGGGAGGATACCGCAACCTGCATGTAGGAGTGTCCGCCATCATCAACCCCCGGAAGGTGTCTGTGTACAACCCATATGACGTTCGCTCGCTCGTAAAGCGGCTTGGGCCGCGACTCGAGTCTAAATTGGTGGCGAGCATTCTCGAGTTCGGTAGAGTCGGTGTGGGCGACCTTCGGTTGGTTCGCGAGCGCCTCGATGGCGACGCGCAATCTGTGATCGACGACGCGCTCTCGGGCTGGGAGCATTCGGACGAATATGAAATCGACGTCGTCATTGGTTCGCTCTACTTCACCGACGGGTCGGTCGGTCGGCGGAATGATCCGAGGCCCGCTTGGTGGTAGGCTCGTCCCGCGAGTGGTGCCCACAGCCGACGGCTGCAGTTGATCGGGGAGAGGTTGGGCTTAGTGGCGACCTTCGCGTATGCTCCGTCCATGGGCTTGGTGACGACACGGATCGAGCTTCGGAATCCGAGGAAGCCCGCCCTCGCGCCGGTGGAGGTCGAGGCTCTTGCGGACACTGGATCGGTTCACCTCTGCATACCTGACCACGTTCGTATCCAGCTGGAGCTCGACGAGATCGACAAGAAAGAGGCGACACTCGCGGACGATCCCAGAAAGTTGGTCCCCTATGTGGGACCGATCGAGATTCGGTTCAAGAACCGGGTGGGCTTTGCCGGGGCGCTGGTGCTCGGAAATCAAGTCCTGCTCGGCGCGATCCCGATGGAAGACATGGATTTGGTCTTCGTTCCCAGCACGAGAAGCCTCGACGTGAACCCGGCGAGTCCCAACGTTGCGCCGTCGGTGACCAAGTGACGTGGAAGGCTAACGAGAGGGTGTGTCCGAAGGCTGAACGGCGAGGCTGAGCGGTGGGGATGGCGTAGTCCTCAGAAGAACGGGAAGCTTTGAAAACCTCGGTGGGGCGAGATGCCTGCTTTCGCGGTGATCCTCAATGGCCGAAACTTCCTCGTGGAGCTCGACGGCGAGCTGCGGAAGCACGGCTTTTACACGCAGTGCGAGGTCGAGGCGCGGGATGAAGAAGAGGCGGAGCTGTTGGCAGTCTCCAAGATTCGAGAGCAGGGCTCGCTCCGCGACCTGGTAAGGAATCGGGCCGACGATCCGCCGACCGTCTACGCCGACGAAATTTCAGAGATCGCCTCTGTCGACTCCTCACGGCCCATCAAGGGACTGGCCTGGTATCGTGAGGACGATGCGGAGGTGTCCGGCTGACGCGCCGATACGCTTGCCCGCGGCGGATCGGCAGAACGTTTCATGGACGAGAGAATCGATGAATCGGCGGCGTAGGCGCGGGACTCGGCGAACTCACGTCGCCCGGATCAAACGGAAGGTGATCTACGATGGATGGGCCCCTTAGAATTCCAGAGTCTGATTGGAAGGTCTTCCGCGAGCTGCGGGAGATTGCGCTGCAACGGTTTTGCCAACGTGTGCTGGCCGAGGTCCAACAAATCGCATCCGGTACCTCGAAGACCGCGCACGAGCGATACCTCGCCGTGTACCGACTCATCGAGAAGCGAGATCATGAGGTTGCCGAGGCCTTCAACGATCCCCGGCGGGGGACGGCGATGATGCAACTCCTCGTGATCCATCGCCGGGGCCTGCTCGAGCCAAGCGAGCTTTCTCGTTTCAGCGATTCAACTCGGCGAACCCTGGCCAAGTGGTCGACCGATTAGCCCTGATCCCTCCGCTGTGGAGGCTGTCGATTTTCTCCAGTGACCGCCGAACCGTTTGTGATCCCCTCTCCCCCCGGGAGAGGGCCAGGGTGAGGGCGTATCCAATGGCTGCGGTACGCAAACCATTGTGCCGCATGGGCTAGCGACTCCTTTCCTTTCGGTCCCCTCACCTTTAATCCTCTCCCGCCATCAATGCGGGAGAGGGATTCTGTGCGCGCTTCGCGCGTTTGTTTCGAGAAAATCGACAGCCTCTGTGGAGGACGGGCCTTGCGGGTGAGATACTAATTAGATAGACTGCAAGGCTGTGTCGGATGCAGCAGGCTGGTGTGTGCTCGTGGTCGACGACGAGGCGTCGCATCTGCGGGCTTGCGAACGCGCGCTGAGCGGGGTTGCGCCGGTGCGTACGGCGCGCGGCGGGGCCGAGGCGGACGAGCGGTTGCGCGATGGTCGGGTGGCCCTCATGGTTTCCGACCAGCGGATGCCCGGAGAGTGCGGCATCGACCTGTTGAGCCGCGTGCGGCGCGGCGACCCGGACTTGCTGCTGGTGCTGCTGACGGCGTACGCCGACCAGTCGGTGCTGGAGCGGGCGATCAACGGCGTCGGGCTCTACCATTTGATCGAAAAGCCGTGGACGGTGCGCGAGCTGCGCCAGGTCGTGGCGCGCGGCCTCGAGCGGCATCGGCTCGAACGCGAACGCCAGGCGCTGATCGACGACCTGCGCCGGGCGCGGCTGCTCGCCGAGCGCGAGGCCGAGTACAAGAGTCACCTCCTCTCGCGCCTGGCGCACGAGCTCGGCACCCCGGCCCACATTGCCTTCAACGCGGTGGGACTGCTCGGCGAGCTCGAGCTGGCGCCGGAGGCTGGTCGTTGGCTGGGCGCCCTGCGGCGGGCGTCTGACTGGCTGGTGCGCGGCGTGGCCCAGATCCAGCGAGCGTCGCAGGTGAGCGCGGCGCAACTCTCTTTGGAGTGCGCGCCGACGGAGCTCGCCGGTTTGGCCGGCAGCGCCGCGACCGACCTGCGCCGCGCCCTCGGCGGGCGTCAGCTCGAGATCGTCGAACGCACCGCGGAAGAGAGGATCGTGACGCGCGGCGATCGCGATTGGCTGCGCCAGGCCGTGTGGAATCTGCTGACCAACGCCGCCCGTTGTACGCCCGATGGCGGTCGGATCACGGTCGGCGCGGAGCGCTGCGGCGAGCGCGGCCGGGTATTCGTCGAGGATACCGGGGTCGGCATCGATCTCGAGAAGCTCGAGGGAGCATTCGCCGGCTTCGCCGGTGCCTGCGGCGACCCCGTGTTGCACGGGTCGGGCTGGCTCGAGTTCGGCGCCAAGGGGCTTGGCCTCGGGCTCTTTTTGACGCGCCGCATCGCCGAGGCGCACGGCGGGCGGCTGATTGCGGAACGCCGGCAAGGCGGCGGCAGCCGGTTCGCAATCGAGCTGCCGGCCGCCGCGTGATTTTCGGTTCATGCGCCGATTCGCTCGCAACTGTACCTCGCATACGCGCCTAGGCTATAAGGTTCTCTTCCCCACACATGAAAACGAGAACCAAGCAGCAAGGACGAGCGGCGGCGGCGGGCGTGCGTGCGCGCCCGAGTAGCAGCCGCGGTCTCCAACTTCTCGAAGAAGTCGGGGCGCTGATCGGCCATTCGGAGGACAGCCTCTCGACCCTGGAGCAGATCGTCGCCCTGGTCGCCGATCGGCTCGATATGGAGGTCTGCTCGGTCTATCGCTACGACCGCAGCCAGCGGGACCTCATCCTGGTGGCGACGCGCGGCCTCGAGGCCGGCTCGGTCGAGTCGGTGCGGATGGGCGTGAACGAGGGGCTCACCGGCTTCGTCATCGAGCACCGCGAGCCGGTGATGGCGATCGATGCCCTGGCTCACCCGCGCTACAAGTACTTCCCGGAAACCGGCGAGGAGCGCTACCACTCGTTCCTCGGGGTTCCGATTCTCGACAAGCGCCAGGTGAAGGGTGTGCTGGTTGTGCAGACCTCGCGCCGCCGCCGCTTCACTCCCGACGAGGTCCGGTTGCTCAAGGCGGTGGCGGTGCCGGTGGGCGGCATCCTGGCTCAGCTCGAGCTGCTGGAGAGTCTGGAGATCAAGGAGGAGGAGCGCCGCGCCTACAAGAAGCGGATGCTCGATGCGGTCAAGCGCCTCCAGGGATACGAGCGCCAGCGCAAGCCGAGTCGCCGGCGCGAGACGGCGATCCGCCTGACCGGCTGGCCGGCGGCTCCCGGCTACGGCATCGGCCGCGCCCACGTGCTGGCGCCCGAGGTCAGCCTGGGCAGCGCGCCGAGCAAGCGAGTGACCTCGGCGCGCAAGGAGATCGAGCGCTTTCGCTCGGCGGTCGAGCGGTCGGTGGAAGAGATCGACCGACTCAAGGCGCGGGTGCGGCGGTCGTATCCCGAGATCGACTCGGGCCTGTTCGAGACCCAGCGCCTGATGCTCAACGACGAGAACCTGCGGCGGCCGGTCGAAGAGAAGATCACCAAGGGGATCAACGCCGAGCGCGCCATCGAAGAGGTCGTGGTCGGGCTGGTCGACCAGTTCACCAAGCTCGACGACGCCTACATGCAAGAGCGGGCGTACGACATCAAGGACATCGGCCAGCGCGTGCTGCGCAACCTGCTCGGGGTTGCCGAGCGCAACCGCTCGTTCGTCGGCGCCGTGATCCTGGTCGCCGACGAGCTCTCGCTGTCGGACTTCATCCTCATCGAGTCCGAGCAGCTGCGCGGAATCGTCATGGGTCGCGGCGGCGCGACGTCGCACGCCTCGATCCTCGCCAAGTCGCTCGAGCTGCCGACCGTGGTCGGAGTCGAGAACTCCGAACAGATTAGAGAGGGCGACCACCTGATCGTCGACGGCAACTCGGGCGGCGTCTTCGTCAACCCGAGCAGCGAGGTCCTGCGCGAGTACGGCCGGCTGCGCGACGAGTACCGCGCCTTCAACCGCGAGCTCGACAGCGTGCGCGATCTGCCGGCCGAGACTCCCGACGGCTGCCGGGTTTCGCTCGGCGCCAACATCGGCTTGCTCGGCGATATCCCGATTGCGTTGCGCCACGGCGCCGATCATATCGGCCTCTACCGAACCGAGATCGCCTTCCTCAGCCACCGCGATTATCTCACCGAAACCGAACAGGTGGAGTTGTACGAGCAGATCGTTCGCAGCGCCGCCGGCTGCGAGCTGACCATCCGCACGCTCGACCTGGGGGCCGACAAGCTGCCGTCTTACTTGCCGATGCCGGCGGAGACCAATCCGTTTCTCGGCTGGCGCTCGCTGCGTATCTCGCTCGAGCTGCCCAAGGTTTTCAAGGCTCAGCTGCGCGCGATCATGCGTGCCGGCGTTCACGGACGGGTTCGAATCATGCTGCCGATGGTGACCAGCCTGGAAGAGCTCGCCAACGCCAAAGCGCTGATCGAGGAAGCGAAGCACGAGCTGCGGCGCGAGGGGCGCGAATTCGACCCCAACATTCCAGTCGGCATCATGATCGAGGTACCCGCCGCGGTGCAGCTGGCCGACCGCTTCATCGAGAAGGCCGACTTCTTCAGCATCGGCACCAACGATCTGATCCAGTATCTGCTGGCGGTGGATCGCAGTAATCGCAAGGTCGCTTCGATGTACCAGCCGCTGCACCCCGCGGTTCTGCGCGCCCTGGCGACCACCATCAAAGCAGCCCAGGCGGCGGGCAAGCCGGTGGCGCTGTGTGGTGAAATGGCCGGCGATCCCGTCTGCACCCTGGTGCTCATCGGACTCGGCTTGCGCGACCTGAGCATGAGCTCGTTTCTGGTGCCACCGATCAAGAGATTGATTCGTGGCGTCGACCTGAAGGTGGCCGAAAAGATTGCCCGCAAGGCGCAACGCCTCGAAACGGTGCGTGACGTAAAACGACACGTTTTCGAGAAAATGCGCGAGCTCGAGTTGGTCGATCTAATGGAGGCCTACCACTGACGAGTGAGTGCCGCTGCGGTTGCGTTTTCCTTGATACAGTCGTGGCGGTTCGATAGCCGTGGTGTTCCAGCACCGCATGGACGGTGCCCGCCGACGGGCGGCCAGACCACAGTGATGGAGCACTTCATGAGCCTTCTTTCTCCCGGCCGCTACGCGACGCTTGCCGCGGCCGTCTCGGCGCTCGTTTCGACTGCGCTCGCACCGCCTACGCAGGCGACGACGCTCAACACCCTCTGCGCTCCTCAAGACGACCCCTGCATCGTCGATCAGGCGATCGGCGTCGACCCGGGTTCGGTGTTCGACCTGGGGGGCCGGTCCCTTCTGATTACGTCTTCCGGTTCGCTCGACGTTGGCACCGGCCTGATGACTCTGGTCGGTGTCGACGCCCTGATTCTCGAGTCGGGCGGTGAGCTGACCGCGAGCGGCAGCACTGCGGCCGCCGGCGGTACGATCGAGGCCAGCGCCGCAACGATGAACATCGGCGGCACGATCGACGCTTCGGGGAACGAGCCCGGGAACATCAACCTGATCGCCACCGGCGAGATCAACTTGACCGGACGCATCGCGGTGGCGGCACTTGCTCGCACCGCCTCGGGCGGGGTGGTCGACATCGAGGCCGGCTCCTTTCGCTTGCTCGGGGTCATCGATGCGGACGGCGGCTCGGAGGACTCCCTGGGGGGAGACGTTGAAGTCGGCACGACCGGTGATCTGCGGGTCGAGGGCGAGATCAGCGTGCTCGGACCGGACGGCGGCACGGTGGCGCTGACCGCGGGGATCGGATTGGGCGGCGGAAACGTCGTCATGACGTCGAGCTCGCGGGTGCTGGCCGACGCGATTTTCCAAGGCGGCTTCGGCGAGGGGATCGACATCACCGCCAACGGCGACGGCGTCAGCACCGGGTTCATTACCGCCGACGGCGAGCTCACGGTCGACGGCGACACCGCCGGTGAGGAGTTCGGCGGGGGTTCCGGCGGATGCCTTTCGCTGACCGCCGACGGCGACCTGATCAACACCGATCCGACTGCGGAGTTCTCGACCACCGGCGGCGGACCGGACGGTGACGGCGGCGAGCTCGAGTTGGTTTCGAACGCCGGACGGGTTTCGATCGCCGGCCTGCTCGATGCCTCGGCGGTCGGCAACGAAGGCGGCGGCGGCGCCATTGCGATCGATGCCGCCCGCTCGATCGAGGTGCTCGGCGAGGTCGACGTTACCGGCGGCGACGGCGGCGAAGTCGCGCTGTCGAGTACCGAGGCAGGGGTCACCGTGGGTGAGGAAGCCTCGATCGTCGCCAACGGGCGAGATATTGGCGGTGGCGGCGTCGTCTGCCTCGAGAGCGCGACCGTTGCCTCCGGGCAATCGGCCTCGGTCCTGATCCAGGGCGACGTGCAACTCAACGGTGGCTCGGTTGGCGGAGACGGCGGCTCGATCGACGTGATCGCCCTCGACTCGGCCAGGCTGACCAGCACCATCAACGCCATCGGTGGGCTCGGCGGCGGCGCGGGTGGCTCGGTTGGGTTCTCGGCGAACGGGCCCGTGGTGATCGAAGGAACGATTATCGGACGCGGCCGGGGCGCCGGCGGTGGCTCGGTGGCGATCGATGGCGCCAGCATCGACATGTTGGGCGATGTGGACGTCTCGGGCGCCGGGGCATCGATGCGCGACACCGACATCGGTCTCGATGCGACCGCAGGCGCGATTCGTATCGCCGGCACGCTCAACGCGACGTCCAACCCCGGAGCAGGAGGCTTGGTTCAGGTCAACAGTGTCACCGGCATCGTGATCACCGGGACCCTCACTGCGACCGGCGGGGCGGAGCCTGGCGGCCGGGTCGACGTCAACGGCTGCGCCGTGTTGTTGTGTGGCTTCAACGCCGCCCCGGAGCAGTGCCAGGGGGCGACCGGAGTGCTGCGAACCCTCGGCCCGAACGGCTTGAACCGAATTACCGGCCGGCAGTCGGCGGACGTCTTCGGCAACATGACCGCGGCCGTTTCCGGTGCCAACGAAGTCGTCGTGCGACCGCCGTTCGCGGAGAACGCCTTCGTGTTGGGCGAGGTGGTGCCGCCGGTGACTCCGGTCGAGGCCGACCTCCCGACCTGCACCGGATGCGGCAATGGTGTGACCGAGAATCCGCCCGAGGAGTGCGACGATGGCAACAACGAAGACGGCGACGGCTGCTCGGCACAGTGCAGGATCGAGGATGAAGCGCTGGGCGACGTCAACGGCGACGGCAACGTCAACCTCCAGGACTTGACCGATCTGGCAAAAGAGCTGTTCGACGGCGATGGCGACCGCATCGAAGACGTTTCCAGCCCGTCATTCCCGGGCACGGCGGCGAGCGACACGAATCTCGACCGGCGCATCACGGTGGCTGACTTCGTCGGTCTGATCCCGGAGTTGTGACCGCGCGCCGCGACCGCTGCGCGCGGTGACATACCCCAAAAACGCGGGTTGGGCGACAGCGCGCCTGCGGCGCAACTCCACCAACTCAGGTCTTGCCTGTCCGAAGTCGGCGTGATGTTAGTAGGGGACGGCCGTGTCTCGTCGACGGTCTGGAAAAGGGGGTTCCACTAGCGATGCTCTTGCCGATCAACGATCTTCCTACGGGTTCGCCCAGAGAGCCGCGCGCTGTCGCGAAACACGCGACGTCCGCGCTACTTACGCTCGTATTCGCCTTTTCCGCCGCGCTCTCGATGAGCGGTTGCGGCGGTGAGGCCGAAGTAAAGGTTGCACGACCCCCTTCCGGTACGATGTCGCCGACCGCCGTCGCCGAGACGCCGACCCCGATTCCGGAGACTGCGTTGGAGGGACAGGTGTCTCTGCCTGTTTCGGCAGTCGCCTCGGGCCTGATGGAACGCTTCGCTTCGATCGTTGTCTCCAGGGTGCAAGCCCTGACGGCGCCGAACGTCGAACCCGTCGGTGCGGGCGTTGTGGTCCGCCTGATTCGCCTGACCGCCGCCAATATCGTCGGCGGTGAAATCGACGGCGGGGTCGAGATCGGCACCGCCCAGACCGATTCGCAGGGGCGCTTCAGCTTCTCCGAAGACGACCTGCCGAGTGGAATCACCCCCGATACCTGTCGCTTACTGGCGCAGGTCGACGAGGGGGGATCGTTGACCCGGGCGTTCGTCGCCTCGGGCCAGGTCGACATCAACTTCGAGAGCGAAGCCACCGTCCGCCTGATCCTCGAGAGCATCGGCGCCGGCGAGGCTTCGCTTTGTGACTTCGACTCCTTCGACATTCTCGACATCGGCGCCGCCGTCGAGGACGCGCCCGGTCAGATCCAGGGAACGACCCCGGCCGACGTGAACGCCGCGGCGACCACGCTGGCGCGAATCGATCCGGGCGTCCAGGAAGCGATCGCGGCTGCGGTCCCGCCCGTCAGCACGCCGACCTCGCCGCCGGCGACGGCGACCCAAGACACCAATCCGACCAATACCCAGGCGCCGCCGCCGACCGAGACCGAGCGGCCTACGCGCACGCCGACCGATACGATGCTGCCGACCGCGACACCGGCAACGACCGCGACGGCCACGATCGCGCCGACCAACACCTTCACGCCGACCAACACCAATACCTTCACCCCAACCAATACCAACACCTTTACGCCGACCAACACGTTCACGTTCACGCCGACACAGAGCTCGTCGCCGACCAACACCTTCACCCCGACCGGCACCAACACCTTCACGCCGACCAACAGCAACACGCCGAGTCCGACCGACACGTTCACGCCGACCTTGACCCCGACGGCGGTCGAGACGGGTACGGCAGCGACCGAGACACCGACGAAAGTGGCGACTCTGACGCCAACCGCGGTGCCGACCGGATCGGTTGCGACGATGACGCCGACGACGCCGGTCGACCCGACGTTCACGCCGACGACTCCGGTTGGTCCGACCTTCACTCCGACCAGCACCAGCACCTTCACGCCGACCGATACGGTGCCGCCGACCAATACCTTCACCAACACTCCGACCAATACGTTCACGCCGACCAACAGCAATACGCCGACAAGCACCAACACCTTTACCCCGACCAACAGCCCAGCCCCTCCGACAGCGACTCCGACGGAGACGGTCGCGGCGGGACTCGGGACGGAGACCTGTACGCTGGGCACAGGCAGCGAGTTGCTCCTGCAGTTGCTGTTCTCGCCCTTGCCGGTGGAACCGACCGGATCGGTCGAGATTGATTGTGGTCCGGTCGATCCGATTACCGGGGAGACGGCGTGTTCCTGCGACATCGTCGAGCTCGATGCCATCCCGTTGCTCGGGATCGGCGATGTCTGCGTCTACCCGGCGGGGCCGTGCGAGCCGGGAGTGTTCGCCTGTAACGGCGGCCGCGCACTCGACCTGGATCTGCTCGCCGACCACAACATCGGCGACTGCTCCTCCAACGCCGACTGCGACGCGCAGTGCGATGAATTCTGTGGCGACCTCGGACCAAACTACGCGCGTCAGGGCGCGTCTTGCGAGGGCTTCTGTCAGGGCGGTGATAGCGCCGAGATGGCTTGTACGCAGGACGATCAGTGTCCCGGGGGCAACTGCCCGGGCAAGGAGCCGGCGCAGGGCGGGGTCCATGACGAAGTTTGCAACTGCACCTGTCTCGGGGAAGAGCTCGGCGATCCGGGTCCGGCCGGTTCGTTCAGCTGCAACTTGGGGCTACAGATCACCGTGGAAAGAGACTTGGACGCAGTCTGCGGCAACAGTGTGCCCTCCATTATCCTGCCGCCTCTGTGCGGCGCGCTGTCGACGACCGACGGCGTCGGCTTCCTCGCGGCGAACGCCAATAACGGGAACAATCGGCAGAGAATCGGTCCGCTCGAGAACAGCGGGGCGCCGATCAGCTGCGACAACTTCGAGACCGGCAACCTCAGCGGTCTGCGGTTGCAGGGCAACCTGATGTTCTTCGATTCGACGCTCGGCGACATCCTCGTCAAGAACACCTTTATCTGTGAGTAGGGACTTGTCAGTGCTCCGAATTCTGTCTGCACTATTGTTGGTCGCGGCTGCTGCGGCAGTCGCGACCGGCAGTGAACCCGCTGCGCCCAGCCCCTCGATCGCGGACTTGAAGGGATTCGCCGAGATCGAGTTCGGCGATTCGCTCGAGGTTGCCAAGAAGAAACACCCGGAGATGCGCCCTGTGTCGACCACCGACACCAGGCTCAATGCGGCAGCGATACAGAGTCCGCATCTGGTGCGCGAGGTCATCGGCGACTACAAGCTCGGCAACGTGCCGACGCCGGTACAAGTGGAGCTGCGCTTCTGGCGCGATCAGCTGTGGGCGGTGGTGGTCTACTACGACCGCGGCGAATCCGAAGCGGTGTTGAAGTACCTCGACGAGACCTACGGACCGCGCACCAGTGGCACGCCGCAGCGGCCGATCTGGAGCGACGATCGGGTTCAGCTCCAGGTGGTCACCACCGGCGGCTGGTACGGGGCGACCAGCAAGTCGATCTCCGAAGATGCCCGTTCCTGGTTTTTCAAGAAGCTGAGCGGGCACGCCGCGGCTGCGGACGAGGGGTCCAGCAAGCCGGCAGAGAAGCACGACCATTCCCACGAGTCGGCCAAGCCGGTGGCGGGATCGGAGAACAAGCCGAAGCCTTGACGGTGCGCGGCAACCTCGGCGGGGAGTTGCGGCGGGGCTGATCCGCTGGTCCATAGCTGCCATGAACCGGTCGCTGCGCGTCCTCCACGTCTCACCGAGCTTCTACCCCGCCTGGGCCTACGGCGGCGTGCCGCGCTGTGCCTACGAGCTCTGCCGCGAGTTGGTGCGGGTTGGGCACGACGTCACGGTGTGGACCACCGACGTGTTCGACCGCGACTCGCGTCTGGGAACGCCGGAGAGCGTGGTCGACGGAATCCGGGTGCGCCGGTTTCGCAACCTCAGCAACCGCTTGGCCCATGATTTTCAGCTCTACCTGCCGCTGGCGAGCTTTGCCGCCGCCGCCGAGCAGGTGGCCGGTTTCGATCTGGTTCACATCCACTCGCACCGGCACCTGCTGCAAGTCGCGGTTGCCCGCGCGGCGCGCCGCGCCGGTGTGCCGTACGTGCTCACCGGCAACGGCACGGTGCCGGCGATCGAGCGCTACGTCGGTATCAAGCAGATTCTCGACAGCATCGGCGTCGAAGGGATCGTCCGCGACACGGCGGCCTGTATCGCCGTCTCCAACGCGGAGATCCCGCACTACCTCGAGGCCGGAGTCCGCGCCGACCGCATCCGGGTCATCCCCAACGGGGTGCGGCTGTCGGAGTTCGAGCGGCTGCCGGAAGCCGGATCCTTTCGCAGCTCGCACGGCCTCGGCGACGCACCCCTGATCGTCTTCGTCGGCAAGATCACCCCGCGCAAAGGGGTGGACGTGCTGATCCGGGCGATGCGCCACCTGCCGGAGTCGGTCCAGCTGGTGGTCGCCGGCAACTTCATGATGCCGGAGGCGCCGCTGCACGCCCTGGTCGAAGAGCTCGGCTTGGCGAGTCGAGTTCGTTTCCCGGGATTGTTGCTCGGCGAAGAGCGCAACGCCGCGTACGTCGACGCCGACGTCGTCGCCTACCCGTCGATCGACGAGATCTTCGGCCTGGTGGCGGCCGAGTCGATCATGTGCGGCGCGCCGGTGGTGGTGTGTGGCGACTCGGGCTGCGGTGAGCTGGTGACGGCGTCGGGCGGCGGCTCGGTGGTGCCGTACGGAGACCCCGAATCGCTCGCCAGGGCGATCGGCCAGCTGCTGGACGATCCGCAGGCGCGTGAGCGCCACGTGCGCGAAGGGCGCGAGTACGTCCGCGCCAACCTCGGATGGGGCTCGATTGCCGAACGGACGTCGGATCTGTACGAAGAAGTAGTGAGGCGCGGCGGCGAGCCCGGATAGCCCTCGACCTCGGGGCGGGTTGGCTCGGGTGGACGCCGCGGGATTGTGAGTGGCGGATGGAGTACACCGAGCGGACTCAATCGTGGCTCGACCAGCGGGTATGCGCCGACGCCGGCGCCCCGACCCGGGGTTCCTTCTACGATGACGCGGGTGCGATTGCCGGGGTTCCGGTCGAGCACGTGCTCGGCGTCGCCCGCGCTCTGTCGATCGCGGAGGCACTGGCGCGACTGGATTTCGCGAGCTGCCTCGACGTCGGCGCCGGCACCGGCTGGATCGCGCACCTGATTCGTTCCCAGTTCGGGGCCGGCGTCGCCAGCATCGACCTGAGCCGCGAGTTCTGCGTCCGCGCCCGGCGCGCCTTTGCGTTGCCGGCGTACGCCGCCAACGCCGCGGCGCTGCCGTTTGCCGACGATTCCTTCGACGTGGTCGTGTGCTCCGAGGTGCTGGAGCACGTCGAGCACCCGCTCGCCGTGCTCGCCGAGCTGAAGCGGGTGGCGCGACACGCGGTGGTGTTGACGACGCAGGAGACCTGCCTCCAGTCGTGGGAACGCCGCCTGCTGATCGCCTCGGCGGACGACCGACCGCACGCCGAGCGCAACTTCTTCGTGCCATCCGACTTCGTCGCCTACTTCGGTCGCGGCGCCGACGTGCGAGCGCTGATGCAGTCACCGGAGAAGATTCGCCTGTTCGGCCTGCGCAACGCCGAGGAACTGGCGGAATGCGTTCTCGACATCACCGGCGACCGAGCTCTCGTGCCGGGCAGCTACGGCGTCGTGGTGACCGTGGCCAGCACCGACTCCGAGGCCGAGCCTCGCTTCTCTCGCCGCGAGATCCTCGACAACATCCTCGGCTCGGATCGCGCCCTCGGCGGCGCCTCCGGCTTTCGCACCGATTGGCGGATTCCCGATGCCGCGGAGGCGGCGCCGCCGCTGCTCGCCGACCCGGTTCCGGTGTGTCCGGCCTGCGGCGGTGTGCTCGACCCATCCGAGGATGCGATTCGATGCTGCAGTTGCGGGCGCGACTACGGCGTCGATCGCGGTGTGCCGCTGCTGTTGGCTCCGGAAGCGGTGGTGCTGCGCAACGAGGCGCAACACGCGGATCGCGCCGAGCTCGCCGATCTGAGACGCGCGCTGCAGGGCCCGCGCTGGGGGCTGGGGCCGGCCGGGCGCGGGGCGCGGACGATGCTGCGGCTGCGCCGCTTCGTGCAGATTCCGCTGCCGCCTGCCGACAAGGCCCGCCTGGTCTGGCGCCGGCTGCGCGGATGATCGACAATTCACGACCCGATGCGACCACCCGTAGCCGCCATCGTTCCGACCTGGAACCGTAAGCGAGAGGTTCTCGAGTGTGTGACCAGCCTGCTCGCGTCCGACTACGCTGACCTGACGGTGGTCGTCGTCGACAACGGCTCGGTCGACGGCACCAGTGAGGCTCTCGAAGAGCGCTTCGGCGACTCGATCGTCCTCCTGCGCAACCAGACCAACTTGGGATTCGCCGGCGGCAGCAATACCGGGATTCGTTGGGCCCTCGAGCGCCGTTGTGCCTTCGTCTGTCTGGTCAACAACGACGCCGTGGTGGATCCGACCTTCGTGTCCTCGATGGTGCGCTCGGCGCTCGCCGATCCGACGATTGGTGCCCTCGGGTGCCGCAACCTCCAGATGGAGAACCCGGATAAGCTGTGGGGCGCCTACGGGCTGCTCACCTACGGGCCGTTCGTGGTTCGCATGGCGGGGCAGGGGGCCGACGACGGCCCGCTCTGGCAGGGGCAGCGCGACGTCGATTGGATCATCGGCAACGGCAGCCTGTGGAGCTGCGCCGCGATCGAAGACGTCGGGCTTCTCGACGAAGCATACTTCGCCTACCACGACGACGTGGATTGGTGCGTGCGGTTCCATGAAGGCGGTTATCGGGTCCTCTACGACGGGACCATCGCCATCCTGCACCGCGGCGGCGGAACCTCCGACGCGCGCCAAGAGCACGTGTTTCCGCTGCCGTACTTCCTGGCGCGCAACGGGATCCTCTTCACCCGCAAGCACGGCAGCCCGCTGCAACGCGTTCGCTACACCCTGTGGAGCACCGCGGCGATGCTCCTGCGCTGGGTGCGCGCACTGTGCTCCCGCATTCCAGGATTCCCCGAGCGAGACCGCAACGGCCACCGCTACTGGGACTGGGAAGTATCGTACGCGCGCGGGCTTCGCGACGGCCTACTCGGCCGTTCCTCCGAAGATCCCTTCTAGCGCCCCAAGCCTTTGCCTAAGCCCGAGCCCCAGCCCTAGCCTACGAGCGCAGCGAGTCATCCCCCAGGTTTCGCGGCCGTCCCGTATGACACTTCAGCCGGGGCATACCCCTTGCCCAACATGTCATCGCGCAGCACCTGCCATCGCACATGCTGGTCGTCTTCCTTTTTTCCGTTGCTGGCGACGACCCGCTCCGGCAGCTTCAGGCGCAGGTCGACGACGACGTAGTCCTTGCCCGGCAAGTTGGTCTCGTCTTTGACGGGCGGACGACGCGGGATCAGGATCGTCAGCTGGCGGGTGCTCCCGCTCTCTTCTTGCTCGATGCGGATCTGGCGAAAGAAGGCGGCCGTGCGCAGCTTGTCGATGTCGCTGATTTCGAGCTGGTAGGTGCCGCGGCCGTCGGCGTAGCTCGCCCCGACCACCTTCACCGCCGGGCTCAGCAGCTGCTTGCGGATGCTGGCGTCGCCGGCCTCGTCGAGGTTGGAGACGATCATCTTCATCTTCGCGCTGCCGTCGCCGGCGAGCTGGGCGTCGACCTCGATGCAGCCGGCGACGAGGGCGGCGAGCAGCAGGGCCGCGGATACACGGGTCAGGACACGGGCGGCGAGGGCACTCATCGGACCAGTGTTCGAGATCGAGCCCGGCGATGTCAACCGACGACTCGGGACCGCGGATCGGCAGTGGGTCGGTTCAATTCGCAGCCGTCTTTGCTCAGGGGCCCGGCCCGACCCGAATTCCGTCCCCCCTTGCCAAGGGGGGACTTCAGGGGGGTCAACCGTAGCGCCGTTAGCGCGACAACAGAAGCTCGTCGCGGCGTGACCTCCCCTAACCCCCTCCTTGGTAAGGAGGGGGATGTCCTCGCGGATCCAGGCCGTTGCTTAACGTCGTTTGCGGCTGATACAGATGATCGTTTGATGGCTTCCCGTATATTCATCAGGCGTGGCGGTACCCAGCAAAGCGGGTGGCGATGATGCCGACCGGTGCCCCCAACGTCGTCGACAAGCCCTGGGTCGATCCGTCGACGCGATCGCGCCAGCGCTCGAACTACTCGTCGCTGATCCTTCAGTTCGCGCTGAAGGACTTCAAGATCCGCTACACCCACTCGGTCCTCGGCTACACCTGGTCGGTGATCAATCCGGTCATCTTCTTCGGCCTGTACTACATCGTGGCCACCAATTTTCTCGCGGTGAAGATCCCGAAGTACCCGGCGTTTCTGTTGCTCAGCGTGGTTCTCTGGAACTTCTTCTTCGAGGGATCGTCGCGCGGCGTCGGCTCGCTGCTCGGACGCGCCGACGTGCTCTCGAAGATGGTGATGCCGCGCGAAGTCGTGGTCTATTCGGCGCTGCTCAGCGCGGGGCTGACCTTCGTCATCAACTTGTTGGTGTTGCTCCTCCTCTTGTGGGCAACCGGGACCGAGATGACCTCGGCCGCTCTCTTCTTTCCGTTCATGCTGGCCAACTTGATCGCCCTGACTCTCGGCGTCTCGCTGTTGCTGGCGCCCATCTACGTTCGCTTCCACGACATCGGATACCTGTGGAACATCGTTCTCCAGGTCGGTTTCTGGATGACTCCGATTCTCTATTCGGAGCTCAACGTGCCGGAACGCTGGCGCTGGATCGTCTGGTGGAACCCGGTCGCGCGCATCCTCGTCGACAGCCGGCGTTGTCTGGTTTACGGGCTCTACCCCGGCATGCGCGGCTTCCTGCTGACGACGCTGTACTCGGTCGGAATTCTGCTGATCGGTGTCTTCGTCTTCCGCCGCCTGCAGGCGAAGGTGGCGGACTACCTGTAGGCGGCGCGATGGTGGCGGTCATCGAGATGGAGAACGTCTACAAGACGTTCCAGATCCCCCACGAGGTACACACGACTCTCGCCGAGCGCGTGCTCAGCATTCTCCGGCCGATGTCGTACGAGCGCCTGGAGGCGCTGTGCGGCGTATCGGTGACCATCGAGCAGGGCGAGTTCGTCGGTCTGATCGGCCGCAACGGGTCGGGCAAGTCGACCCTGCTCAAGCTGATGGCCGGGTTGCTGGTGCCGGATTCGGGAACCTGCCGGATCCGCGGCACCATGTGCGAGCTGCTCGAGTTGGGGCTTGGGTTCAATCCGGAGCTGACCGTGCGAGAGAACGTCGCGCTCTACGCCAGCATCCTCGGCTATCCTCGTTCCGAGCTCGACTCGCGCATCGAAGGGGCGATCGGCTTTGCCGACCTCGAGCGGTTCAAGGACGTGAAGCTGAAGAGCCTCTCCACGGGAATGCACATCCGGTTGGGCTTCGCCACGGCGCTGCAGGCGGATTCGGACATCCTGCTGCTCGACGAGATCCTCGCCGTCGGCGACGGTGAGTTCCAGGAGAAGTGCATCGGCACGTTCCACGACCAGAAGCGCCGCGGCAAGACCATCGTTCTGGTCAGCCACGACCTCACCCAGGTCGAGACCTTCTGTGACCGCGTGATTCTCTTCGATCAGGGGAAGGTGGTCGACTCGGGACCCCCGCGGGCGATCATTTCGCACTACCAGGAGCTGCTCTCCGGAGGGCGCAAGAAAACCGGCTCCACCGCCGGCTAGCGGGCGCCGAAGCGGCGCGTGAAGTAATCGCGAGCGCCGGCGACCACCGCGCTCAGGCGAGCCGGGATCCGCGCCGGCTCGGCGCGGCAGGCGAAGGCCAGGTTGGCCGCCAGGATGACGGCGTTGCGGCCGAGCTGCCACAGGATGCCGCCGTGGCCGTGGCTGGCCATCAGCAGGAAGTGGTTGCGGCTGGTGTAGTAGAGACTGCGGGTCGACTGGCGCCCGCCGCCGGCCGGGGCGCGATCGTGGCGAACCCGCGCCTCGGGGACGACGCCGACGACACCGCCCTGCTCGAGGTTGCGCAGACACAGATCGAGGTCCTCGAGGTAGAGAAAGTAGCGTTCGTCGAAGCCGGCGAGCGAGCGGGCCGCCGCCGCCGAGACCAGCATCGCGCAGCCGGTGATCGCTTCGACCCGGCGCCAGTCGTCGAACTGGCCGCGGTCGCGCTCGCCGTGGCCGAGGAGCTGGAATCGGCCGCTGCGGGTGTCGATGCGAACGGCGATCGAGTCGATCACTTCGGGCTCCGATGCCTGCACGACCTTCGGCCCGAGGATCGCCGGGTGAGGCGGCGCGGTTGCGACGGCGATCAGACTCGCCAGTGACCCGGGTTCGGGCGCGGCGTCGTTGTTGACGAACCAGATGAAATCGGCGCCGCCTTCGAGCGCGGCGGCGAGGGCGAGATTGTTGCCCCCGGCGTAGCCGAGATTCTCCTCGCTGCGCAGGTAACGGATCCCGCGCTCTTCTAGCGCGGCGGCGTCGAAGTCGGCGCAGCCGTTGTCGAGCAAGAGAATGTCGAGGCTCGGATAGTCGACGGCGAGCAGGGCGTCGAGGCAGACCTCCGTGTGCGGTCGGTCATGCCAGTTGAGCACGATTGCAGCCACCCGTGGCAGGGGCGGCGGCGCTTTCTCGCTGCGGTCCGGTTGCTCGGCCATACCGGTTAGCTGCATAGCCCGGAAGGCGAGCCTCCCGCCAGTCGCGTGCGAATCGGACGCCGGTTGCGCGGGAGCTCGGCGTCGCCGCTTCTCCGGCGCAGATTGACAATGTTGCGGAGGCCGCGTTTATCTCTCCGGTCTGATGGATCGTTTGATGCAGCTGGCCCGCCGATGGGTTCCCTGGATGGTGGCGGCGGCGCTGATGACGATCCTGGTGAAGCGGATTGGCGCGGAGGCGATCGTCGATGCCTTTTCTCGCGCCGACATGGTCTACCTGGTGATCGCGACCCTGGTCTGCACGATCGCCAACTTCTCGCTCGACGTGCTCTCGCTGTCGCGTTGCATCTCCTGGTTCAACGCGCCGGTGTCGTTTGCCAAGCTCGCCCCGGTCAAGGCCTCGGCGTACCTGGTCGGGATCCTCAACTACAACGTCGCCAGTGGTGGAATCGCGTTCTGGGTGTCGCGAACCCTGCGGGTTCCGTTCCTCGAGGCCGCCTCGACTCTGCTCTTCGTCAACGTCGTCGACGCTCTTCTCCTGGTGGGTTTGATGGCGGCCGGTCTTCCGGTGCTGCGCGAGCCGCTGGCCACGGCGGTGGCGACGATCGCCGTGATCGCCGTTCTCGGCTTCGTCGCTCAGTTTCTCTTCTGGCGATTCGGAGAGAATCTGCCGCTGGTCGGGCGGGTTTGGGGCTGGGCGATCGTCTCCAGCTTCCGCCGCGCGCGGCTGTCGCATTACGCCGCGTTGGCGGTGATGCGGCTGGGTTTCCTCGGTGTGTTCATCGGCAACTACTGGCTCGCGGTGCAGGCTTTTCAGCTCGATATCCCGCTGCTGCAGGTGATCGCCGGCGTGCCGGTGATCTCGTTCGTCGGCATCATCCCGGTCACCGTTGCCGGCTTGGGCACCGTGCAGGCGGCGACCATCTACATGTTTCGCGACCACGCCTCGGAGGCTTCGCTGCTCGCATTGAGCCTGGCGGTGACCGCGGTGATGACGGCTTTGCGGGCGCTGCTCGGAGTTCCCTTCTTCGCCACGGTGTCGCGCGAGCTGATCAATCCGAACCAGGACGAAGACGAGTCGCTCGGCTGAGCGAGGCCGCCGCGCCGGTGGCGGCGGTCAGTCTTCGCCGAGTCGCTTGATGCCTCCGCGCGCCGCGTTGCGAATCAGTTCTTCCTCGTCGTCGAGAACGGTGCGCAGGGCCGGAATCGCCCGCTTGTCGTCGAGCGCGGTCAGCACGGTTGCCGAGCTCAGTCGAACCTCGGACTCGGGATGGCGGAGCCCGGCGACCAGCCGGTCGAACAAGTTGTCCCCCGGGAGCATGGCGACCTCGGCCGCGACTCGCGCCGAGTCGCGCACCTGCGGGTTGGGGTCCTCCTCGGCCAGCCTGCGAATGCGCGCCGCCCAGGCAGCGTCGCCGAGAAGCCCGAGAGCGCTGGCGGCCGACATGCGAACGGTATGGTGGGGGTCGTCGAGCAGCTCGCGATTGGGATCGAGTCCACGCCTTTCCTGGGCAACTCCGAGTGAGAACGCCGCCGCCGAGCGAACCTCGGGGTCGGGGCTGCGCAGGAGGCCGAGGATCAGCGGCAGATACTCCGGTTCGTAGAGCAGGCCGACGACGTAGGGGACGTAGGTCTGGATCAGCGGGTCCTCGTCGAGAGCGAGATCGAAGGCGTACGGAATGACCCGCGAGTCGCCAATGCGAATCAGGGCGCGCAGCGCCTCGCCGCGAACGATGGTGTCGGGATGGTCGAGCGCGCTGAGCAAGGGCTCGATCGCCGCTGGGTCGTCGATGCGGCCGAGTGCCTCTTCTGCGGCGACCACGCGGGCCTGTTCGTCGGAGTCGAGCAGCGCGATCAGATCGGGCACGGATTGCCGATCGCGTAGTCGCCCGAGGGACACGGCTGCGGCGACCGAAACGCCGCTGTGCGGGTCACGCAGCGCAGCGCGCAGCGCGGGCAGGTCGGCGGAGCTGCCGACGCGGCCGAGCGCGGCGGCGGCGGCGGCGCGCACCGAAGGGTGCTCGTCGCTCAGCCGGGCGACGACCCGCGCGTGCGCCGTACCGGTGATTGGAACACCGATCTCGCCGAGGGTTCGGCAGGCCTGAGCGCGCACGTTCTCGTCGTCATCGGTCGTCGCTTCGGCGACCGCGTCGACGACCGATGGGTCCTCGAGAATCGCCAACGAGGTCGCTGCCGACAGTCGGACCCAGGGGTTCGGGTGACGAATCATCACTACCAGAGAGGGCGCCGCGGCGGTGTCTCCCCAGCGCGCGAGAACGTCGCCGGCCTTGGCGGCGATCATCGGGTCGTCGGCCCTGAGCAGCTGGTGCAGCTGCGCGACCAGTTCCTCGTGTTCCTCGGGGTGAGCCTCGTCGGCAGCGGCGATGAGATCGAGCACCTCGAGGACCTGCGCCCGCCCGTCGGCGCCGCCGAGGGCGACCAGCAACTCCACCGGATCGCTCTTGTACTCGCGGTCCTGGCGCTCGCGTTCCTTGCAGCCCCCGGCGAGTGCCAGGGTGCACGCGATGGTCACGACGAAGTATCTGATTTTGTGGCGAAAACGGCGCATCGGTTGGTTCGATGACGGGGCCGCTCCGGAGCCGGTTCCCTTGCAATTCCGCGAGCGGCCGTGGCAACAATCGAGATTACGCTGCTTCCTAGCCGGTTGGATACGCAAAATCCATGAGTCGCGATTTCGGGGGGTAGCGAGAGGGCGATCTCCTTGACCGATATCCAAACTGCGCACACCAACCGCCCGGCGGCGACTCGTCCGTTGCATCTCGCCATTCTCGACTACCGTGACATCGAGCATCCGGAAGCCGGCGGCGCCGAGGTCTACATGTACGAGATCTTTCGGCGGATCGCCGAGCACGGGCACCGGGTGACCTGGATCTCCGCGCGCGATGCCGGCGCCGCTGCCGAGGAGCGCCGCGGCAACCTGCGCTTGCTGCGTACCGGCAACAAGCTCACTGCCAATTTCACCAGCGCCCGGGCGGCGCTACAGCTGGCCAAGACCGACCCGGTCGATCTGTTCATCGAGAATCTGTGCAAGATCCCGTTTTTCCTGCCCGCCTACACCGACGCCGCGGTGCTGCCGATCGTCCTCCATCTATTCGGCGAGACCGTCTTCCAGGAAGCGAACCCCCTGCTCGCCAGCTATGTGTGGCTCTACGAGCGATTCATTCCCCGGGTGTACCGCGGCAAGCCCTTCGTCGCCCTGAGCGAGAGCACGGCGCGCGATCTGGAACGGCGCGGCGTCGAGTCGCGTTGGGTCGACGTAGTCCCGCCGGGTCTCGAGCTGGATCGCTTCAGCGGCGGGGACGAGCGGGCCGCGCGCGAGCCCGTGGTGCTCTACGTCGGTCGTCTCAAGCGCTACAAGCAGATCGACATCGTGCTCAGGGCGTTTGCCAGCGTGCGGCCGTCGCTGCCCGATGTCACGATGGAAGTTCTCGGCAAGGGCGACGATCGCCCTCGTCTGGAGCGGGTTGCCGCCGAGCTCGGCATCGCCGACTCGGTCGTTTTCCGCGGTTTCGTCTCCGAGGAAGAGAAGATCGAGCGGATGCACGCTGCCCGGGTGGTCGTCTACCCGAGCCCGAAGGAGGGGTGGGGGATCTCGACGACCGAGGCCGCGGCCTGCGGCACGCCGGTGATCGCCAGCGACTCGGACGGGTTGCGCGACGCGGTGCGCCACGGCGAGACGGGTTTCCTGGTCGAGCACGCGGATGTCGATGCCTGGGCCGCTCAGCTGCGCGCGCTGTTGACGGACGAGGCCCTGCATGAACGGATCAGTGGTGCGGCGCGGGCGTCGTCACGAGAATTCGACTGGGATTCGAGAGCGACCCAGATGCGGCACAGTATCGAGCGCGCGGTCGCGGAAGAGAACGGAGTCAAGTGATGAATGAATCGATCGTCGTCGTCCCCACCTACAACGAACGCCACAATCTGCCGAAGCTGGTGAGCCTGATTCTGGAGCAGCCGGTTTCCTTCGACATCCTGGTCGTCGACGACAACTCGCCCGACGGCACCGGCCAGGTCGCCGACGAGCTGGCGCGCGAGCATCCCGAAGTGCACGTGCTCCACCGCGCCGCCAAGGAAGGGCTCGGCAAGGCCTACGTCGCCGGCTTCAAGTGGGCGCTCGCCGAGGGCTACGACTTCATTCTCGAGATGGACGCCGACCACTCGCACAACCCCAACCAGCTGCCCGATCTGCGAGCCGCCGCCGAGACCCACGACGTGGTTCTTGGATCGCGCTATATCGGCGGTATTCGGGTACTCGACTGGGACCTGACGCGGCTTCTCATTTCGAGCTTTGGCAACTGGTACGCTCGATCGATCACCGGCATGTCGTTCACCGACCTCACCGGAGGCTTCAAGTGCTACCGCCGCAAGGCGCTCGAAGCGATCGACCTCGACCAGATCCACAGCGTCGGCTACGCGTTCCAGATCGAGATGACGTGGTGGGCGTACTGTCGGAAGCTGCGCATCGGTGAAGTGCCGATCATCTTCTACGGCCGCGATCACGGCGAGACCAAGTTCTCGCGGGCGATCATCTGGGAAGCGGTGTGGACGGTGTGGAAGTTGCGTCTCGGCTTGATTCGCAACGAGGCCGCCGGTTCGGTGACCGCGTTGGTCGGATAGACGCGAGGCCGGTGCCGCCTCTTCCGGCCGGAGCGACGATGACGGGAAACAAGCGAAGCGACATCGTCGTCGCGTGCGTTCTCTTTGCAGTCGGTTTCGCCATCTTCTGGGCATTCCGCGGGCTCGGTTGGTTCGCCCAGGACGAAGGCGTCCTCTACTACCACTACCTGCGCACCCACCGCGGGCAGCTTCCGTACCGCGATTTCTTCACCGGCTACGGGCCGGTGACCCTCTACCTCCACGCCGGGCTCTTTTCGCTGTTCGGTGTGTCGCTCGACGCGACGCGCGTCTACATGGCGGGGCTCCACGCATTCAGCGGCGTGCTGCTGTACCTGGTGACCAAGCGAGTCGCGCCGCGTCCCTACGCGGTGGTTCCGGCGCTGCTTTTCTTCTCCCTGCAGCCGGGAGACATCGCCGACATGGCGTTCCACAACACGCCGTATCCCCTGTGGTACCTGGTCACCTTCTTCGCCTTGGCGACCTGGACGATGATGCGGGCGCGCGAAACCGACAACCCCCGCGCCGCGGCCGCCTGGCTTTGCCTCACCGGGTTCATCGGCGGAGTTACGCTGTTCACCAAACAGAACGGAGGCATCTTCCTGTTGTGGGGCGCGACCGGTTTCCTCGCCTCGTTCCCGCTGGCCGAGGGTGGCGGTTCGGAAGGCAAGGGCTGGAAGCTGCTTCGCGGCGGGTACCTCGGCTTGATCCCGTTGTCGATGTTGTTCCTCATCTGGACCTTCATATCGCCTCAGACACTCGGTGCGTTCATCTTGCCGCTCGCCGGATTGGCGTGGATTGGGGCGAGCCAGGACTTCAGTCGCGATGCGATCCGGCGCGCCCTGGCCGGCGCGGCGTGGATGACACTCGGTGTGCTCGTGGCCACGCTTCCTTGGTTCGCCTATTTTGCCGGCTCGATCGGCGTCTGGGGCTTCATCGAGGCACTCTTCTTCTGGGGCAAGTACGTCGACCGCCAGCTGTTCCTGGCTTTCCCGATGCCGGGGAGGCTAACCGCGTTCCTGATCGGTGGGGTGGTGGCCGCATGGTACTGCACCCACGTACTGTACCGGTATCGCACCCGTCCGCGCCCGCGCTGGGTCGTGCTCAGCGCGGCAATAGTAGGTGGATCGTTCGTCTCGGTGCTCGCCGGGTTCCTGCTGTACAATCGCGCCGAAGTCGGTCGCCTGTTTCGCTTCGAGTACAATCCCTGGCGGATGTACCAGACATCCAGCCTCGGCATCGATTCGACGCTCGCCTACTTGATCTTTCCGGTGATGCTCGGCGGTCTTCTCGTGGCCAGACGCCAGATGCGCGGCGATGTGCGCGAAGGCGACCCGGACAGGGGTTCCTTTCTGTGCCTGCTGTGGATGGCGATCTGCGCGGTGCTCCTCTACTACCCGCGAATGGATGCGGCGCACTACGTCTCGGCGGCCGTCCTGTTGTACACGGTCGGCACCGCCCTGGTGCAAATCGGCGCGCGTCGAATCGGTGATCTGGCCTCGTCGCCAGCGTGGCGCTGGGCCTACGTTTCACTGGTGGTGGTGACGATCGCCTTTGCCGCCAACCTCAAGCTGGCGCCGAAGGTGTACAGCGTCGTCATGCTGCGAAAAGCGGGAGAGGCCGGATTTCCGCTGATCGAGACGCCGCGTGAGACCTACGCGTTCGAGCGGCTCAACGTCTACTTCCCCATCTACGAGAAGTCGCACCGACTGTTTCACGGCGCGTTCAGGGACATGATCGACTACGTCAAGTCCAACACCGAACCCGACGAGCCGGTGTTCGCGTTTCCGGCGTACCCGATGCTCTATTTTGCGGCGGGGCGGGACAATCCGACGCGCCACGACTACTTCCTGGCCAACAATGTTCCGTTCGACGAGCAAGTGCGGATGCTCGAGACCCTGGAAGCGAGTCGGGTGGGTCTATTGGTCGTGCCGAGCGACGACAACGACTACTTCGTCGATCTCGGGCGCCCGTACCACGACCTGTTGTGGGCCTACATCCGCCAGGAGTTCTACCTCGAGAAGAGGTTCGGACCGTACGACGTCTGGCGGCGCTACGAGAAGGAATCGGGTTCGGCGTAGCCTATTCGTAGCCGAGCAGGCGCATCGCCTCGCCGACCTCGCGCAGCTGCTCCTCGTCCAGTCCGAGGCCGTCCTTGCCGGGCCGCGATTCGTCGCCGCTGCCCTCGTCGAGCGCGCCGATCCGGCGCGCCAGGTAGCGCGTGATGTTGGGGAACTGATCGCTCACGTCCTTCGAAGCGGTCGGGTCTTTGGTGATGTACGAGAGCTTGGTCGAGTCGCCCTCGATGCGGAGCTTCCACGGACCTTCGCGGATGAACCACTCGACCGACTGCTCGGCGATGTTGCGCTCGCCGAGCGCGTAGGACGGCCGGTACTTGGTGCGCGGCCGAAACAGGCTGCGGCCGGCGAAGTCGGGGGGCGGGCTGAGCCCGATCAGGTCGGCAATCGTCGGTGCCAGGTCGACCAGGCTGACGACCTCCTTGACGCGGCGGTGTTTCGCCGGCGCCCAGGGAAGGTAGATCAGCAGGGGAATGCGAACGATCTCTTCGTCGAGGGACGTTCCGTGCGGGAAGCGAGCGCCGGCTCCGAGCGACTCGCCGTGATCGGAGGTGATGATGATGACCGTGTTGGACATGTATCCGAGTCGCTCGAGCTCGGCGAGGAGGTTGCCGATTTCATGGTCCGCGTAGGCGACGCACTCGTCGTACTTGTCCGGCTCGAGGGTGACGTAGGTGTCGAGGATCCGCTGGGCGGCGTCCGGCTCCATGCCGCTGGTGTCGGGTAGCGGACGCTCGGTCGGTCCCTCGTAGTAGCGATCGCGGAAGGGCGGCGGCGCGTCGTACGGATTGTGCACGTCCATCGTCTGGATGTAGGCGAAGAAGGGAAATCTCGGATCGGCGGTGATCCACTCCAGAGCCCTTTCGTGCAGGACATTCGCCGGAGTTTTCACTGGCTCGTCGTCGACGGTGGTGCGCAGGATCTCGTAGGTATCGAACCCGCGCGCAAACCCGAGCGAGCGCAGCATCGTCATGTTCGCCTGGAATCCACCGGTTCGGTAGACGCGCCGTTTGATCAACTCGGCGATGCTGGCGCTCGGCTGGCCGTCGAGCTTGGTCATGTGGCCGCGCAACTGGTTCGGGGTTCCGGAAGCCAGCAGCGCCGGGATGCCGGCTCGGGTGTCCGCACCGTTCGAGTAGGCATGATCGAATACGACCGACTTCTTGCCGAACGAGTCGAGGTTGGGCGTCGTCTCGCGCTTGTAGCCGTAGAGCGACATGCGGTCGGCGCGCAGCGTGTCGACCACGTAGAGAAGAATGTTCGGGCGCGCCGGGATTCCCGGCTCCAAGTAGGCGAGCGGCCCGTTGACGTTCTCGGTCACCCCGCGCAGCTCGATTCCGCTGAGCGACAACGGTGCTCCCGACTTGGTGTAGATCAACGTCCGCAGCTGGCGATGGTCGTAGCGTTCCAGGTCGATCACGTCGGCCGACAGCGACGCCTCGACGGTGAGCGGCTCGCGGTCGCCGTTCTCGAGCTCCGCCTCCGCCATCAGGTCCTGCGCCGGCACCGATACGCCGGTCAGCCGCAAGCGGCTCTCCCGCGCCGTACGAAAGTCGCAGGCAATCGTCCGCCGGTCACCCTCGGGGCGGCACTGTTGCGTCGCCAGAAGGTCGGTCTGGACGATCGGTCCGCTCGGCTGCTCGCTCGCTTCGGGCCAGGTCGCGATCACCGCGAGGACCACCGCGAGCATGAGCAGGCGCAGGATGCGTTGCGCGGGTCTGCTGCGGGTGGTGCTGCGCCGCCGCTCGGGATCGGTCTCTGCTGCAGTCGAGCTCGGCGGCATCGTCGGCGAAGTATAGGGGATGCCGATTCGCGGCACCAGACGGCGCTCGGCTCAGTAGCCGATCAGATCGCGCGACGCGTTGGGCGCGAGCTTGCGGACGCAGGCGATGACCGCCAGGGAGCCGAACACTCCGGCGGCCCATGCGGCCGCGGTCGAAGCGACGACGGCCGTGTGCCGGTCCTGTCCGAACCAGGTCAACACAGCGTACACGAAGAAGAGGTGAAGCAGATAGATGGCGTAGGTCCGGTCGCTTAGGCCTTCGACTGCGGCGTGGCGCGCACCGCCGCGAAAAACGGTGAACAGGCCGACGATGTTGGCGGCGATCAGAAACAGGCTCGATGCGCGGCTCAAGCGCGGCGGCAGCGCCGCGGTCCAATCGAGCAGCAGCCATGTCGCGACGACCGCGAACCAAATCGCGAAGATCGCGCCGCGCCGCTTTTCGGTCAGCTCCCAGGTTCGGCTCTCGTAGGCGGCGGCGGTCCAGCCGAGCATGAACCAGCAAGAGAACAGCAGCGGCAGGCGCAGTGTCCACAGGGTGACCCGAACCCCTTCCCGGAACCACAGGAAGGGGACGAGCGCCGCCACGCAGCTGATCGCGAAGACGGGTAGCGTCCAGGTGCGCGGCATGCGCGACAGCAGGTAGGTGGCGAGCACGAACTCGGTGAGCAGGAAGACGTAGTAGTAGGGGCCGAAGGTGGTGCCGAGGAGGAGGCCGGTCCAGAACGAGTCGGTGGCGGCCCACTGCGGATAGGCGCGCACGAAGGCGTAGGCGGCCAGAGACACGAAGAGATAGGGAACCAGGATGCGTCGCAGCCGGCGGCCGAGCACGGCGCCCCCCAATGGTTGGCTGGAGTAGTAGAGAAAGCCGGACACCGCGAGAAACGCGGGAACGGCAAAGCGGGCGGTCTCGGAGAGGAGTCGCTCGGCGTAGGTGAAGCCGGGGTCCCACGACGCGCGCAGGGAGTGGATGAAGACTACCGTGAGAATCGCCGCCGACTTGAGGGCGTCGATTTCGCTGAGCCGCCGTTGCCGTTGCATCGGTGCAGCGCGATGCCGCGCCCGCTCAGTCCGAGCAGAGGGCAACCAGGTCGAGGCAGCGGTCGAGCTCTTCGTCGGTGACGTAGAAGTCCCGCGGCGTGATCGTTTCGCTGCCGGCAGAGCTCTTCGCCTGCGACCGCACGACGTTGGCCAGGCGGGCGAAAGCGAAGTTGATGACGCCCTGTGGCAGAAGGTTGCGGATCCCCAGGGGATCGAGGCGCAGGATGCGTTCGACCGACTGTCGGCGCGCTTCGTCGAACTTGGTCACCTTCTCGTTGCCGCGCATGCCGCGCATGGTGACCGACCCGAAGACGCTCTGGAGCAGGGCGCGCAGCTCGTCGGCGGTGTACTCGCGGACGTGATACGGGTTCTCCGAGAACGACATCAGCCGGTTCGGCGTCGTCAAGAGGAGTGTCCCGCCGGGCGCCAGCCGCGCGCGCAGCGCCTGCAGAAAGGCGCGGTCGTCTTCGATGTGCTCGATCACCTGAAAATTCACGACCAGATCGAAGGTGGCATCGAAGTCGCCGGGGTCAGTGAAGTCGACGCGCTCGAAATGCAGGTTCGGTGAGGTCCAGGTGCGCTTGCAGAACTCGATCGCCTGGCTCGAGTAGTCGACCCCGGTGACCTCTGCCGCCGCGTCGGCGAGGGCCTGGGTGTTGTAGCCTTCGCCGCAGCCGGCATCGAGAACCCGCTTGCCGCCGGCGATGGAACGCGCGTAGTCGTAGGCTGCGAAATGACGGGCTTCGTCGTAATCGAAGTTGTCGCCACGACCGGGGCGTTCACCGGTGAACTCCGGCGAGGAGCTCGGCTCGGACACTTGCGCGGGCATTGGCGAACGTTAAGAGAAGCGGCGTCCTTGTTCAAGCAATCCTGGCTCGGCTGGCCGGCTCGACGGGGAAGTGAGTCAGTTCGGACCTCCGGAACTAAACCGAGCCTCGCTACGCTCGGTCATTCGAGGGTCCCTCACCCGGCCTCCGGCCGACCTCTCCCACAGGGAGAGGCATCTGAATTCTCTTCTCCCTGTGGGAGAAGGGCAGGATGAGGGTCCCTCGAAATGGGGGCGAAGCCCCACAAGATATCTTCGCAGCGTTCCAAGGGATCGGTCGCAGTGGAAACGCTTCGGTCGTTCTCTGGGTTTCGAACTGACCCACTACTCGCGACGGTCGAGACTGGTATCGGTCATGGTGTGTCGGCTATGCTGTGCTATTCCAGCCAGTCCCCTCAGGGGCGCGCTGGGCCTGCCTCGACCGATGCCTCGATTGTCGCTTCTCTCTGTGCTTCTGCTGACCGCGGGAATGGCCGCGGCTTCGCCCGAACCGGCAGTGGGTCCGCGCCTGGTCCTACGCGACGCTGGCGGTGTCGTGGCGCCTTCAGCCAAGGTCCGCCTTGCCGGCGCGACGCGCGACGCCGTCGCCACGGGGGTGGGGGCGGTTTACGAGAGCGTGTGCCCGGGCGACTCGGGCGCTCTCGTGGTGAGCGTCGGTTCGGCCACGGAGCCGCGTGCCGAGGTGCTGCGCTTCGTCGTCGAGGCGCGTCGGGACGGCCGCTGGGCGACCCTGGCTGTGGTCGAGCTCGCTCCCGGCGAGGCCTCTTGGGTCGATCGGAGAGTCGAGCTGCCGCCGGCGGCGAACGCGCTGCGCCGGCTCCGCTTCCGCTTGGAGGCGCCGACCGCGGCGACCGGCTACTGGGGGTCCCTCCGCTGCAATGTCGGTGCGGCGGGCGCCGACACGCCGAACGTCATCGTCGTCTCGCTCGACACCCTGGGCGCTGCCTATCTCGGCTCCTTCGGTGGATACGCCGCGGCGAGCACCAATCTCGATTCGTTCCTGTCGCGTGCTTTCAACTTCCGCCGCGCCTACGCGACCTACCCGAACACGCTGGTCTCCCATGCCTCGCTGTTCAGCGGCACCTACCCGACCACGCACGGTGTCTATGGCAGTCTGCGCGACTCGCGGGTGGAGGCGGATCTTCTGTCCACCGTGCTGCGCCAGCGCGGCTACTTCAACGTCGCCTTCACCGAGAACGCCTTCGTCAGCTCGGACTTCGGCTTCGATCGCGACTTCGACTGGTACGACGACGGGCCGGAACGCGGCGAGAGCTCCTTTCTCGGCGACGCGGCGTACACCTTCGGTCGGGCCGGCGACTGGCTGGAGCGCTTCGGCGACGATGCTCCCTTTCTTCTCTTCGTGCACTCCTACGAGGTGCACAGTCCCTACATCGTTCGCGACGAGCGCAGCCGCGAGATCGCCGATGCGGTGTTCGACCGTGGCCAGGACGTGGTCCAGGATCTCGGCCCAGGCCAGAACGTCGAGCACATGCACAACGCCGGCTTTCTGCCGCTGAGCGCCGATCACGTGCGCCGGCTCGAAGCGCTGCACGTCGGTGAGATCGACTACCTCGATCGCGTGTTTGCCGACTTCCTGCGCCGCTTCGAGGCGCTCGACCTGTCGCGGCGGACGTTGCTGGTGGTTGTTGCCGACCACGGCGACGAGTTCGACCCGCGCGGCGCGATCGGCCACGGCGAGACGCTCGCCGACGTCGTCCTGCACGTGCCGATGGCGTTCTACTGGCCGGGCAGGGTGGTGCGCGGGGACTACGAGCCGCCGGTTTCGCTGGTCGACGTGGTTCCCACGGTGCTCGACCTGCTGGGAGTGGCCAATCCACTCGCGGTGGACGGCCGCAGCCTGGCTCCGCTGCTGAGCGGCAGCGCCGATGCGTTGCCGGCGCGACCGGTGTTCGCCGAGCTGCAGAGAGCGGCGGCGACTTGCCTACGGCTGCGTCTGTCCGAGGACTGCTACGTCGGTCGTTTCGTCGTCTACGGCGAGGGCGAGCGATTCGAGACGTCGATGATCCCGAGCTACCAGAGACTCAGCACAAACCGACCGGAATCGCCCGAGCGGGTTCTTACGCTCGACCAGGTGCTCGCTTCTTACGTGACCGGATCGCCGTGGGCTTCGCGGGTAGAGTGGCGTCCGCGCGCGGTCGACACCAAGCGCAGCGAGGCGGGGGCGATCGACGATGTGACGCGCCAGAGGCTCGAGGCCCTGGGCTACGATTTCGAGTAGGCGGCGATGTCACCAGCTTCAGCAGACGGCCAGCGTCCGTCGCTCGTCGAGTACGCAGCGGCCACCCTGCTGTTCGCGGTCGCCACATGGGTGATTCTCTTCCCCGTCTTTCTCGACCCGGCCGATCTGGTGTACTCACCGCGCTCGCCGCTGTCGCGGCCGATTGCGCGCTGGGTGATGTGGATCCTCGCCTGGGATACGCACGCGTTGTTCTCTCCGTCCGCCGGATTGTTCGACGCCAACGTCTTTCACCCGGCGCCGGACGCGCTTGCCTTCGCCGACCCCATGCTCGGCGCGGTGCCGTGGTTCGCGCCGCTGTATCTCCTCACCGGCAATCCGGTGCTGGCCTACCAGGCGACTCTCTTCCTCTCCCTGGTTTTGTGCGGCGTCGGAATGTACGCGCTTTGTCGTCACTGGGGGTGCGGATGGCCGGCCGCACTGCTCGCCGGCGGGGTCTACGCCTTTGCGCCGGCGCGGATTGGTGTGCTCGGCGAACTGCTCTACGTCGGCGGGCAGTTCGCGCCGCTGGCGCTCCTCTTCGCCGACCGCCTGCTGCAACGGCCGCGCACCGGCGCCGCGCTCGGCTTTCTCCTCTTCACGACCTGGCAGATGTACTGCGGCACGCAGCTCGCCTACGTCTTCGCGATCGCGATTGGCGGATACCTGCTGACCTCGTTGCTGACCTCGCGCGTCGAGCGCTCGCTCGCAGGGCTGGCGGTGTCGCTGTTGCTGCTGCTGGTCGCCGTCGCGGCGTTCGCCGCGCTTCTCGACCCGTATCGCGATCTGCTCGCCCGAGGGCTCTACAGCGGACGCACGATGTACGACTTCGCCGCGTTCGGTTCGGCCGACGGTTGGCGCTCCTATCTGGTCCCCCCGTATCTCGCGGCGCTCGGTTGGAGCTTCGCGGGCGGCGGGCTCTACCTCGGCCTGCCGGCGTTGGCGGTCGCCGCGATCGGCTTGTTCTCGACGCTGCGCAACCGCGCACGCCGGGGCGTCGCGGTCCGTTTGCTCGGTCTCGGTGTGCTCTGCGCCTGGCTCAGCCTGGGGCCCGACTTTTATGTCGGTCCGGTCTCGCTGTACGGCGTCGCGCTGTCGCAGATTCCCGGCTTCGCGATGTTCGGACCGGCGCCGTCGCGCTTCGCCCTGGCGGTCATGGTCCCGGTTGCGGCTCTGGTCGGTCTCGGCGTCGATCGGTTGCTGCCGGGGGCGATGCTGGCGCGCCGCCGTGTCGCAGGGCTCTTCCTGTTTGCGCTGATCGGTGCGGTGCTGGTGCTCGACTATCGACCTCCCTCGGTTCACTTCGATCGCCAGCGCGTGCTCCACGCGGCGGATCAGCTGCCGCTGTACGCGGCGCTCGGACAGCTGCCACCCGGCCCGGTGCTCGAGTTGCCGATGAGCCCTTGCGCCGACAACGAGGCCGACTTGATCATCGATCGGCAGCTCGGCAGCTCGCTCCACTGGAAGCCGCTACTGGACGGATACCGCAGCCACGACCGCGTCCCGACGACCTACGCGATGGTGCGTGCCCTGGCCGACGTGCTACCCGACCGCCGCGCGCTCGAGATGCTGCGGCGGACCACCGGACTGCGCTACCTCGTCGTGCATCTCAACGATCGCCGCGGTGCCTGGCGACATCGCTGGCAGCAGGTCGAAGGCCTGACGCGAATCGGATTCTTCGGGCACGATCTGCTCTTCGAAGTGACCCCTCCCGGCGACGGAGATTGGTCCGATCGCCTGATCGAATCCGCCGCGTCTGCGTCGAGCGAAGCGGAGACAGCAGAGAAGAATCCGTTGGTCGATCTGCGCCCCGATGATCGCGCAGTCGGGATCGCCTTCACCCATCTGCCGCCGGAGATGGGTTCGGCCGGCGGCAGAACCCGCGCCGAGGTGATGATCACCAATCGGTCGCGAACGACCTGGCCGGGGTTGACCGCCGACCGCGCGCGCAAGGTTTTCGTTTCCTACCTGTGGACGGATTCCGAGGGGGAGCTGGTCGAAGGCGACAGCCAGGCCCAGCCCCTGCCGTACGATCTCGCGCCGGGAGAGTCGGTGGTGGTGCCGCTGTGCGTTCGTCTCCCCGGCCGCCCGGGGGCCATGGACCTGGCGGTCGGCGTCGCTCGAGCGGAGAGTTGGTTCCCCGACGTTTCGGAGCGCGTGCGGGTGATGGTGATTCGGTAACTCCTCTGCCGCTGCCTATGCCCGTGCCTGGCGGCTGGGATCTGGGAGCTGGGGGTGGTCGGCGGCTTTGCCGCCGGTGTTTTTCCAGGGCTACTGGTTGGGCTTGGGTTTCCAGACGCCTAGCTCGACGGTAGCTCGGCCGACGGGGCCGGCGAACCAGTCGTCTCCCTGGGTGACTCCGACTTCGAGGTGGGCGGCGCCGGGTTTTTTCGGCGCGACCAGGCAGAAGGCCAGCGATACCGATTCGCCGGGTTCGAGGTCGAATGGGAGCGGAAACTCCCCGGCCTGTTGCGCTGCGCCGCTGTCGTCGACCCAACGCGCGGCCAATCGGACCAGTCGTTCGGGCGAGCCGCCGAGCGCTGGCCAGGTCGCCGAGGAGGTGTTGCGGACGACGACGTTGACCTGCTGCTCCATTCCCGGGAAGCCGCGCTCGGCGTTGAACCCACTCTCGACTTCGGCAACGCGATCGCTCGGTGACAAGCGATCGATAGGAGTGCCGGTCAGGGTCGAGGCGCGGTCGTCCGGATCGAGGAATCGGTCGGCGAGGTCGCCGTAGGTCGGGGCAACGACTTCGAGGAGCCACTGGCCGTCGGCGTAGGCGATCTCGCGGATGGTCTCGAGCTCGAGATAGTGGTTGCGCTCGGGTACCGTGAGCTTGCTGGGGCGCACCACCAGGTAACGCAGGCCGGTCGTCCGCGCCAAGATTGCCAGCGCCTTGGGATTGGGGACGACGCTGACCAGTGAGTCGATCTCGGCGCGGCTCGGTTGAACGAGCTGGCCGTAGCCGTCGATCAGCGGGCGCCAGTGGGCCGTGCTGTGATACATGGCGCGGGCGCGCTGCGGGCTGGCGCCGTACTGACAGCGGCGCTGCGGTAGCTCGAGAACCGCCCCGGCAGGGCGTTCGCGGAGAATCGAGTAGATCCGTGGCGGTCGCGGGCTGCGCGCCACGACACCGATGTGGTCGCCGAGCAGATTGGTTTCCCAGGCCAGGCAGAGCAGCAGGATTGCACCGGCCGCGATTCGATTGCGCTGGCTGCCGGCGAGCTCGAGCAGGCGCTCGATACCGAACCCGGCGAAGATCGCGGCGCCGAGAATGAAGCCGAAACCGACCTCGCTGGCGACCACCTCGGTTCTGCTGAGCGGAGCCCAGAAGTGGATCAGGCTCCACAGCTTTCCGCCGCCCGGCAAGTTGAGGCCGAGGCCGAGTCCGACCGAGGCGAGCGCGGTGAGCAGCAGGGCGCGCCACAACCAGGGGCGTTGCCGGCTGCGCGGGCTGCGGGCGATGCCGAGAGCGATCGCAATCAGCGTCGACCAGCCGACGAAGAGGGGGAGGTTGAGGCGGTTCACCCGCGGCGCGCTGCCGGGCAGGTTGTGCCGCGACAAGAGATCGCCGAGCGAGCCGAACGCGCCGGCGAGCAGTGTCACCAGATCGTTGCCGGCGTCGTGCGGCGCTGCAAGGCGTCCGCTGGCGATCGCCGCGTTCGACGGAAGCATCAGCGCAACCACCGCGAGTGCGGCGATGGCGCCGGCAACGGCGACCTGCGGCGCGCGCGATCGCGCCGACCGCGAGCTGAGAGCCGCGGCGAGAGCGCCGGCGGCGACCACCGGAACGAGGATGGCGTAGGCGAGTGCGCAGGAGGCTTGCCAGGCGAGCAAGAGGCCGGCGGCAACGGCGTCGCGCCAGCGCCCCTCACTGATCGTCCGGTCGATGAAGAGGATGGCCAGCGGCAGGTACTGCCCCGCGGTCAGCCCGGGATGGACCGTGCTCCAGACTCGGGCCGGGCACAGAGCGTAGACGAAGCCGCCGAACAAGGCGGCCGAGCGGGCGGTTCCCAGGTGCCGCAGCAGCGCGTAGAGACTCGCCCCACTGAGAGCGAAGTTGGCCAGCAGGGTGTACTGGTGCGCGGTGAGGTTGCTGCCGAGGATGACGCGCAACGGACCGTAGAGGGGCAGGTGGCCAAGCGGCGGAAAGACCGCGGCGAGCGTGTCTGGCGTCGGTGGCAGGATGTTGGTGTCGAGCAACGAGACCCCGGACGAGGACAGCGCGTGCCAGCACCACGCCAGCGACCAGATGAAGAAATCGGTGCTCGCCGCGAAGAAGCGGCTGGCGACGCTTGCCGGATCGATTACCGTCGACGACGGGCTGTCGAACGCGGGCGACAGCAGGAGCAGCGCCGCGAGCGCGTACAGGGCGATGACCGCGCACCCTTCCAGCAGCTTGCGAGCAATTGGTTGCGAGGCAGTCATGGCAAGGCGCCGGGCGAGGTTGGGTGGGTCGCCCCGCCGTCGCCTGCTCCTCCGAGGTCAGTTGAGGCGGGCTAAAATGACGGGTATGTAGCAAACGATGTCGGTCGTCTCAAGCTTCCGCCTTGCGGGGAAGCGTCCCAGACCGTTGGTATTGCTGGCTTTTTTGGCGGTCTCGTGGCTCGGCTGCAGCTCCGACGGCAGCGGCGCGGAGCGCGGCGTGCGGGTCGTCGGCGAGGCGGCGACCGCGCCGACCAAGGGCAGGTTGGTGGTGCTCGGCATTGATGGCTTGCCGCCGGCCTTCCTCGACTCGATGATCCGCAGCGGGTTGGTGCCGACCTTCGCTCGCCTCGCCGAGGAGGGCGTCATCGGCACGGTCGACGTCCTCGCCGCCGGGCTGCCGCCGCTCTCGCCGCGGATCTGGACCAGCTTTGCCACTGGCCAGCTTCCCGAGGTGCACGGTCTGCTCGGCTTCGTACGCCGCCACCACGGGGACGAGGTTCTCTTCAACTCGACGATGCGCAAATCGCCGGCAATCTGGAACATCGCATCGAAGCTCGGCAAGC
>JAUIGL010000051.1 GCA_030430165.1 bacterium | reverse complement strand
GAGACGATCGCCGGCAAGTCCTCCCAGAAGGAAGGCACCATGCTGTTGCGCTTCTCCGGCCGACACATGCGCAAGTGCGCGACGCCGTCGTCGAGAGAAACCTCGAAACACTCGTAGGAGGTTTTGGTCATGGCCAAAACCGTAGCGCCAACCGTGCGAACGGTCCAGCGTCGCGCCAGCGATCACGCAGGGACGCGCGCCGCTCAGGTCAATCGACCAGGTTCGCCTTCGCCCAGTCGCCCTCCTCGCCGAGGTAGTCGACGAGGTTCTTCGGGCGGTAGTCGGAGTCGCTCGCCCAGCGCTCTTTTACCGAGCGATGAATCAAGACCTCTCCGTTGCCGTGATCGATGGGGCGGACGTACTTGGGACGAAAGCGGTAGACCAGGGTGCGCGAGGGGTGGAGCTTGGCAGTCGGTACGTCGGTCAGCCCATCCTTCAGGTGAGCCTCGACGGCGAGACCACACTTCGCGGCCCGCTTGATCATCCAGCCGAGCGGGAGATCCGCCAGAGCCGAGCCGTCGTCGTCGCGCTCGAGCCCGCCGCCGACATCGGAGTGGGCGCCGGCGAACCAGACCTGGTGCACCTCGTCGCTGTCGCGCGGCGCGATGACGGTCGGCTCGAAGTCGGATCGGAGCTCGTCGATCGCCATCGCGTGACAGGCGACCCCGACATTGCGGCCGATCTTGGTGTCGTAGAACTCGTCCTTGGGATCGAGCAGCCCCATCACCGAGAACGGCACGCCGAGAGCGCCGACCGTGTCCCAGACGCCCATGAACGCAACCTTGCGGTTGGCCGAGCCCGAGGTGTGCGGGCCGTGCGCGTGCGCTTCGCGGAACGCCATCGACTCGCTGCCGTCGGGCGCGTACTTCTTGCTCGACGTCTTGTAGATCTCGAAAGCCCGCTGAATCAGGCGCGCATCCGGACGCTTGAGGATGCCGCAGTTGTTGATGAGCCCGGACAGGCTGCGCACCGTGTAGGCGCCGCGGCTGAAACCGAAGAGAAAGACCTCGTCGCCGGGGCGGTAGTTTTGGACGATGTAGCGATAGTCGTCCATGATGTTCTTGTTGATCCCCTTGCCGGTGGCGCCGCCGACGACCTGGTCGTAGTACGAGCCGATCCCCCAGTCGTAGAACACCTGCTGCGGCGTGCCGTCGCTGGCAAACGGCCGGATGGCGCGGGCAACGCGCAGGACATTGGTCGGGACGTCGCGCTCGAGATCTTCCTCGGGCCTGTTCCACGTCCCGTCGGCACAGACGACGATTCTCTTCTTCATGAGCGCGGCATACGAGAATCTCCGAACGAGCGTCAATTGGGGAATGTTCGTAGCGCGGGCTGGCGCCCGGCACGCCGGGAATCTCCGCCGCCGCCGATGACAGCGCCGCATGGCTGTGCTAGCCAGACCTTCGAGTGGGTCGTTGAGGGGCACGGAGGTTGCACGGATGAGCTCGAAGAAAGAAGACTGGCGCAAGTGGCTGAAGTTCAGCTGCACTGCCTGCGGCAACTGCTGCAAGGGCACGATCGTCCTGATCACCGACGGCGACGTTCGCCGCATCATGGACGGCACCGGTCTGCCGGCACGGCAAATCGTCCGCTTCTTCTCCAACGTCGAGATGCCGAAGCGGGACTCCCTCTGGATCAAGATGGGCAAGGGCGACAAGCGGGTCGCGATGGGCCTCAAGTGGAACGAAAGCCCGCGACGCTGCAAGTTCCTCGGCGACGACGACATGTGCCAGATCTACGAGCACCGGCCGGTGACGTGTCGCTCGCACCCATTCGAAATCAAGACCGACGACAATTGGGCGGTCACCAAGCTCGGCATCAGCGACGTCGTCGACTGTCCCCACGAATGGGACGGCACCCACAAGATTCGCGAGCTCAAGGCTACCGAGCGCTGGAACTGCAACCAGGTCGAAGCCTTCGAGGTCAAAGTGAAAGCCTGGAACCGCAAGCGCAACATCAAGCGCACGCCGGACGAGTTCCTCCGGTTCGTCGAGCTCGCCTGACGCCCTCGCGGCTGATTGTCCCTCCCTACGGCGCGCTTCTCGCTGAGATGCGAATCGAGAGCGGCGCCGGCGCCGGGGAGCTCGGCTCCCCTATCGGCAACGGACTCGCTGCGGCGTCCGGCGACAGTCGGGCGCCGTGAAAACCAGGCCGGCGCACTGACCCGTTTCGGCGGTCGGCGGGTCGAGGCTGAAGACCGCGGTGAGCGGTAGAGCATCCGCCGCAACCGGGTAGGCGCCCCGCCTTCCCGCCACCGAGAAGCGAAAGGTGCCGGGGGACCGTTCGTGGATCACGATCTTGCGGATGCCCCCCGGCGGCTGGTCGCTGCGGTCGATGTACTTCCAGCCGTTGCGACTGCGCAGTGCCGTCCAGCCCGATCGCAGGTCGCGATCGTAGGCGCCTCCCGGGATCAGAACATCGAGCACCGCGCCTCCGAGTGCGTCCTCGACCAATACGCCGACCCCGGTTTCGATCGGGTCGATCGCCGGATCGCGCGGCGGCGGCAAGGTCAGCTCGCCGCGCAGCACCAGTCGGTCGTCACCCGGGGGCGTGGCCAGACCACGCACCACCACTCGCGACGATTCGGCGGCCGCGCCGGCGGCGCAGGACGTCGGGCAAGGCGGCAGCGGGTCGGGCAACGGTAGAGTCGGCGGTGGGTCGACCACCGGCGGATTGTCCGGATCGGGGATCACCTGGATGGCGACCGACATGACGAACGGACCGCGCGCCGGCTCGGCTCCCTCGCAGACTCCGGCGCGGCGGTCGTGGCTCCAATTGTCGGCGAACGTCGTGTTCACGTGCCCGTGCACCCATCGATACGGATTCACGTTGCCGGCGATCGAAGCGCGGTTGCCGGTCACCACCGTGCCGTCGACCGGCAACCCGAGCTCGGCGGTTCGCACCGGGGTCCCGAACAAGATCGCGACGTGCGCCGGATCGGCGCTGGTGAAGGTATTGTCCTCGACGGTGATGCGATCGTCCTCCACCCGGATCCCGTAGGTCACGTCCTGAAAGACGTTACCGCGGACGACGTTGTCGTACGCGTAGTCGAGCCGGTATCCGGGCAGGTACTCCGGGTCGGTGCAGTTCATCGGAAAGGTGTTCTCCGCCATGCGCGACCCGACCCAGACACCATTGTCGCCACCGACGAAAGTGTTGCCCTCGATCAGGTTGTGGTGCGAGCCGTAACGCCGCTCGAAATAGCGGTCGCGCTCCGGATACTCGCCGCAGTTCTTGTAGACGAAGACTCCGCCCGCCGAATTGCCCGCGAAGTAGTTGTTGCGGACGATGCTGCTGCGCGCCCCGTCGAACGCCAGGCCCTCGCGTCCGGGCCCCCAGTACCAAACGTACAGCCCCGAGAACTCGTAGAGCTGCCCGCTCGGACCGTTCTCCCGGTAGCCGTTGTTTACGATGGTGTTGTCTTCGACCAGGTTGTCCTTCGAACCAGTCTCCAGATAGACTCCGGTGCTGCCGGCGTTCTCGATGTGGAGCCGGCGCAGAGTCACGCCGGTCACGTAGCCGTCGACGAAGACGCCGACGCCCCGCGAGTTCATGAAAGTGCTGTCCTCAATGACGATGTCGGAGAGGGCATTCTCGTACTCCACCCCCTCCGCCAGATCGCGGAAGCCCTCACGGGTCACCTTGGCGCTGTTGAGAAACCCGTCGACCCGGCAGTTGCGCACCGTGACGTTGGACAAAGCCGTCTCGGGCGGTGCTTCGACCACGACCCCGTAGCGCCGCGTCGTCGAAGCAATCAGCGCGTCCTGGCAGTCGAGGGTGACGTTGGAGGCAACGATCCGGATCCCCCTGGTCCAGGTGCACGTCGGATCGAGATGCGAGTCCACGGAGATCGTGACCCGCTCGTCGGCGCGGTCGCACTCGATCAACTGCGAACCCGGCGCCACACCCGCCGCGGCGGTTCCGACCAGCACGAAAGGGATCAGTACGCATGCAATCATCTTTGCGCGACACGACATCAGACGACTATCGCCAGCACGCGATCCGAATTTCAAGACGACACGCGGCGACGGCTTCGTCACCGCCACGTTCATTGACTTTGCTCCCTTGCTTTACTTGTGTACAGAGGCTCGACTGAACAAGTAGGGTTGGATGCCGACGAACGCAGAGATTGGGTTGACGCCGGAGGCCGCGGAGGAACAGTTTCTGCGCGAACGTGCTCGACTGGGCGCCGTCGTGTTGATCGCCGGCATCCTCGCCGCACTGGTCGGCGAGTTCGTCTTCTGGCCCGGCGAACGCCCCTGGATTCACGTGACGCAGCTGCTCAACATCGCTGCGCTCGCCGTCGGGCTGCTGCTGACCCGGGACCAAGGTAGTCGCGAGTGGACTTGCTGGGTCGCCTTCGCCGGCTTCTTCGCGACCGCGATCGCAATCGGCGCGGTCGGCGTCATCGCCGGCGACGCGACTTCGACGATGGTGGTCCTGGTCGGGCTCACCCTCGGCGCCGCCATCGTCGTTCCGTGGGGCGCCCGGTACCAGTTCGCTGGTGTCATCGTGGTCACCTTGGTCACCATCTGGGCGCTGGCGACGATCAGGCCCGGATCGCGCGATTTCTGGCTGCAGCCGACCGGTTCGGTGTTGCCGACCTACGCTGCGTCGATCCTCGTATCGTATCTCTTTCGCCGCGAACGAGTCGCCATTTTCGCCGCCCAACACCACCGCCGAGTTCGTGAAGCCGAGCTGCAAACGGCCAACCGCGAGCTCGAGGAGGAAGTCCACCGGCACGAGAAAACCGAGGAGCGCCTGCGCTTCGCCATGCTCGAGCTCGACCACCGCGTCAAGAACACGCTCGCCACCCTCGAGTCGATTGCCCAGCAGACGCTCGACACCTCGCCCACTCCCGACGACTTCGTCGTCGCCTTCCGCGGGCGCTTGCGCGCGGTCGCCAGCATCCACGACGCCCTCGCCCAGCGAAAGGGCACGGATCTCGGAGTACGCGAGCTGCTCGAGCTGGTGGTCGGCCCGTACCGCGTGGCCGACCACAGCATCTCACTGGCCTGCGACGACGTGTTGCTGTCCGCCAGTGAAGCGCGCACCCTGGGCACCGCCCTGCACGAGCTGGCGACCAACGCATCGAAGTACGGCGCCTTGTCGACGCCCGAGGGGAAAGTCGAAATCGAAGCTCGCGTCGCCGGCGGAGGGGAAAAGCGAATCCATCTCAACTGGCGGGAGCTCGGCGGTCCGCCGGTCGGTGAGCCGGACCGCTGCGGCTTGGGCACCAAGCTGATCGAGACCGCGCTCGCCTACGAGTCGGGCGGCACGGTCGACCTCCGCTTCGAAGACGACGGGGTGCGGTGCGAGATCGACATACCTCTCGGCGCACATTCGACGGAGCCCGCGTGATTTCCCTCGACGGCACGCGAATCCTCATCGTCGAGGACACCTTTCTGGTCGCGGATTCCCTGCGCATTCTCATCGAGGCGTACGGCGCCACCGTCGTAGCGATGGTGCCGTCGAACGAGAAGGCTTTCGCCGCACTCGAGGACGTCGAGATCGACGTCGCGATCCTCGACATCCACCTCCAGGACGGCAAGGTCTACCCGTTTGCGCAGCACCTCATGAAGATCGGCACCCCCTTCCTGTTCGTCACTGGATACGGGGAAGACGCCGACATTCCCGAGCCCCTCGCCTCGATCACCAGGCTCGAGAAACCGATCCAGATCGAGCGCCTGTTGCGAGCCATCCTCCCGCTTCTCGGCCGATCCGAGTGATTCTCGGTCGCCGCGCCAACGATCGGAGAAAATGACTGCGCAGCGGCAGCTCGGCGCGTCTTCGCCGCTGCCGCCGATTCGAGTAGAGTAACGCCCGATGACCGAGCGCTACACTCACGGCCACTTCGGAGCGGTCGTCGACAACCACGCCGCGCGCACCGCTGCCGACAGCGCGGCTTTTCTGCTGCCCCACCTGCGCTCGCACCAGGTCCTCCTCGACATCGGTTGTGGACCCGGTTCGATCACCAGCGACCTCGCTGCCCGGGTCGGCAAGACGATCGGCATCGATGCCGCCGCGGAAGCCGTCGCCCGCGCACGGCGCGACGCGCGCGGTGCCGGCAACCTCGAGCTCGGCCAGGCCGACGTCTACCACCTTCCGTTCGCCGGCGAGAGCTTCGACGTCGTCTACGCCCACCAGGTCCTACAGCACCTCGGCCAACCGGTGCGCGCCCTGCGCGAAGCGCTCCGCGTGCTGCGCCCGGGGGGCATCCTCGCGGTGCGCGATTCGGACTACGCAACCATGGTCCACGACCCGCACCAACCGCTGATCGACCGCTGGCTGGAGCTCTACTCCGCGGTCGCCCGCCACAACGGCGGCGAGCCCAACGCGGGACGGATGCTCTTCGGCTGGGTGCATGCCGCGGGCTTCACCGAGGTCACGGCGACGACCAGCACCTGGACGTATGCGACAGCGGAGGCGGTGGCGCGGTGGACGCGTTTGTGGACCAGCCGCCTGCGCGAGGCGCGCTTGGGCAAAGACGCGATCCGGCTCGGCTTTGCCGATCGCGACGAGATCGAACGGCTCGCCGCCGGTTGGGAAGAGTGGTCACGCCAACCGCACCCGTACTTCGCATTCATGCACGGCGAAGTATTGGCGATGAAACCTCGCGACTGAGCGACGCGCGCGGCTACAACGGCAACCCGCCGGTCGCCGCCTTGGTGTTACCGTCGCGCTTGTAGGCGTCGATCGCGCGCTGCGCGATCCGCCACTGGTGCACCTCGTCGGCGCCGTCGGCAAAGCGCGCCCAGCGGGCATGCTGCGCCATGCTCGCCAGGGGCGTGTCGGTCGAGTAGCCGAGCGCGCCGTGCACCTGGATCGCGCGGTCGACGATGCGCCCCAGCGAGTTGGCGACGAAGTGTTTCGCCATCGACACCTCGGACCGAAAATCCTCCTTGTTGTCGATCTTGTAGGCGGCGTGCAGGATCATCAGCTTGCACTGGTAGAGCTCCATCGCCGAGTCGGCGATCATCCACTGGATCCCCTGCTTGTCGGCGAGCAGGGAGCCGTGGGCGAAACGATTCAGCGAGCGGTCGACCATCATGTCGAAAGCGACCTCGGCCTGGCCGAGCCAGCGCATACAGTGAGCCAACCGCGCCGGGCCGAGCCGCGCCTGGCCGAGCTTGTGACCCTGGCCACGGCCGCCCAGCATCCGGCTCTTCGGCACCCGCAGATTCTCGATGCGGATCTCGCAGTGGTTGTGGCTACCCGACATCGTCGCCACGTCGCGCACCACCTCCCAGCCCTCGCTCGGCAGATCGACGATGAAGGCGGAGTTGGCAGCCTGCGGTATTTCGGGATCGTCCTCCGTGCGGGCGATCAGGATCGCGAACTTGGCGCCGCGGGCGCCCGAGATGAACCATTTGTGACCGTTGATCACCCAATCGTCGCCGTCGAGAACGGCGCGCGTCTGGATCAACGTCGGGTCGGAGCCGGCGACTTCCGGCTCGGTCATCGCGAAGCAGGACCGCGCGATGCCCTTGCACAGCGGCTCGAGGTACTTCTCCTTCTGCTCCTCGGTGCCCCAGTGCAGCAAGGTGTGCATGTTGCCCTCGTCCGGCGCCTGGGCGTTGAGCGCGAACGGACCGAAGCCGGACTTCGCCGCTTCCGCCGAAACGCTCGCCATGGCGACGTGTCCGAGACCCATCCCGCCGTATTCCTCGGGCATGTGCGGCAGCCAGAGCCCGCGCTTGTGCGCCTCTTCGCGCATCTTGATGATCTCGCCGACGAGAAACTTGCGGTCGCCTTCGCGCTCGGCGATCCTCGCCTCGGCCGGCCGCACGATCTCCTCGACGAAGGTTCGCACCTTCGAACGCAGCTCTTCGATCTCCGGGGGGAAAGAGAAATCAATCGCCATGACGGCCTCCGTCGGGACTTGCGGCAGGTTTGCCGGGTGAGAACGGGTCAGCCTATACGACCCGCTTTCCCCCGAGCAAGGCTTCGCCGTAAAGCGAAGCCGACCATCCTCTGCCTCTGCCGATGCCCCCGCCCGTCCCTGCGAGGGAAGCGAGCTACTAACCTTGATGAGACAATAAATCACGGTCACAATCGCCTTCGGCTCGCGCCATAGCGCGCCATCTGCGGTCGTGCTCGCTTCTCCCAATCCTCATTTACAATGGAGTAAACTCCGGTTGCTCGAAGACTGCGCGCGCCCGCACCTGGCGCACTCTGACGCGTTCTGGGCTCGCGATTGATTGTCACATCAAGGCTAATAGAGCGCGCCTTCGACGAAGACCCGCTCGCTGACGACCTCCGTGCCGCCCATCGCGCTGCGCGCCGAAATGGGCGCGCCCTTGGCGTCGACCACCACCGCGCTCTGTCGCTCGCCAACCGCCACCGTACCGCTGTAGCGGTCCGCGTCGATCGGGCCGATCAGACGCAGAGTCCGTTGCACGCTGGCGTCGGGCGTAATCTCGGGAGCCCAGGCGTACGATTCGACGACACCGCCATCCGGAGACTGCCCGATCAGGGCGCGGAAGTAAGCGACGTCGCCGAGCCAGGAGGAGAGCTGCGGCTGCTCGAACACCGAGAGTACTTTGTCCTCGGCCGCGCCGTCGGTGACGCGCCAGCCGGCGCCGTCGAGGTCTTCGAGCCACAGGGCGCGAACGATCTCCCCGTCGCGATAATCGGTCACCAGCTTGTCGCGCAGCAGGCCACCCGTGGTCGAGTGCTCGACCTCGGTCAAGTCGCGGGCTCGCACCGAGCCGTCTTCGGCGCGCCCCAAGCCCGCCGTGTAACGCACCAGACGCGGTTCCCCGTCGTCGTCCTCGGTGAGACTGACGACCGAATAACCGAAAGGTTGTCCCCCCATCGAAAGGATCTCGATCTGTGTGTAGTACGGACGCAGATCGAGGTACTCGGAGAACCGCAGGGTCTCGACGAAGCTGCCGACCACCTCGTGGAAGGACTGCGCATAGCCGTTTTCGTGGTGCACGCAGTACACCGACCGGCCTTCGCGGCTGGCGATGAGCTGCTTGAGCTCGCCGTGCACCGTGCCCGGCTGCCGCGCGGTCTGGTAGCGCCAGTGCAACTCGAGGTACGGGCTCGCACCGGCGACACCCGCCTCGAGCTTGGTCACGTCGCGCTGCACCGGCGACTGATAGCGTTCGCCGAGGTCGGTGAAGATCTGCTCTGCCATCGTCTGCAACGTCGAGGCCGACTCGACTTCGTCGTGGTAGATGGCGCACTCGATCGGTGTGTCGGTGCCGATGTCGAGGGAAACGAGATCGGCGTCTTCCCCCTCGACGACACCACTGACCCGCAGCGCCGGGACACTCGCTGCGAACGAACCGTTGTCAGCGCCCATCAGGCGCGCTTCGGGCAACGCCACCTCGCGCGCTCGCAGCTCGTTGAGCCACCCCTCGCCGTGCTGTTGCGCCGCGCAGCCGAGAAACACGGCCGACACCAAGAGCGCCACCGCTCGATACCGAGCCATCCGAGTGATCCTCACAGCCTGCCCCTCCACCACATCTTCCACTTGGGTACGCGCTTCGTACAGCGCTCATCTACGGTGAACCTCACCGGCCGCGCGGTCAAGCCGGAATTGGCGGCCGACGTGGATTCGCCCCTCGTGGCGGGCTAGTTTCGGGCGATGCCTCAGGTCGAGCTCATGCCCGAATCCAGCGAATCCCACGGCCGCTCGCGTTGCCGCCGCGTCGGGCTCGAGCCCAGGAAGGTCGCAAAGGCAATCGCACAGCAGAGCGCCGAACAGGAGAGGATACCAACCCGATGAGCAAAGCAGTCGTCGTCGAGCAAACCGGCGGGCCCGAGGTCATGCGCGTCGAAGCGCAGAGCGTCGGCGATCCGCCAGCCGGTCAGGTCGCAATCGAGGTCGCCGCTTGCGGCGTCAACTTCATCGACACCTACTTCCGCAGCGGCCTCTACCCGCGGCCGCTGCCGTTCGTGAACGGCATGGAGGGAGCGGGAACCGTGCGCGCGATCGGCGACGGAGTCACCGAGCTCGAAGTCGGCGACCGGGTCGCCTGGTCGGCCGTCCCGGGCTCGTACGCCAATCGCGTCATCGCCGCACCCGCATCGTTGATCCGGCTACCCGACGGAGTCAGCGAAGAAGTCGCGGCGGCGGCGATGCTGCAGGGAATGACCGCGCACTACCTGACCCACGGAGTGCGCGACACGCAGCCCGGCGACGTCGCCCTGGTTCACGCCGCCGCCGGCGGTACCGGCCTGGTGCTCGTGCAGACGCTGAAGAACGCCGGCGCCACCGTCTACGGAACCTGCTCGACCGACGAGAAAGAGGCGCTCGCCCGCGGCGCCGGAGCCGACGAGATCATCCGTTACGACCAGGTCGACTTCGCCGAGCAAGCGCGACGCCTGACCGACGGTGCCGGTGTCGACGTCGTCTACGACGGAGTCGGCAAGGCGACCTTCGAGGGCAGCCTACGCTCTCTGAAAGTGCGCGGCCTGCTCGCCCTGTTCGGACAGGCCAGCGGTCCGGTGCCACCCTTCGATCTAAACCGCCTCAACGACAACGGCTCGCTCTTCGTCACCCGACCCTCGCTGATCCACTACATCGCGACCCGCGCCGAGCTCGAGCAACGCGCCGGCGCCGTGCTCGCAGCAATCGCCGACGGCAAGCTCGACATCCGCATCGGCGCCCGCTTCCCGCTCGAACGCGCCGCCGACGCCCACCGAGCCCTGGAAGGCCGCGAGACGACCGGCAAAGTCCTGCTGATCCCGTAGCGCGCTAGGCGCGCTGTCCAAAGAGCGGGCCGTGCCCGCTCGGCCAAAACCCGGCTACTGCCGGGCGTCCAAAGCTCGGCTCCGCCTTCGCGGCCAAAGCGCCGCTCCGCGCCGCGAAACATACTGGCCGCGCGCCGCAGGCGCGCCTTGGACGGCGCGAGCCGAACGAGCGCCTTTGGACGACACGCGCAGCGTGTCTTTGGACGGCGCGAGCCGAACGAGCGCCTTTGGACGACCGGCGCAGCCGGTCCTAGTCAGATCTCGATGCCGTCTCCTGATGTGTCGTCGTAGCGCCCGTGCAGGAAGGGGAGGATCCAGTCGCCCGGTACCGAGCGCAGGACGGTGCCGTTGCTCTGCGTGCTGCCCTCCTCGTACTCCATGCGCAGCACCCGCTTGACCGGGATGTCGGCGACCGGATCGAGCGGCGAATCGTGGAGGATCACGTCGCCCTCCATGCGGTGCACCTTGGTTTGCTCGTGGCGCCATTCGAGTCGGACCAGCAGCGGGTCACTGTCGAAGTCTTTGTCGCGGTCGCACGAGGGAAACGCTTTGAAACAGAACGCGTGTTCGACGAACTCGCGCGCGCCGAGCGGCTCGCCGACGGTGCCTTTGATCTCGACGTAGGGCATCCCCATACGCGCGACCTTGACGCTCGCGGCCCCCTCGCCCCATTCGAAATCGATGTCGGCGATCTTTTTCGGCTCGCCGTAGGTCTCGCGCCCGCCGACCACTGCAGCCTCGGCGGTCATCGGCATGGTCACGAGATAGATCCCTTCCTGACCGTCGTACCTGGCGCGCACGCCAAAGATCATCGAGCCGATCTCGAAGGTGTACTCCGGACTGATGTGCATGGCGACATCGGAGCAAGTGACGCAGATCTCCGGCGCCGCCAGCTCGAGCGGCTCGGGCAGCAAGGCGGCGGCGATCGCCGGGTCGGTTTCGTAGACGGTCCGGATCGAGCGAACGCTGCTCGGCAAGAACTCGGGATCCGCATCTTTCGCTTTCCTCACCTGCTCGAGGGTCTTCACGTAACGCAGCTTCGCCATCGCTCTTCCTTTCCCCGGCTCAGGCGTTGAACCAGGATTTGTCCGGGCCGATCCGGTCGACCAGTGGTTGCAGGGCCTCGCGGTCGAAGCCGTAGAAGCTGGCGGCGTTGCCGCCGAGCATCGCCGCGATATCCGATTCGGGCAGGCCGTGGAAGGTCTCGACCATTTGATCCCTGGTCTGTGGCCACGAGCCCTCGGGGTGCGGATAGTCGGAGCCCCACATGATGTTGCCGACGCCGATTTCGTTGCGCAGCTCGGCTTCGCGGCGCGGCATGCAGGAAGCGCCCACCATGACGTTGCGAGCGAAGTACTCGCTCGGCTTCATCGACAGGTGGCTGGTGAAGTCGCCCAGCTTGGCGCTGTACGGGGTCACGCCGTAGCGCTGATCGAGCAGCTCGAGGTACGACGGCACCCAGATCGAAGTCCCCTCGGTGATCGCCACCTTGATCTTCGGGAAGCGTTCGAACACCCCGCCCCAGATCAGGAAGGTCAGCGGCCGCACATTCCACCAGGCGACCTCGGAGATATAGATTCCCACCGCGCCCGGCAGCTCGACCTGCTCTTCGCCGTCGGCGGGTGCGAACAACGAGCCGCCGAAGTAGTCCTCGGTCGGCGCCGGGCCCGAGTGAAAATGCGCCACCAGGCCGAGATCCTGGCATGCCGCCCACAGCGGGTCGTACTTGGGGTGGTGGTACGGCGCCAGCTTGCCCCACATGCACGGTAGCAGCACTCCCTTGAGCCCGTTGTCGCGCGCCCACTCGACCTCGCGCACGGCCTCGTCGACGTCCCACAGCGCCGGCACGATGGCGACTCCGGCGCGTCGTTCCGGCGCCAGGCCGCACAGCTCCGCCATCCAGCGGTTGTGAGCGCGCGCGCCGGCCCACTGCAGATTGGGATCGACGTCTTCGGTCGGCAAGGAAAGGCCGGCGCCGAACGGCGGCGTGTTCGACTCGGTGATACCGTCGGGGAAAATGATCTCGCCGGCGATGCCGTCGCCGTCGAGCACCTCGACGCGCTCGGCGTGGTCCCAGGCGCCGGCGAGCTGACGCTCGCGACCGCGCCGCCATTCGCGATTGATGTCGGCGACGAGAAACTTCTCGGATGCCTGGGAGAGCATCTCCATCTGCACCGGCAACGCCAGGTCGAAGGTCTCGCGGTACTCGGGGTCGACGTAGTCACGGTACCGCTCCGGCGGCAGGCCGGCATGGCAATCGGAGGAAATGACCAGATACTTGCTCATCCGCGCGCCTCTTTCAGATCCGCGACGCGGACCGGACGATCGTTGGGATAGAACTGGCGAACCCACTTGCGAAAGAACGCGAGCTCGGTGTCCGCCTCGCAAAGGACCGGGTTCGCGCGATGGATCTTGTTCTTCCAGATGCGCATGTCCTGCTGCACTCCAGCCTCGAGGCCGGCGATGAAATCCTCGCCGGCGAGATCCGCCATGTCCTGGGTCACCGTGAAGATCCAACGCGAGGTCGTGGTCGCGCGATCGACCGGGCTGGTCGCCGCCAGCATCAGCAAACCGGCGTCGCCGATTCCCTTGGTGCGCACCGAAACCAGCCCGAGGCCCCAGGTCTCGCGTTCGAGCTCGGTGTCGAACGCGCCGAGCGGAGTCTCTTGGTTGGTCTTGCTCCAGGCGCTGAAGTAGTGGCTCTCTTCGCCGGGGGTCACCGAGGACTCGCCGAGCGCCAGGTTGCCGTGGACGAAGCGGAAGTGCACCGGGTCGCAGTTGTTCTCGGCCATGTCCTGGATGTGCACGGGCACGGTCAGCTCGGAGGTGCGCGGCTCGGTCCAATTGGCATCGCTGAATTCCGGCAGCTGCGGAATCTCCCACGCAGGCGGTGCTTGTTCGTGGTGGTGCCAGACGAAGACGAAGCCGTTGCGCTCCTCCACCGGCCAGGACCGCACTCGCGCCTTCTTGGGCGGCGCCTTCTTCGAGTAGGGAATGTTGGTGCACACCCCGTCGCCGCCGAACTGCCAGGCGTGAAACGGGCAGCGGATGGTCTCGCCGATCACTCGCCCGCCCTCGCCGAGATGCGCGCCGAGGTGGGGACAATAGGCGTCCAACACGTACACCCGCCCCTCACGGGTTCGGAACAGGACCAGCTCCTGCTCGAAGTAGCGCGCCCGCCGCACCTCGCCCTTGGCCAGGTCGCGGCTCCAGGCGACGGCGAACCAGCCGTTCGGGATCGGCAATTCGGTATGTCCGTTGCCGGTGCTCATTGCGGACCTCCTGCATACATCAGATTGAACAGCCGTCTCATTACAGCAAGGTGCAGGCTCATGCAAGTTTACAGTGCGCTGTAATCTTTACCCCATGTCGGCCTCCCTGGTGCCGCGGGAGCCTCTCATGTACCTAGGCCCGATGGCAGAAACCCCAACGCCGCTCGAACTTTTTCGTCTCGACGGGCAGACCGCCCTGGTCACCGGGGCATCGAGCGGGCTCGGCGCCCGATTCGCCCGAGTCCTGGCGGCAGCTGGCGCGGAAGTGATCGTCACCGCGCGCCGCGCCGACCGATTGCAGGAGCTCGCCGCCGAGATTCCGGGCGTGCGCGCCGAGCCCTGCGACATCAGCGACGATACGGCGGTCAACGGCCTGATCCAACGCTGCGGGCAGATCGACATTCTGGTGAACAACGCCGGTGCCAGCGACGGCGGCATCGCCGCCGAGGGCGAGGCGATGGAAGAGTACGACCGAATCATCGCAATCAACCAGCGCGCGGTGTTCCACCTCGCCACGCGGATCGCGCGCGGCATGATCGAGCGCGGGCACGGCAGCATCGTCAACATCGCGTCGGTGCACGGCCTGGTCGCCGCCGCCCCCAACAACCAAGCGGCCTACGTCGCATCGAAGTCGGCCCTGGTCGGCCTCACCCGCGAGCTCGCCGTGCAATGGGCCAAGCACGGCGTGCGCGTCAACGCGATCGCGCCCGCCTACTTCGAGAGCGAGCTCACCGCCGACATGTTCGCCGACGAAAAGTCGCGCGCCTGGATCGAGCGCAACACCCCGATGCGGCGCCCCGGCCGCAGCGACGAGTTGGACGGCGCCCTCCTCTTCCTCGCCAGCTCCGCCGGCAGCTACGTCACCGGCATCACACTCCCCGTCGACGGCGGCTGGACGGCGCGTTGAGGCGGCCTCGCCGGCCCGTCAAAAGACCGGCTCTTACCGGTCGTCCAAAGAGCGCGCGCAGCGACCAGCCAAGCTTTGGCCGCGGCCCGCAGCGCCGCTTTGGACGCAAGCCGAGGTTTGGCCGAGCGGGCGCAGCCCGCTCTTTGGACATCAATGACTTTCGGATCGCGTCTGGCTACGCCACAGCACCGCCATCCACACCGCGCAGAGAATCAGACCGACGCACTCGCGCGCCACTTCATCGTCGGTCGATCGCATCTTGAACGAGGTGTAGGCGCCGAGGTCCGACGACAGGATCGCGGGCAGGAGATAGAGCGCCGCGATGGCGTACGCGATCGCCAGTGCCAGCGTAATCCGCGGCAACGAGACGCCGGCCGCGGCGCATACCGACACCGAGGCTGCGGCACCGTAAATCAGCATCCAGCCCAAGGGGTCGGGATCGTTCCACTGCACGGCGACCGCCAGCGCGAAAACCGCCGCCATGACCCAGGAGAGGAAGTGCATGGAGCCGGCCCTAGCACGGCGCGAGCGGCCTCCCAAGCACCACTTCGCCAGGGCCGCACTCAGGCGACCTCGACCGATGCGCTTGCCTGCGAACCCCACCGGGTGGCATGAGCTGACTCGTGATGAGATCGCAGCGCCCTTTCGCGGACAAGCAGTGCACCGTGCAGGAGGCGGTCGCAATGATTCCGCCCGGCCGACACATCTTCGTCGGCTCCGGCGCCGCCGAGCCGGTCGGCCTGATCGAGCAACTGGTCGCCGACGCCAACCGCTTCTCCGACAACACCATCGTCCATTTGCTCACCCTCGGGCCGGCACCATACGTGGCTCCGGGCTTCCAGGATCGCTTCCGGCACAATGCCTTCTTCATCGGCGGCAACGTTCGCGAGGCGGTACACCAGGGACGCGCCGACTACACTCCAGTGTTCCTTTCACAGATTCCCGCGCTGATTCGCTCGGGCCGCCTCCCGGTCGACGTCGCGCTCATCCAGGTGACGCCGCCGGACCGCTTCGGCTTCGTCAATCTCGGCGTTTCGGTCGACGTCGTGCTCACCGCGGTGGAGACGGCCGAGTTGGTGATCGCCGAAGTCAACCCGCGCATGCCAGTGGTGCACGGCGCCGGCTTTCTTCCGGTCGACGCGATCGACGCCTGGGTCGCTGTCGACCGCGCTCTGCCCGAGGTGCCGCGCGAGGAAGCCGACGACGCCGCCGACGAGATCGGGCGCAACGTCGCGACCCTGGTCGAGGACGGCGCCACGCTGCAGCTCGGGATCGGGGTTTTGCCGGACGCCGTGGTCGGCTATCTGGGCGATCGCAGCGATCTCGGAATCTGGACCGAGATGTTCTCGGACGGCGTCATCGACCTTCTCGAAAGCGGTAACATAACCGGCCGCTACAAGACGATGCACCCCAACAAGGTCACCTCGTCTTTCACCTTCGGCACGGAGCGGGTCTACCGATTCGTCGACCACAACCCGGTGTTTACGTTCAAGCCCTCCGACTTCACCAACAACCCCGTCAACATCGCCCGGCAGCACAAGATGATCGCGATCAACAGCGCGCTGCAGGTCGACGTCACCGGCCAGGTCTGCGCCGACTCGATCGGCGACCGCTTCTATTCCGGCATCGGCGGCCAGGTCGACTTCATCCGCGGGGCCGCGATGTGTCCGGACGGCAAGCCGATCATTGCCCTGCGCTCGACTGCCAAAGACGGCGCGGTCAGCCGCATCGTCACCACACTCGATCCCGGCGCCGGGGTGGTCACGTCGCGCGGCGACGTCCGCTACGTGGTGACCGAGTACGGCATCGCCGACCTGCAAGGCCGATCGGTTCGCGAGCGGGCGCTCGCGCTGATCTCGATCGCCCACCCCGACGTGCGCAACGACCTGCTCGACGCCGCCAAGGCTCGGCACTACGTGTTCGCGGACCAGGTCGTCGGCCGCGAGCGCTATCCGAAAGAATACGAGGCACTCATCGAAACGAGCGCCGGCAAAGTCCTCGTCCGACCGATCCGCATCACCGACGAGAACAAAATGGCCGACCTCTTCTACACCCTGTCGGACGAAGCCAAGTACAAACGCTGGATGCAAGTGATCACGAGCATGCCCCACCGAACCCTGATGTACTACATGGACGTCGACTACGAAGCGCGCATGGCGCTCGCTATCGAGACCCAACCCGAGGAAGGCGAGTCGGAAATCGTCGGCGTGGCTCGGTATCATCTCGACCCGGGCACCAACTTCGCGGAGGCCGCATTCGTGCTGCGCGACGACTGGCAAGGCAAGGGCCTGGGCACCGCGTTGCTGAAGCAGCTGATCGCCATCGCCCGCGCCAAGGGCGTCAGCGGATTCACCGCCGAAGTTCTTGCCGAGAACAAGGCGATGCTCCACGTCTTCCACAAGTCCGGCCTGAACATCCGCAGCCATCTCGAAGGAGGGATCTACTCTCTCACGATGCCGTTCCACGAGGATCTCCCGACAACGTAGCCGGCGAGGAGGCGGCGGCGGCGGTGCCGCCGCAAGGCCACCGCTCGGCCGGGGGTCGATGGCATGGCGAACCGCAACAACCTCACGGCGACCCGGCCGTTGCGTCGCCACCGGCCGCATGGGAGGGCTGTTCCGATGTCGCCGCGCCTCCTCCTCGTCACCCTGCTGAGCATCGGCGTCACCGCCGCCCGCGCGCACCCCGACGACCAGCCGGTCGACAACATCGTCGTCACTGCATCGCGCGAGCCGCACGCGGTGGGCAAGCTGCCGGCGACCACGGACGTCGTCCCGTACGCCGACATCGAACCGCTGCGTTCGGTCTCGCTGACCGACGTCCTGCGCCACCGCGCCGGACTGCACATCGATCAACCCGGCGCTCGCGGCGGGCGTTCCTCGGTCTACACGCGCGGACTCGACCCCAACCACACGCTGGTCATGATCGACGGAATCCCGCTCAACGACGAGACCAACGCGCGCGGCGGATCCTTCGACTTCTCCACCATCACCGCGCTCGACATCGATCGCGTCGAGATCATCCGCGGCCCGATCTCGGCCGTGCACGGGTCGGCGGCGATGGCCGGTGCGATCAACATCATCCCGCGACGCGGCGCCCGCGAAACCGCTGCGTCGCTCGATCTCTCCGGCGGCGGCGACGGCTACTACCGCGGCCGCGCGATGCTCAGCGGCAGCAACGGTCCGATCGATCTGTCACTCGGCGGCAGCTACACCGACGAGAGCACCCCCGATGAGATCGGGAACTTTCGCGGTGGCGAGGTCATCTCGCACCTTGGAGTCGCCTTGACCGACGACGCCGAAGTCCGCGGCACCCTGCGCTACTCCGACTCGCGCGGCGAAGCCTTCCCCGACTTCAGCGGCGGACCGCGCCTGTCGATCAATCGAGAAAAGGAGCTGCGCGACGCCGAGGAGCTCGCCGCGGCGATTCGCCTCGAGCACGCGCCGACCAGCCGGTTCCACTACACGGCGCGGGCACAGGTGTACCGGCGAATCGAGTGGCGCAGCACGCCGACCGTCTTCGCCGCCGAGGACGTCCCCGCCAACCCCGGGGAGCCCGACACGCGCCAGACCTACCTTCGCTACACCGGATCGCTGAGCGGCACGGCGACGCTCGCCGACGGGATCGAGGTCACCATCGGCAGCGATGCCTACCAGGAGGACGGGCGCAGCCGCGGTGACATCGATCTGTTCGGCACCCTGATCCCCGGCGACTTCGATCTCGACCGCCACGTCATCGCCCCCTTCACCGAGCTCTATTGGTCGACCCCGATCGGCGTCACGGTGCTCGCCGGACTGCGAGTCGACCTGCCCGAGGGACGCTCCGAGGAGCTGCTGCCGCGGGTGGGCGTGTCGTACGTAGTCCCGAAGCTGGACACCAACCTGCACACGAGCTGGGGTCAGGGGTTCAAGCTGCCGAGCTTCTTCGCCCTCGCCAGCCCGCTCGCCGGCAATCCCAACCTGCGCCCCGAGCGCAGCAAGGGCTTCGACGTCGGCGTCGAGCAGCCGCTGTGGGACGAGCGCATCGATCTGCGCATCACCTATTTCGACATCGACGTCTCGGGCCTGATCGACTTCGACGCCGAGACCTTCAGCCTCGCCAACCTCGACGACACCGACTCGCGCGGCGCCGAGCTCGAAATGCGCGCGCGTCCGTTCGACAGCCTCGACCTCCGCCTGCACACCACCTACCTCGACGCCACCGGCCGGCGCGCCGGCTCGAGCGACAGCCAACGCCTGCGCAACCGACCGCAATGGCGCGGCGGCTTCGGCATCACCTGGTCGCCGATCGAATCCGTCGAAGCCAACCTGCAGGCCCTCTTCGTCGGCGACACCACCGACACCGCGGCACCAACCGGCCCCGATCCGGTCCGCATCCCCGCCTACCAACGCTTCGACCTCGCCCTCGCCTGGCGCCCGCTCGACCACCTCGGCATCTACCTGGCAATCGACAACCTCACCGACAGCCACTACGAAGAAATCCTCGGCTTCCCGGTCGTCGGCATCCGCCCCCGAGCCGGCATCGAGCTAATCCTGTAAAAACGCGCAGCGCCAGCCGAGCTTGGGACGCGAAGCGCAAAGCGCGAGCTTGGGACGCGCGGCGTCAGCCGCGTCTGGGACGCGCGGCGGAGGCGCGCTCTAGGAGTAGTTGGCCCAGGGATAGAGGAGCTCGATCGCGAACATGAAGATCGGGTCGAAGATCACGTCGAACAAGTTCCACGCGATCAGGATCCCGAACCAAGCCAACGGCGATCCCATCAATGCATCCTGGTAGCGCTCGGCGGCGGAGTCCGACAGCAACAACGGCAGCGCTCCGCTGCCGTCGAGCGGCGGCACGGGAATCAGGTTCAACACGAGCAGCAACAAGTTCAACGTGAAGAACATCCCAACGAACAGCGCCACCGTGTCGAGAATGCCCGGCGACGTCCCGGCGACGACACGCGCGAAACGGAGGTGGCTCGGGTTGTCGAAAATGCCGATGAAGATGCCCGCCCAGATGACCGCCGCGGCGACACCGACCAGCAGCAGATTGGCCGCCGGCCCGGCGAGCGACATCCATGCCGCCCGCTTCGGGTAGGCGCGCGCCCAGGCGGGGTCGTAGGGAGCGCTGGCGAAACCGAAGGGCCAGCCGAAGAAAAAAACCGAGATCAGCGGCAAGACCACCATGCCGAACGGCTCGCGCTGGATGTGCGGCAAGGGGTCGATCGAGACCTGGCCGCCCTCGTAGGCAGTCAGGTCGCCGAGCCGCATCGCGGCATAGGCGTGCCCGGCCTCGTGCAGGGTTACCGAGAACAGAAAAACGAAGTACCAGGCGAAGCCCTCGACCAGACTCGCATCGACCATGCAGCTGTCTAGCGAAACAACCCGATGCGAATCCAGCCGAGCCGTTTATCGTTCGAGCTTGGCGAGAGTTTCCTCGACCGGCATCAACAGTCCGGCAGCCCGCGGATAACCGGCATACTGGGCGATCTGGATCACCATCTCGCGAACCTGCTCCGGCGTCAGCTCGCCGTTCTTGACCGCGCTCTGCACCTGAATGCAGAACGTGTTCGGCTCGCCCAGCGCGGCGATGATACCCATCACCACCAGCCGGCGATCGCGCAGCGACAGGGCCTCGCGCGTCCACACCTCGCCGAACAGCTGCTCGATCATCAGATCGAAGAAGGCCACCTGCCCCTCCTCGGGTACCGGCAGATCGCCGCAGTACACTTCCTTGAACTTCTCGATGCCGCGCTTGCGGCGCTCGGAATCAGCCATGGCTACTCCCTTCGGGGGACACGGATGAACACGGATGAACACGGGGAACACGGATGAACACGGGGAACACGGATGAACACGGGGAACACGGATGAGCACCGTGACTCCGCAATCCGTGCTGTTCTAGTCGCCCATCAAGCCTTCGAGGCCTTTGGGTAGATTGTGGCCCCAGCACTTCTCCTCGACCCGTTCCTTGATCCGCCAGCCGTCGGCGGTGCGGGCGTACTTGTCGACGTACCAGAGTCCCAACAGGAACACGTGCCGCTTGCCTTCTCCCACATCCATCACCTGCGGGTTGTGGCACATGATGCGCCCCGTGCCCTGGTCGCCGTCGATTCGGATCTGCATGTTGGCAACCAGATGCTGGGTGTGCGGAAAGATGGGCATCGCCTCGGCGAGAAACTTCTTGATCTCGAGGAGGCTCCCCTTGGCGCCACCCATGACCGAGTAGTCGATGAACGCGTCCTCGGTGAAGATGTCGTCGAGCGCATCCCAGTTCTTCTGGTCGATCGCGTGCGCGTAATCGACGAGCAAATCCTGGATCTCGAACCGATCCGAAATTTCCTGAAGTGAAAGCGGCATTCGGGTCCTCCGTCCACGTCCAAAGGCGCGCGCGGCGCGCCGGCCAAAGCGGGGCTTCGCCCCAGCGTCCAAAGCACGCCTGACGGCGTGCGTCCAATCGGGGGGCCAGTCGAACGACCCCCCATTTGGACGCGACGGCGATAGCCGAGCGTTGGCCGCCGCGAGCGAAGCGAAGCAGCTTTGGCCGCTCTCCGGAGCCTTGGCGAAGGAGAGCTTTGGACGTTCGGCTATTCCTATTCGTCCTCGCGATCGACCACGGTACCAAACCAATCAAAGGTCTCGCGCCTCACCCACCCCGGCATGCGCGACCCCTTCTTCATTCGCTCCTGCATGACCTCGGTCAGGTCGCCGTTCTCCATCATGCCGAGGAAAACGACGCCGGCGTTGGCATGGTCGAAGAAGTCCCGCTGCCAGGCCCACTTGTAGTTGCCCCCGTAGCGAAACCACGAACCTCCCGTACCGGCGATCTCATACGGCTTGTCGTCCGGATCCTTCGACGGGGCGACCTGTTTCCAGAAGCCGACGATCTCGCCCTTCTGGTCGTCGATCAGGGTTCGCACGTAGGGGTAGACCCACTTTTCGAGCCCGGCCATTTCCGTGCCGAACGCCCATTCCGCGATCTGTTGCTTGCCGCGAGCGACGAACTCGTACTTGTCGCCCGTGTTCCACGAATACACCGCATCCTCGAGGAAGAACTCCGGCATCTTGCTCCAATCGCCGGTGCGTCCCGCCTCGTCGTTGGCGGCAACCCAGCGGCGCATCATCTCTTCCAATTCCTCACGTGGATAACTGCTCATCGGTTCCTCCGTTGCACCTCGCCGATCGAGGTGGGCTGTGCTGTTCGTCCAAATCCAGCGACCTTATCCGGACTTCTCGATCTCCTCGATCGCGAGCGCGTTGGTCGGGCAGTAGCGGACCGCTTTCTCAGCTTTGCCGCGCAGCTCCGCCGGCACCGTGTCGACCAGCAGCTGCACCTTGTTGCGGGCTTTGTCCAAGGCGAACACCTCGGGCGCCTCGTTGACGCAGACCGAATGCCCCTGGCACAGGTCGAGGTCGACGCGAACCCGACACGGTGCCGCCACCGACGCGCCTTGCCCCGCGCTCCGGCCAGTGGCCGCGATCGCCCGCTGCTGGCGACGCCGGTAGCGGGCGCGGCACGGCTGCTTCAGCTGCACCACCATCCGCGAGTGGTCGTTGCGGTAGCTCTCCGCCGGTTGCGCCATCTCGAAGTCGTACTCGCGCAGCAGCACACTGAAGATCGCCTTGAGCTGCATCATCGCGAAGGCGGCGCCGACGCAGCGGTGACGACCGGCACCAAACGGCAGCCACGCGAAGCTCTGTTTGTCCTCCTCCCGCCCCGGCTTGTAGCGCTGCGGGTCGAACAGCTCCGGATCGGGGAAGTACTCTGGCATGCGATTGGAGATCGCCGGCGAGACCGCCACGATCTTGCCCGCCGGAATGGTCCACTGCTTGAACTGGAAGTCCGACATCACCTTGCGCATCAAGATGATCAGCGGCGGATGCAGCCGCAGCGATTCCTTGATCGCGCATTCGAGCTCCGGAATCTCGCGCAGAGCCTGGTAGCTGACGTCGCGGCCGTCCGAGTAGATCTCGTCGAGTTCGTGGACCACGTCGCGCATCACCAGTGGGTTGCGCAAGAGCTCGATCAGGGTCCACGCCGACGTCCCCGAGGTTGTGTGATGGCCGGCAAACATCATCGAGATGAACATGCCGGTGATCTGATCGGCGCTGTAGCGCGGCGAGCCGTCCGCTTCCTTCAACGTCGTCAAGATGTAGACCAAATCGGAAGTCTTCGTCCCCGCGCGTTCGCGCTTGGCGATGATGCCCTCGATCAGCTCGACCAGGCGCCGCCGGCCGCGGTCGCGCTGCCAGAAGCTCGGCAGCGGCAGGTGCGGATTCACGTAGGCGAAGGCGTCGGTTCCCTTCTCGAGGTCGTGAAAGCGGGCGGCGAACTCGGCGCTCAGCTCCTCGCGGAACTCCTTGCCGATCAAGCACGCCGTGGAAGTGTAGATGGTGAGCTCGGAAAAGAAATCGAGTAGGTCGATCTCGCCGCTCTCCCCCCAATCGGCGATCATCGCCTCGGTTTCGGCGGCGATCACTTCCGCGTGACCGCGCATGAAGGAATCGCGCAACGACTGGTTCTTGATCGCTTGCTTGCGCTGCTCCGGGGTCGCGTCGAACACCACCCCCTTGCCGAAGATCGGGGTCATGAAGGGATAGGCCGCGGCCTGGTCGAGCTGCTCGTCGGGCGCGCGGAAGAACGCCTCGTGCGCCTCCTCGCCGTAGAACATGACGACGTCCTGATTGGCCCAGTGCATTTCGCCGATCTCGCCGCATTCGTCGTGAACCCGCTGCATCAGCTCGATCGGCGATTTTCGCAGCTGCAGGAGTTGCCCGAGGATGGGGATTCCCCCCGAAGCCTGCGGAATCTCACTCGAGGCGAAACGATCGCCCTGCGGTTTTGTGGCTGCTGCCATGTGCGTGCCCTCTCCTCCGGAACGATCCGGACTTTTACACAGAGCGGTTTTTGTGTAAAGAGACCTCTCATGGCCAACCGATCCAACGAGCCGGCCTGGTCGGGAATGCCGCCGGCCAATGCCGAGGAGGCGCGGCGCAGGCTGACCGACGCCGCGGTTCGCTGCGTGCAGAGGATCGGCCACGAACGCACCAGACTGGCCGACGTCGCCGCCGAAGCCGGCGTCACACGGCCCACCATCTACGCCTATTTCGGCGGGCGCGAAGAGATCCTCAGAGCGGCGATGCTGCACGCAGCCGACGACCTGGTCGACCGCCTCACCGAGCATGTCGCGGGACTCACCTCTGCCGCCGATACTGCCGTGGAGATCCTCGTTTTCTGCCTGCGCGAGGTTGCCTCCCATCCCGGGTTGGCGCCGCTGCTCACCCCGTCTGGCGCGGGCTTCGGGTCGCAGGCCCCGCTGGCGCCACGCGGTCTGACCGTCGCCAAACGAGCAGTGCGGCCCGTCATCGACCGCCGCCCCGAGCTCGAGCCCGAGTGGGACGAGGTCGCCGAGGTGATGGTGCGCTTCTTTCTCTCGCTGATCACGGTGAAGCCACCGCGTCGCCGCAACGAGACAGAGCTCCGCTCGTTTCTGCACCGCCGCCTGGTGGCCGCGCTTCACCTGTAAGCGCGCCAGTCGATCTCCGCCGGCAAGACTTGTATGAAGTCCTGATGCCTCTGATGAACCTCGAGGATCCGGCCGACCGGATCCTCGGCAAGATCCTCCTGCGCAACGCGGAAACCAACCCCGACCAACGGTTCCTGCTCGCCGGCAATCGCGCCTACAGCTACGGCGAGACCAACCAGTTGGCCAACGCCTATGCCCGCGCATTCTCCGAGCTCGGCGTCCGCCAGGGCGACACCGTCGCCTTCCTGATGAAGACCTGCGTCGATTTCGTCTTCGCCACCTTCGGGGTCATGAAGCTCGGCGCCATATGGGTCCCGACCAACACCGACTACAAGGGAACCTGGCTCAAGGACACGCTCGACGACAGCCGCGGGCGCGTGCTGGTCATCGACGAAGGACTCCTGCCGCGCTTCACCGCGCTCGACGGCGACTTCTCTTTTCGCCACGTGCTGGTCAACGGAGACCGCCCGGCGGCCGACATCGGTATCCCCTGCTCGACCATGGCCGAGGCAATCGCACAGGGCGGGTCGGAGCCCGACCAGAGCGAAATCCGCTACGGCGACACCGCCGCCGTCCTCTGGACCTCCGGCACCACCGGCCGCTCCAAGGGGGTCATGCAGAGTCACAACGCCTGGGTGCGCGCCGCCATCTCGGGCGGAGTCACCACCAAGACCGCGGACGACGACGTCATCTACTGCTGCTTGCCGATGTACAACTCGGCGGCCTGGGTCGCCAACGTCTACCGAGCTCTCGTCTACGGTATCCCGGTCGCCATCGACCAGGAGTTCTCGGCATCGACCTTCTGGGAGAGGTGCAAACACTACTCGGCCACCCAGATCTTCACCCTCGGCGCGATGCACATGTTTCTCTGGAACGCGCCGGAGCGCCCGGGCGACCACGACCATTCGGTGCGCCACGCATCGATGGTTCCGATTCCCGACAACCTGATCCAGCCGATGAAAGACCGGTTCGGCCTGTCGACGATCGATCAGGGATACGGACAGAGCGAAGCGATGGGCATCTTCCAGCGCATGGACGACGGCTCGCAGACCTGGGCGCCGGGCTGCCTCGGCGACGTTCTGCCGGGTATCGAAGTCGCCCTGCTCGACGACGACGATCGCAAGGTCGCCGCCGGCCAGGTCGGCGAGTTCTGCGCCCGGCCGACCGAGCCCTACGTCCTCTTCAACGGCTACTTCCACAACCCCGAAGCCACCGTCCGCGCCTACTCCAACCTGTGGTACCACACCGGAGACCTCGGCAAGCAGGACGACCACGGCAACTACTACTTCGTCGATCGCAAGGCCGACTTCATCCGCTACAAAGGGCGCAACATCTCGAGCTTCGCCGTCGAGGCCGCGGTCAACGCCCACCCCGCGGTAGTCCAGTCGGCCGCCCACGGAATCGTGTCCGAAGAGCTCGAAGCCGAAGCCGAGGTCAAAGTCTGCGCCGTGCTCAAGCAAGGTGCCTCGCTCAACGCCGAGGAGCTGGCGCGGTTCATCAACGACAACGCCCCCTACTTCTTCGTCCCGCGCTACATCGAGTTCCTCGACAGTCTCCCCAGCACCCCGACCGGCCGCGTGCAGAAGTTCAAGCTGCGCGACCGCGGAGTCACCCCGCAGACCTGGGACGGCAAAAAGGAAGGCTTTCGAGTCCGCCGATAGGGCTGGCCCTCGCAAAGTCTCTACTGAACGGGCAGTCAGCATGCGGCTTGACCGCGCGATCAAGCACAGCCACTACAGAGTTGCTCAGGCGCTATATCACGACCCACGCCAGGTGCTCACGGTCAAGTTAAACCGATTGACACAACTGCGCCGACGAGTGATGGTGCGCCGATCATGAGTGATCGCACGACGACCGAATCGAGCCAGGATCCGAGCGATCCGCCGCGCATGGACGGCCGCGTCCGGCGCGGCGTCCGCAACCGCCAGAAGATCATCGACGCCCTCTACGACCTCGTGCGCGACGGCGAAGCGCGACCGACTGCCGAGATGATCGCCAACCACGCGGCGGTGGGCGACCGCACCGTGTTCCGCCACTTCCAGGACATGAAGAAGCTGCACGACGATCTGAGTGCGCGGGTGGCGGCGGAGGTGATGGAAATCATCGCCAGCAGCAGCCGCCCGAGCGGCGCCCTCGCGCGGCGCGTCAGCGGGTTGATCAAGCAACGCAGTCGCATCTACGAGCACATCGCCCCCTTTCGCCGTACGGCGCAACGGTTCGCCGGACTGAAATCGGTGCGGGTCGAGCCCCACCTGCAGATCGACCCGTACATGCGCGCCACCCTGTCGGAGACCCTCGCCCCCGAAATCGGCGACCTGTCGCCGGAACAGGTCGAGGCGCTCGACGCCATCCTCTCTTTCGAGTTCTGGGACCGGCTGCGGTTCAACCAGAACCAGAGCGCAACCAAAGCGACCAAGGTCGTCGAGCGGGCGGTGCTGGCGATCTTCGACGCCACCGACACGAAAGCCGGCAGCAAGAAGAAACGCTGAAGCGGGGGCGTGCCTCAGCCGCCCGCGGCGCGGTCGCGTTCCGACTCCCGGCGATCGAGCGGCAAAGCGGCAACCTTCGCTTGGTTCGCGGCCCCGCCTGCGGCCGACGCGGACCGCGGGGCGAAATGCGCCGCGACTTGCGCTGCAGCCGCATACACGGCCGGGATCAGGTAGAGCGTGATGACCGTCGCAAACGCCACGCCGGAGGCGAGCGAAACCGCCATCGGCACCAGGAACTTGCCCTGAGAGCTCGTCTGCAGCGTGATCGGCAGCAACCCGATGAAGGTAGTCAGCGAGGTCAGCACGATCGGCCGCAGGCGCAAGCGCCCGGCCTCCAGTAACGCGTCCTCCAGGTCGAACCCCTCGTCGCGAAAGCGATTGACCGCGTCGAGAAACACCAGGGCATCGTTGACCACAACCCCGGCCGCGGCGACGATGCCGAACACCGACAGCATGGTGACGTCGATCCCGCGCACGCCGTGACCGACGATCGAGCCGACCACGCCGAACGGGATCGCCAGCAAGATGATCAGCGGCTGACCGTACGACCGCAGCGTCATCGCCAAGAGCGCGTAGATCGCCAACACGGCGAGCATGAACGAGCGCCGGCTGTAGGCGAGCGACTCGGTGCGTCGCTGCAGGGCACCGTCCTCGAGTATGTTCAGCCCCGGGAAGCGCTCCTTGAGCTGCGGCAGAAACACTCCGTACAAATGCTGGAGGATGTCGCCGAGCGGCGTCACCTCTGGGTCGACCGAGGCTTCCACGTTGAAGGTTCGTTGCCGGTTGGTGCGGCGGATCGACGGCGGCGATTCGCGGGTGTCGATGCGTGCGACCTGGCCGAACGGCACCTCCGCTCCGCTCGCCGTTCGCACCCGCATGTTGTCGAGGTCGGCGAGGGATTTGCGCCGCTCCTCGGGGTAACGAACCATCACTCGGATATCGTCGCGGCCGCGCTGGATGCGCTGCGCCTCGGCACCGTAGAACCCGTAGCGAACCTGACGCGCGAGGTCGGCTCGGCTGACCCCGAGAGCTTCCGCCTGCGGCAGCAATTCCAGGCGAAGCTCGGCTTCGCCGTGACTCGCCTGGCTGACCACGTCGTGCACACCGTCGATTTGCGACAGGTGCGCGCCAAACGCGGCCGCCGCCGCGTGCAGCTGCGCCGGGTCGCGATGCGTCAGCAACATGTCGATCTTGTCGGCGTCGTCACCGAAGGCGTGGTCGAACTCGAGCGAGGTCGCTTCCGGCACCTCTCCAACCAGCGCCCGCCAGCGCCGCACGACTTCCTCGGCCGCGACTGCGCGGCTCTCCGAAGGGGACAGCTCGAGGTAGATGAAACCGGTGTGGTCGCCCCACACGTCGCCGCGCATCTTCGAGCCGAGCACAGTGACCATGTGGCCGAACGACTCCTCGCCGAGCTCGGTGCGCAATTGAGCCGCGGCGACCTCCATGCGTCGCAGGATCGCATCGGTGCGCTCGACGCGCGTCCCGGGCGTCAGCTCCATCTCGACGCGCACCGAATCCATCTCGATCGGCGCAAAGAACACCATCTTGATGATCCCCGACTGCAGCACGCCGTAGGTGAGAATCGGCATCGCCAGGAAAGCAGCGAGAACGATCTCGGGGCGCGCGAGCGAGCGCCGCAGGCTGGGAACGTACCAATCCTCGGTCACGCGATGCAGCCACGCTTCGGCGCGCCGCTGCAGCGCCCGCACCCGGCCACGCTCGGTGCGACCGCCGCTGGCGTGCTCGGCGAGGTGAGCGGGCAACAGGAACATCGCCTCGAAGAGGGAGAAAAGCAGGGTGCCGATGACGATGATGCCGATCGAAGACCAGATCTGCCCCTCCGAACCGGGGAGGAACAGCATCGGCGTAAACGCCACCACCGTGGTCAACGCCGACATCACCACCGGGCGCGCGACCACCGAGGTCCCTTCGACCGCGGCGTCGGCGGCGGTGAGGCCGTTCTGTTCGAAGCGCGCGATGCTCTCGCCGACGATGATCGCGTCGTCGACCAGCAGCCCCAACACCAGGATGAAGCCAAACAGCGAGATCATGTTGAGCGAGACGTCGAGCGCCGGCGCGACCGCCATCATCGCCAGGAAGGCAACTGCGATCCCGGCACCGACCCAGACCGCGGTGCGCAGGCGCAGGAACAGCGCCAGCACGAACATCACCAGCACCAAGCCACCGATCCCGCTGGCCACCATCAGCCGGATGCGGGCGCGGAACGAGAGCGAGGAATCCCCCCAGGCGCTGATCTCGAGTCCCGGGGGCATGTTCTCCCCGACCTTGTCGACGTACTCCTTGACCCGGCGCGCAATCGCCAACGCATCCTGGTCGCCGGTGCGCATGACTTCGATCAGCGCCCCGGTACGGCCGTCGAGGCGCACTTTGGCGCCGTCGCTGGTAATCGTCTCGCGCACGGTGGCGACGTCGCCAATCGTCACCCGAGTGCCATCGGGGCGGACGATGATCGGCAGCGCGGCGAACTCCTCGGCGCGATAGGCCTGTCCGCGAATCCGCAGGCGCCCGCCCTGCGGGCCGTCGATGGTACCGGCCGGCAGATCGACCGACGACAGGCGGATTGCGGCGACGACGGCGTCCAGGCTCAACTGGTGCCGGCGCAGCGATTCCTCGGAAAGCTCGACGACGATCTGCGGATCGCGCCGCGGGTGCAGCTGCACCGTGCTGACGCCCTCGATCCCGAGCACGCGGTCGCGCACTACGCCGGCCCAATATGCGAGGGTCGATTCGTCCACGTCCCCGCTCAAACCGACCGACAGCACGCCCCACTGCGCGGTCGGGCGAAACACCAACGGCCGCTCGGCGTCGGCTGGAAAAGTCTGAATCGCGTCGACCCTCGCCTTGATGGTCGCCATCACCTCGCGCAGGTCGGCGCCCTCCTCGATCTCGGCGCGAACCTGCGCAAACCCTTCGTAGGCGGTGGCCCGCAGGGTCTCGATCTCGGGAACGTCGAAGATCGCCTGTTCGATGCGGGTGACGATCGACTGCTCGACGTCCGCCGGACCGGCACCGGGGTAGGCGACCTGCACGCGAACCTCGCGCAGCGGCACCGCCGGGTACACCTCGCGACGCATCTGCAGGATGCCGAGCACGCCGCTCACCAGCGCGAAGATCGCAACCAGATTGACCGCGACTGGGTTGCGCACGAACCATGCGACGAGGCGCCTCACGACCGTCCGCCCCCCACTTCCGGCGCGGCGTCCTGCTCGTCGACCCGCATCTCCATCCCGTCGATCGGCGACTCCACCGCCGACACCACCACCCGCTCGCCGGCCGCGATCCCCTCGGTCACGAACACCCGCCGCGCATCGCGCCGCAAGACCTCGACGTCGCGGATGCGCAGTCGATCGTCGTCATCGACGACCAACAAACCGACCCCCGGCCGATACGCCGACGACGGCAGAGCGAAGACCTGGTCGACCTGACGGCCGAGAATCTCCGCCCGCACGAAGAGGCCGGGTGCCAGCGGCGCGTGCGGCGCCGCCTCGGCGCGCAGTCCGTACGGATCCTCGACGCGGGCGACGGCAACCACATTGCGGGTGGCGGGGTCCAGAGCGCCCTCGGTGCGAACGATCTCCCCGACCCACTCGAGCTCACGCTCGGCGACCACCGCGCGCAACCGCACCGGTGGCGGCGGAATCTCCGACATCGCCGCCGAGTAGGCCAAAGGCAAGGCGAGGAACGACAGGTCGTCGATGCTCAGCGGCAAGCGAACCTCGACCGCGTCGGTGGCGTAGATATCGGCGAGGCGCGCTCCGGGCATTACGAACTGCCCCTCACCGACTTGCCGATCGCGTACCCGACCGGCGAATGGGGCCCGCACTTCGGTGCGCTCGAGGTCGAGCTCGGATCGCGCGAGCAACGCGTCCGCCTCCGCCAGATTGGCTTCGGCGATTCGCTCCGCGTTGCGCGTATCGTCGAGATCCGACTCGCTGGTCAGCCCCTGCCGGCGCAGCGACTCGACGCGCTCACGCGCCTTTCGGCGTACCGACAGCTCGCTGCGCGCGCGGTCGCGCAGCGCATGGGCGCGGTCCAGGGCATTGCGGTAGTCGCGGTCGTCGATCCGCGCCAACACCTCGCCTTGGTCGAAGAAGCTGCCCGCTTCGAGCGCCGCCGAGACGGCGATCACGCGTCCGCCGACCTCGGCAACCAAGCTGCTCTGCATGCGCGGCTCGACCGTGCCCTGCGTCTCCACCGTCAGCCGCATCGAGGACGGTCGGGCGCGGTGAACCGCCGCCCACGTGCGAAAGTCGACCGACGCATCGGTAGCGGGCGGCTGGTGAGATAGCACCATCAGCCAAGCCGCGGCCAGGCTGACCGCGATGATCACCAATGGTGGAACGACTCTGCGCATTCGACGCTCGGGCGGGTTCTGAAGCTGGCAGCGACGCCGCAGCGGGACAGCAGTCGAATCATCCCAAGCCGCGCCGACGCCCTCGCAACTCTACCCGGTCCGGGAAGTCGGTGCAACCTCTCGCCTCCACGGGCGTGGAAGCTCAATCGACCACGAATACCCGGGCCGAGCGCGGGCCATGCGCCCCGATCACCAGGCACTGCTCGATGTCGGCGGTCTTCGACGGCCCGGCGACGAACACACCGTAGGGACGATCGCCGATCGCGAGCGCGGCATAGGCGTCGTGCATGGTGTCGACCAGCGAAGCGGACGCAACCACCAGACCGAGGTGCTGCGCCAGGAACAGGGCGGCGCGCTGCGGCAGGCAACCGTCGCTGACCCAGATCGCGCCATTCTCCGCAACCGCAACGTCTCCGGGCACCAGCAGCAGCTCGACGTCGGCGCATTCCCGTTCGCCGCCGAGATCCCGGACGCTCCGGCCGTCGACCTCGGGCACGGCGCTGACCACGCGCCGAGCTCCGACCTCGCTGTGCAGATCGTCGACGCGGCCGCCGAGCTCTTCGCGTCGGCAGAACACGCAGCTCCCGCCGGCGGCCTGCACCGCGTCGGCAAACTGCCGGCGCGGGTCGTCGTAGCGCCGCCACTCGCCGTCCACCCCGGGCAAGTCGACGTCGCCGCGGCCGCTGGCACGCAGCCGCGCGAGAATGTCGGCGCGTGCCGTCATCGGCGGCGCTCCCGCTCGCGCTGCTCGTACAGCTCGCGAAAGCTCCGCTCCGGCACCCGCGGCAGCTCGCGCGCCGCCGTCCAGTCGGCGGCGAGCAGCGCGCTCGAGTTCGGATAGCGGCGCAACACCCAGCGGGCGACCTTGCCAGCGATACCGAAGCGGCGCGGCGAGCGCATCAGCCACGACGCCAGCCGCGCCGCGACTCGCTTGTGGCGCGGCATCAAACCGCTCTCCACCAAATCCTGGCGCAGGCGAAACAGCTGCCCGCGCAGATCGATCCGCACCGGGCAGACGTCGTTGCAGGAGCCGCACATGGTGCACGCATAGGGCAGCGACGCCTTGGCCTCGGGCTCGGAGGCAGCGCCGAGCACCGAGCCCACCGGGCCCGGCACCACCGATTCGTAGCTGTAGCCGCCGCTCCGGCGGTAGACCGGGCAGGTATTGAGACAGGCTCCGCAGCGAATGCAGGAGAGAACCTCTCGATCGCGGCGGGTCGCGAGCAGCTGCGATCGGCCGTTGTCGACGAGAACGATGTGCAGCTCCGCGCCCGGCCGCGGCCCGTGCATGTGCGCGGTGTACGAGGTGATCGCCTGCCCGGTCGCCGAGCGCGCCAGCAGTCGCGTGAACACCGCGAGGTCGGCGGCGCGCGGCACGATCTTCTCGATTCCCATGCAGGCGATGTGGAGCTTCGGAATCGAAGTGCCGAGATCGGCGTTGCCTTCATTGGTGCAGACGACGATGCCGCCGGTCTCGGCGACGGCGAAGTTCACGCCGGTGATGCCGGCGTCGGCCTCGAGGAACACCGAGCGCAGGTTGCTGCGCGCCGCCGCGGTCAGGCGCTCGGGATCGGCCAACCCGGCAGGCGTACCGAGCTCGCGGTGGAAGAGCTCACCCACCTCTTCGCGGCGCAGATGGATCGCAGGCAAGACGATGTGGCTGGGTGGCTCGGCGCGCAGCTGCACGATTCGTTCGCCGAGATCGGTGTCGACGACGCGGATTCCGCGCGCGGCGAGATACGGATTGAGGCCGCATTCCTCGGTGAGCATCGACTTGCTCTTCGCCACCAGCTTAGCTCCGCGCTGCGCCAGAATTCCGTGCACGATGCGATTGTGCTCGGCGGCGTCGCGCGCCCAGTGCACCTGCGCGCCGCGCGCCGACGCCTCGCTCTCGAACTGCTCGAGGTAGTCGGCGAGGTGAGCCGCGGCGTGGCGCTTGATCGCCGCCGCCCGGCACCTCAGCTCCTCCCATTCCGGAACCTCGCGCGCGGCAGCATCACGCTTCGCGCGAACGAACCAAAGCGCCTGGTCGTGCCAGCGTGCGCGATCTTCGTCGGCTACGAACTCTTCTGCGAGCTCCGTGTGAGCCATGCCAACTCTATTGCCCCGCCGCTGCCAGAATCTCGGCGACGTGCATCACCTTCTCGGCGCTCCGTTGGCGCCGCAACAGACCATCCAGGTGCATCAAGCAGGACACATCGGTCGAGGCGATCACCTGCGCACCAGCCCGGCGGTGGTCGCGAATGCGGTCGCGGCCCATCAGGGCTGAAACCCCGGGCTCGTCGACGCTGAACGTTCCGCCGAACCCGCAACACTCGTCCGCACGCTCCAACTCGATCAACTCGAGACCGTCGAGGCGCCGCAGCAACTGCGCCACCGTGTCACCGCGCTCGTGCACCAGCTCGGAGCACGCCCCCAGCCTCAGCTCGCGCAAGCCGTGGCAGCCACGGTGCAGGCCGACGCGGTACGGGAACGAGCCGCGGATGCGGTCGAGATCGGCAAATGCAGTGAGGAACTCGCACAGCTCGTAGGTGCGCGACCATACCGCGCGTTGCGCCGCCGTGCCGGCATACAGCTCCGGATAGTGGTGGCGCACCATCGCGGTGCAGCTGCCCGACGGGCAGACGACGTAGTCGTAGTCGGCGAACACCTCGGCGTAGCGAACGGCCAGGGCTCGAGCGTCGGCGCCACAGCCCATGTTCGCCATCGGCTGTCCGCAGCATGTCTGCCCGCCGGGAAACTCGACCTCGACCCCGCATCGCGCCAGCACCTCGAGCGTCGCCAGACCCACCCGCGGCGTGAGCTGGTCGACGTAGCACGGCACGAAGAGACCGACTCGCATGTTGGACACCGACTCCGGCACGCCCACAGCGCTCGCAAAAGTCGCGCTCCAGCGCAACCGGCTCGCCGCGCTACTCGCCCGTCACTCCCACCTCGCCAAGCGGCTGCAGAACCCGCAAGCGCAACACCGGGCCGCTGCCGTCGATCCGATGGGGAATACACCGCGTGCGATCCTCGACGATCTCGTGCGCAAAGGCCGGCAGCACCTGGTCGCGAACGCGCTCGACCAGGGCGCAGTCGCCGCGGTCGAGGAACCGCTGCTTGCCGCGGCTCAGGTCCACCGCCGCCCAAGCGCCGGCAACCGGCTCCGCCTGCGATTCCGCCGCGATCGGATGCAGCGTGGCGAAGCGCAGCTTGAGACTCACCGCCGGAGCGACACGAAAGACGGGGGCCGAACAGCCGTACATCGACACCTTGGCGTCGTCGCGCACGCCGAGCGCATCCAAGATCTTCCGCATCTTCTCGCGCAGCCCGAGACAGGAGAACTGGGTCGTGAAATCCTGGTAGTTGAAGATGATCTCGTGCTCGCGCCACTCGGCGGCAACCGGTTGCGGCGCCGGTGCCTGCTCTGCCGCCGCGACCGCCGCCGGCGCCAGAGCGAGGCACAACCAGAGAAGGACCCGTGCCCGCATCACTCTCCCCCTATAGGTTGGCGAGTTTATGGAATCGGTATCGCCTTCGCTTTTCGATAGAGAAAGCGCCCCCGGCAGGGGCGTTCGATCGGACTCGAGCTTTCGTGCTCCACTCATCGGCACCTTCATTACGGCGGGTCGACCGCGCCGATGCAACTTCGCAGCGGGGTGGGACAGTCGAAAAAGGAAGCCGTCGACGGATACGGACGTGGATTTGCCCCCGGTTCTCCATTAGAAGTTCTCGCCAATGTCGACCCGTTCCGCAAAGTGGGCGATCTGGTTGCTGCTCTGCTGCCTGCTTCCGGTGCCCTACATGCTCGGCGGGGTCGAAGTGGCGCCGATCGTTCGACTCCTCTTCTTCACCGGCATCATCGTCGTGCTCAACCTCAGTGAAGGGCCGGGCGGAATCTACTGGTGGGCCTTTCTCGGGCTGGCATTCGTTCAGACGGCGGTCATCGGCAGCGCGCTCTACGGCATCGCCTCGCTCGGCGGTCGCATGCTGGGCGGACTACCCGAGGCACGCCGGGCGCCACTAATCGTCGGCATCGCGCTCGCCGCCGGCTCACTTTGCATCGCCTTCGCACCATACTCGACGCCGATGTCGAGTACGTCCGTGCAATCCGGACTGCTCGGAGTATTCCGGTGACCAGCGCCACGCTTCTGCTGGTCGCGTTGGCGGTCACCGCCAACGCGCCGCCTCCCTTTGCGCGCACCGAGTCGCGCGAGCCGTGCGCCGACTACACGCCGCTGCGCCGGCCGCTGTTCGGCGACCTGCACGTGCACACGCGCTACTCACTCGACGCCAGCACGCAGGGAACCCGGACCACGCCTGCCCAGGCCTACGCCTTTGCGCGCGGCGAGGCGCTGGGCATCCAGCCGTGGGACGATTCCGGGACGGCGGGCAGACAGGTGCAATTGCGCCGGCCGCTCGACTTCGCCGCGGTCACCGACCACGCCGAGCTCTTCGGCGAGACCACCATCTGCAACGACCGAGAGCACCCCGGCCACTCTTCTCTGATGTGCCGCATCTATCGCGGCTGGCCGCGCCTCTCCTTCTTCCTGATGAACGCGCGCCGCACGCCGTTCAGTTTCTGCGGACCCGAGCAGGCGGCATGCATCGCCGCCGATGCCCTGCCCTGGAACGACATGCAGGCGGCGGCCGAAGCAGCCTACGACCGAAGCGCGGCATGCCGGTTCACCACCCTGATCGGCTACGAATGGACCGGCTACGCGCACCGCAACGTGATCTTCCGCAACGCCACGGTACCGCCGATCGCGCCGAGCAGTGCCGAGCTGCCTCACGAAACCCTGCTGTGGAGCGAGCTCGAACGCAGCTGTCGCAATGCCCCGGGCGCTTGCGACTTCATCGTGATTCCGCACAATTCGAACGTGTCGAACGCTGCCACGTTTCAGACCGTCGGCCCCGATGGAACCGCCTTCGACGGCGCCGACGCGCGCAGAAGGATGGCCAACGAGCCACTCGTCGAGATCATGCAACACAAGGGAAGCTCCGAATGCGATCGCGGCTCGGCCAGCGAAGATGAGCTGTGCGGCTTCGAGAACGTGCCCTACGGCGACCTGCGCGCCCGTTTCGTACCTTGGCTCGACGCACCGCCGGCGGCGACCAACTTCGCGCGCACCGGGCTCGGCGTCGGACTGCGCGAACAGCTGAGCATCGGCGTCAATCCCTTCGAAGTCGGTTTCATCGGCTCGACCGACACCCACCTCGGCACCCCGGGCCTGGTCTACGAAGAGGACTATCCCGGCCACGGCGGCGCCGGTCTCCCCATCGGCAGCACCCTGCCCGATCGCCTGCTCGACCCGATCGAGTTCAACCCGGGTGGGCTCGCTGCCGTCTGGGCCGAAGAGAACTCGCGCGACGCGATCTTCGCCGCGCTGCGGCGACGCGAGACCTATGCGACCAGCGGCCCTCGGATCGTAGTTCGCCTGTTCGCCGGCGCCGACCTGCCCGACGACCTCTGCGAGCGCGCCGATTTCGCCGCCGTCGGCTACGCCGACGGCGTGCCGATGGGCTCCCGCCTCGACGCCGCCGTGCTCGGCGACCGCGCCCCGAAACTGGCGCTGCGCGCGCTCAAGGATCCCGGCACCGGCGATCGGCCGGGCACCGGCCTGCAGCGACTGCAAATCGTCAAGGTCTGGGTCGAGGGCGAGCAGATTCGCGAACGCGTCGTCGATGTCGCCAGCACGCCGCAAACCGCCGCCGTCGATCCAGCCACCTGCCGCACCGGCGACGACGGCGCAGCCCAGCTGTGCGCGGTGTGGACCGATCCCGAGCATCGCGCCGATGTGCCGAGCGCCTACTACGGCCGCGTCGTCGAGCAGCCCACCTGCCGCTGGAGCACGCGCGCCTGCGGCGCCGCGGGCGTCGACTGCGCCGCCCCGGCGACCATCCGCAGCGGATGGGAGGACTGCTGCGACCCGACCTTCCCGAAAACCATCCAGGAACGCGCCTGGACTTCGCCGGTCTGGTACTCTCCCGAGAAATGATCTCCCTTTCCAACGTCAGCAAGCGATTCGGCCGCTTCACCGCCATCGAGGATATCTCGTTCGAGGTGTCGGCGGGCGAGATCGTCGGCCTGCTCGGCCCCAACGGCGCCGGCAAGAGCACCACCATGCGCATCATCGCCGGCGTGTTCCCCCCCACAACCGGCAGAGCCTTGGTCGCCGGGCACGACATCGTTGCCGAACCGCTCGCCGCTCGCGCCGCCGTCGGCTACTTCCCCGAACGCGTTTCCGCCTACCAGGAGATGACCGTGCGCTCGTATCTGCGCTACGTCGGCCGGATGAAGGGACTCGGCCGCGCGGCCGCCAGCGCTCAGGCAGACGAGGCGATGGACGCCTGCGCGCTCGCCCCGGTGGCCACCCGCCTGATCGGCAGCTTGTCAAAGGGGTTCCGCCAGCGCGTCGGGATCGCCCAGGCGCTGACCGCCGAACCGCGCGTGCTGATCCTCGACGAGCCGACCGCCGGGCTCGACCCCGAGCAGGTTGCCGAGATGCGCGACTTGATCCGCGATCTGCGCCACAACCGCACGGTCGTCCTGTCGACGCACATCTTGCCCGAGGTCGAGGCGACCTGCGATCGGGTGATCATCCTGCACCGCGGACGCATACGCGCGGTCGACACCCCGACCCAGCTCAGCCGCCGCGTGCAGAGATCCGGACGCATCTTGGTCGAGCTCAACGCCCCGGTCGAAGCCGCCGCACAGGGGCTCGCCGCGGTGCCGGGCGTCATCGGAGTCGAGGTGCAAGCGCGCTCGGTCGACGGCGCGGCGTCCCTCACCGTGCTCACCGAGAGCGAGCGCGATCTGCGCGAAGCGCTCGCCGCCGCCGTCGCCGATCGCGGGTGGGGATTGCGCGAGCTGCGCTCGGTCGCCGTTTCCCTCGAAGAAGTCTTCCTCGCCCTGGTACACGACGACACCGAGGAGAGCCCCTCATGAGCCGCATGTGGATCATTTGCAGCCGCGAGCTGCGCGCGACCCTGGGCTCGGTCGTCGCCTACGTTCTGCTCGCCGTGTTCCTGCTGCTGAGCGGTTACTTCTTCTACAGCGACCTCACCTTCATTCTCCTGATCTCGTCGTTCACGCCGGCTTCGGGGCTCTGGCAGTGGGTCTTTCTCGACCTGCGCATGGTCACCATGCTGATCGTTCCCCTGATCACCATGCGGCTGTTCGCCGAGGAGCGTAAGCTCGGTACGCTCGAGCTCCTCTGGACCTACCCGGTGCGCGACTTCGAGATCGTCGGCGGCAAGTTCATCGCCGCGGTCGTCTTTTTTCTCTTCATGCTGCTGCCGACGGCGATCCCCTGCGCCCTGCTCTACTACTACCAGCCCTACCCCCTGGGACCGTTGTTCGCCGCATACCTCGGGCTGATCCTGCTCGGCATCGGCTTCATCGCCTGCGGCCTGTTGGTGTCGTCGCTGACCGAAAACCAGGTCGTCAGCGCCATGGTCACCTACGGAATCCTGGTGTTCTTCTGGTTCGTGACCTGGAACGAGGAGGCCGCCAACCAGGCCATGCTGCGCGTGCTGCTCGGTCTCTCACTCTTCGATCGCTACTACGACTTCACCCGCGGCGTGATCGACACCAGCGACGTCACCTTCTTCATCCTGTTCATCGCGTTCTTCCTGTTCCTCACCTGGCAGTCGCTGGCATCGCGGAAGTGGCGGGGAGTGCCATGAGCGACGCGCAACCAAGCAGCCGCGGCGCCCGCGGGGCCCTGCAAACTGCGGTGCAGATCGTCCTGATGCTGGTGTTGATCGCGACCCTGCAGTTTCTCGCCGGAAGGCACAACGTGCGCTGGGACCTGACTCCGGCGAAGCGTTTCCTGCTCTCGCCGTACGCGCGGCAGGCGGCCGAGGACTTCACCGGCAACGCCAGGCTCTACGCCTTCTACGACAGCCAACAGGTGGTGAACCGGCGGCGCATGCTCGACCTGCTGGAACAGTTCCACTCCTACGCACCTGGCCTGCAGTACGAGCTCGTCGATCTCGATCGCAATCCGGGACTTTCCAAGAAGTACGAGGTCAGCCGCTACAACACCGGCGTGCTCGAGCTGGCCGACGGTCGCCGCCTCAAGATCCGCTCGATCTCCGAGGAATCGATCACCGCGACGCTGCTCCGCCTCACTCGCACCGAATCGCGGCGCGTTTGCTTCGTCATCGGTCACGGCGAAGCCTCGCCTGGCGATAGCGACCAGCGCGAAGGGTTGTCGAAGCTGGCGCAGGTGATCGAGCGGGAGGGCTTGACGGTCGCGACGATCGAGAGCTTGAGCGCGCCACCTCCGCCGAGCTGCACGACGGTGGTCTTCGCGACGCCCAGGCACGAGCTGCGCGACGGCGAAGCGGAGCAGTTCGAACGCTACATCCGCGGCGGCGGACGAGGCCTGCTGCTGCTCGACCCACAGTCGCCGCGCTCGTTCGACGCACTGCTCGAGCGCGTCGGGGTTTCGTCCGGCACCAACATCATCGTCGACGAGCAAAACAGGATGCTCGGCGCCGACAGCTTCGTGCCCCAGGTCGACCGCTTCCGCCAGGAGCTCTTCCGCGACCGGCTCGGCGCCTCGGTGATTCTGCCGGTGGCGCGCACCATGCGAGCCCTGACGCCGCCTGTCGAGGGAATTCGCGTCGTCTCGCTCGCCGGCACCAGCGAGTCGACCTGGGTGCGGGTCGACTCCTCGGAAGTCCCCTCGCAAGACGTCGAGTTTCGCCCGCAGGTCGACGAGATCGGCCCGGTCTCGGTGGCGGTGCAGGCAATCGTCGAGCGCGGGCCGGATCAACCGCCGGGGCGGGTGATCGCGGTCGGCGATTCGGACTTCGTCAACAACCGGCACATCGAAACCCTGGGCAACCGCGATTTCATCCTCGCCATCGTCGGCATCCTCGCCGAGGATCCGACCTTGATCGGCATGCGCAGCGAGCCGGATGCCGATCCGGGACGCCCGCTCACCCTGACCGCGCGCCAGACGCGTTCGATTTTCTGGCTGGCCGTGATCGCGCTCCCTTCCCTGGCGACGATCGCCGGCATTGTCCTCGCAGGCGCGCGGCGGCGGCAACGAGGCGGCCGCTGAGCCGATGGGTTGGCGCAACACGCTGATCCTCGGCACGGTCGTCGTCGCCGTGCTGGTCGCCGCCTACTGGGACGTCGTCTCCGAGGACCCCAACGCGAGCTGGCAAAGCATTCTCGAGGAACCGGAGCCGACACCGCCCTCGGCGGACGTAGAGCGCCTCGTCGACCTGCGGCCGGAGCGGATCGACCGTCTGACGGTCACCCACGGCGAGACCCGGGCGACCAGCGAACGCACCGCCTACGGCTGGACCAACACCTCGAAACCGACGGCCGTCAACGACTTCCTACGCGCGGTCGCCGGGCTCGCGGTAATCATCCGGGTTCACGACCAGCCGCGCTCCGCCGACCTCGAGTCGTACGGTCTGCAGCCCCCTGCCGGACGCATCGAGCTCGCCGGCGAGCGCCGGCCCGCGCTGGCTATCGATCTCGGCCACCACAACCCCAGCGCCACCGGGATCTACGCCCGGGTCGACGACGGGTCCGTCGTCCTCACCGGAGCCGTCGCAGTCTGGGAAGTCGACAAGGTGCTGGAGGCGCTCGGCGCCGCCGCGCGCTGACGCTCGAGCACGATCACGCCCCCTCCACCATTCACTTGACTTCGATAAGTCGCCACTTAAGATTAGGCGAAGTTATGCACATCGAAACCTTGAAAGTGTTCTGCGACGTCGTCGAAACGGGCAGTTTTTCGGTCGCAGCGTCGCAGAATTTCATCACCCAATCCGCGGTCAGCCAGCAGCTCAGAGCGCTGGAGACCAAGTACCACTGCAAGCTGCTCGAGCGCAGCCGCGGCGGCGCCAAGCCGACCCCGCAGGGGGCGATCCTCTACAAGGCGAGCCGCGAGATCATCGACAAATACCAGGACGTCGAGGCCGAGCTGCAGCACAGCTGCGACGTCATCGGCGGCCACCTCCGGGTCGCCATCGTCTACAGCGTCGGCCTGCACGAGCTCCCCGCGTATCTGAAGGAGTACCTGCGCAACTACCCAGAGGTGAACGTTCACGTCGAATACTCGCGCCCCAACAAGATCTACGAGAACGTCATCGCCCAGCAAATCGACCTCGGCATCGTCGCCTACCCGCAGAAACACCCGCAGATCGTCTCGATCCCGATTCGCAAGGACACGCTGGTGCTGGCCTGCCCCCCCGACCACCCGCTCGCCGGCGCCAAGAAGATTCCGGTCAGCAAGCTCGAGGGCGAGCCCTTCGTCGCCTACGAGAAGGACATCGCGACCCGCAAGGCGACCGACCAGCTGCTCAAAGCGAACCACGTTACGGTCAAGTACGTCGCCGAGTACGACAACATCGAGACCATCAAGCGCGCCGTCGAGATCGGTCAGGGCGTCGCCATCGTGCCGGTGCCCGCCATCCGCCAGGAGATCGACCAGGGAACGATTCGCATCGCCAACTTGGCCGACGTCGACCTCGCGCGCCCGCTCGGCATCATCCACAAACGCAGCCGCCACCTCTCGCCGGCGGCCGAGAAGTTCATCGAGATCGTCAAGCGCGAGGACATCCAGCCGTAGCCCGGCTCGTCCTGCCGCTCAGCGCAGTGCGGGGATCACCTTCTCGGCAATCAGCTCCAGGGTCTCCGGGGCGTGGAAGTCGCCGCTCAGGAAGGTGAAGAACGTCACCCCCTGCTGCACCCGCTTCTGGATCTGCTCGACCACCTGATCCGGAGTTCCACGGAACGCCACGTCGAGGTTGAAGGCCGACCCGAGCAGCATCTTCGCCATCTCCCACTTCTTCTCGAAATCGGCCTGGTCCTCGCCGACGACGATGAACGACTGCTCGGAGACCTCGATCTCGGCGGGGTCGCGGCCGATGCTCTCGCAGTGCTTGTGCAACGCGGCGATGCGGCGCTCGAGATGCTCCGAGTGGTTGTTCGGCACGTTCCAGATGTCGGCATGCCGCGCCACCACCTTGAGCATGTACTTCTCGCCGCCGCCGCCGATGAGGATCGGCGGGTACGGCTTCTGCACGGCCGCCGGTCGATTGTAGGCCTTGTCGAGCGTGTAGTACTTGCCCTGAAAGTCGGCGCTCTTCTCGGTGAACAAGCGCTTGATGACCTCGAGCGCCTCGTCGAGCTGTTCGATGCGCTCCAGGGTCGGCGGGAAGGGGTAGCCGTAACCACGGTACTCTTCGTCCATCCATCCAGCGCCGATGCCGAGCACGACGCGGCCGCCGCTCACGTGGTCGAGGGTCGACGCCATCTTCGCCAGCAGGGCCGGGTTGCGATACGAGTTGCACAGGACCAGTGCGCCGAGGCGGATCCGCTCGGTCACCGGAGCGAGTGCGGACAGCAAGGTCCACGACTCCAGGTGGTCGACCTCCGGCATACCGCGCTGCCACATGTGGTCGACACAGAAGACCGAATCGTAGCCCAGCTTCTCGGCGAGCTGAGTGCGCTCGCGAAACGCGTCGAAGGTCTGGCCTACCTGAGGATAGAACAATCCGAATTTCACCGACACCGCACGACCTCCTGCTGGCTGGCCCACTTGCGAGAAATGGAGCCCGAGACCGTAGCGCAAACCATCCGCACCGTGCTACCTGATGCGAGATTTTCCCGCTTTGCCAGGTGCTAGAGGCCTGGCCGAAAAATGGACTCCTGCTGCAAATCGCCATCCAACCGCGATCGCTGCGTCGCCGAGCGCTCGACGTATCGCCCGATACGCCGTCGCGCCCAGCTACTTGCGCTCGCGGCGGCTGACGATTTTCGCTACGAAGCCACTTTCCGGCCAGCCCTCTAGGCCGGATCCACGCGCGGCGCCGCCCGCGACCTTCGGGTCGCACCGGTTCGCGTGGTCCCCTGACCGAGCAGGACCGATCGGTATGAATCAACCTACGCACACGACAACGGACCAGCCGCAGCGCGAGGGCGACCTACCGCCTCTCCCCGGACGCTTCTGGGAGCTGGTCGGCCCGGGAGCGGTCCTGGTCGGGCTGTCGATCGGCGCCGGGGAGCTGATCGTCTGGCCGCGCGTTACCGCCCAGTACGGCGCCACCATGACCTGGGCCGCGTTGCTCGGGGTGTTCGTCCAGTTCTGGCTCAACCTCGAGATCGGGCGCTACACGCTCGCCACCGGCGAGAGCGTCTACCAAGGATACCAGAGGGTGTCGCGCGGCTTCGCCGGGGTCTTTCTGGTGCTCAACATCGCCGGCTGGATCGTTCCCGGATGGGCCCGCGCCTGCGGCGGCGCTCTCAAAGTTCTCATCGTCGGTCCGACCGGGCCGGGGTCGCCGACCTTCTGGACGATCATTACCTTCGCCGCCGTGGCCTTCGTGCTGTTCGGTCCCAAGGCGGTCTACCGCTCGGTCGAGCGCACGGTGCAGGTGCTGGTCGTCATCGTCACCCTCGGCCTGATCGCGATCGCGCTGTCGGTCACCACCGCCGACACCTGGGCCACCTTGGCGCGCGGCGCGATCAACGTGCCGTTCCGCGACCCCGCGATGTCGCGTTCGGAGTTGTTCTCGGCACTCGTCTTCGCCGGAGCCGGCGGTACCGCCAACCTCTTTTTCTGCTTCTACATTCTCGACAAGGGGTGGGGCATGGGGGCGCTGATTCCGCCGGTGGTCAACCCACTGCGCGGCAAGGCGGAGCGCCCGATCACCGGCGGCTTCCGCATCCGCGACAGCGCCGAGAACCGGCGCCGGTGGAAGGATTGGATCCGTCACCTGACTCTCGACCAGGCAATCTTCTTCTGGCTGCTCAATACCTTCACCATCGTGCTGTTCATCGTCGGCGCGCTCGCCGTACTGCATCCGCGCGGCATCGTGCCGGGCAGCGAGCTGCTGGTGTGGGAAGAGGCCTCGATTCTCGGCTCGGTGTGGGGGAACACCGGCAAGACGATCTTCTTGCTGGTCGGCGTCGCCTGCCTGTTCTCGACTCAGCTCACCTTGATCGACGGCGTCGCGCGAAGCTGTACCGACATCATGCAGGGCGCCTTCGAATGGGCTCGCGAGACCGGAACGAGCCAGCTCTACGCCGGCGTCGCCGCGGTCTGGATCGTCGTCGGCATCCTCCTCACCTGGGCCTACGAGGCGATTCCGCCGATTTTCTTCCTCTTGAGTGCGGGCTTTCTCGGCGGCATCGCGATGGCGATCTACACTCCGCTGACGCTCTGGATCAACCTGCGCTACGTCGCCGAGCCGTTCCGGCCGGGCCGCCTGCGCATCGCAACCATGGTTGCGATCAGTATTCTCTACGGAGCCTTCGCCATCGTCGCGACGGTCAACCTCCTGACCAACTTGTGACCGGCGAGCCAAAGAAGACGCGCGCCGTGTCCGCTGCCGAGCCCTCTCCCGCCAACGCTGCGGCACCGCCGTCGAAGCTCGGCTACTCTCCCGCGCTCGACGGACTGCGCGCCGTCTGCCTGACCGGGGTTCTCCTCTTCCACGCACCCTTCGAGTGGATGAGCGGAGGTTTTCTCGGCGTCTCGACTTTCTTCACACTGTCCGGGTATCTGATCGCCACGCTTCTCCTGCGCGAGTGGGAAGACAGCGGCAGAATCGATCTGGCGGCCTTCTGGGAGCGACGGCTACGCCGTCTCGGCCCGCCTCTCTGGCTCGGCGTCGCCGGGGTGGTGGCAACCGCAGCGTGGTGGCTACCCGCCAGCACCCGCAATCGACTGTTCGCCGATGCATCGACGACTCTCGCGTACGTATCGAACTGGCGGTTCATGTCGCCGGAGTACGCATACGCGCAGCTGTTCTCCGACCCGTCCCCGTTACAGCACTCGTGGTCGTTGTCGATCGAGGCGCAGTACTACCTGGTCTTTCCGTTCGCCCTCCTCCTGTGTCTCCGGCGATCGGGCTCGGCGAAACCGATCGCCCTTCTGCTGCTCGCCGTCGTCGCCGCGTCGATCGCCGCGGCGGTCACCGATCCGGGCGATTCCGACGCCACCAATCGCGTCTACTACGGCACCTTGTCGCGCGCCGCGGAACCACTCGCCGGCGCCCTGCTGGCGCTCGTCCTGGCGCGCGGGGCGCGCCGGTGGCAACCAGTGGGCCGGCTCCTCGCCGTCGCAGCACCCACCGCCGCGATCGCCATGGTCGCAGCATGGTCGATCTCCGCGGTCGGCTCGGCGTGGCTGTACCGCGGTGGCTTCGCACTCCACGCAGCGCTTTCGGCAATCGTGATCGCGGCGCTGCTCCTGCCGGGCAGCGCCATGCAGCGAGCGTTGTCGGTCGCGCCGCTGCCGTGGATCGGCCGACTTTCCTACGGCGCCTACATCTACCACTGGCCGATCTTCCTCTTCCTCACCGAGCAGCGCACCGGGCTTTCGGCCATCCCTCTCTTTGCGGTGCGAACCGTGCTGACCATCGCCTGCGCCTGGGCGTCGCTGCGCTTGGTCGAGCAACCGGTCCGCACGCGGCGCGCGCTCGGCGCCCGGAGGGCGATTTTCGCTGCGTCGCTGGCGGCACCGCTGGCACTGGCGGCGCCCATCTGGATCGAAGCGGCCCTCCCCAACACGCAGCCGGTCGACACCCGGGCCGACCAGGCAACCAAAATCCTCGGCCGACGACCGCGGATCGCCGGTTTCGGTGATTCCACCGCCCTGGTACTCGCCTTCCCCCTGGAGCCATGGCTCAAGGGAGCGGGCATGCTACCGCGGCGAGGCCGGGCTCAGCTGGGCTGCTCGCTGGTGCAGGAGGGTGCCTGGTACTTCCAGACTCACTGGAAGAAGCGACCGCCCAAGCGCTGCGCTGCCGCGCTGCGCGGCTGGGAAGAGCAGATCGAGGATATTCCGGTCGACATCGCCTACATCCTGATCGGGCCGTGGGACGTGCTGACCCGCCGCTTCACCCGCAACGATTCGCCGCGCGCCCTCGGAGATCCGCTCTACGACACGAAGTTCCGCCGCGAGATCGATCGCGCGGTGGAGATGTTCGCCGAGCACGGAACCGGCGTGATCTGGATCACATCGCCACCGGCTTCATTCAATCCGCAACCGTGGATCGATGCCGAGCGCTTCCGCGAAGCGAGCGACCCGAAGCGCATGCAGCGACTGAACGAGCTGATCCGCGAAGCCGCGGGGCGCTGGCCCAACGCCATGCGCGTCGCCGACTTCGCTGGTTACCTCGACCGCGCCGGCATCGACCTGAGCGACGAGAGCGTGCGCCACGACGGCGTCCACTTCACCCCAGAAGCGCTCGCCGAGATCGTCGACGACTGGCTCGGACCGGAGATCGTTCGCCACACCGAAGAGTTGGTCCCCCTGCTTCGCCGGCCGGCGGAGTCCGCCGGTTAGACCGGCACCTCATCGCCGCTCAAACCGCAACCATCGAGTCGATCGCCTGCCACAGCTCGGCGACTCCTTCGCCACTGGTCGCCGAACACGCCACCACCCGGTGCACCGGGAGCTCCTCGGCCAGCTTGCGCAACTGG
>JAUIGL010000050.1 GCA_030430165.1 bacterium | reverse complement strand
CGGGGAGAAGAGAATTCAGATGCCTCTCCCTGTGGGAGAGGTCGGCCGACTCGTCCACCGAAGCTCGAAGAGCGAAGGGGGAAGGACGGGTGAGGGACCCTCGGTCATCTGATCCCCCTCACCAGGGCTTCGCCCAGCCTCTTCCGGAGGGAGAGGCGAAACAGGGCGGGCAAAGCAGGAGGGCGCAAGCCCCACGGAGTTGAACGAGCCCACTACCTGGCGACGAGGGTGATTGTCGATTCGCGCGAGATGTGCAAGGGGAAGGAACGCTGGGCTCATTTAGAGAATCCGCGCGGAGTCCCGGCCATGAGTATCCAAGTAGGAATCAATCACCGCACCACTTACCGATTCGATCGGCCGATCGAAGTCGGCCCGCACATCGTGCGATTGCGCCCGGCGGCGCACTGCCGAACCCCGATCGAGGCCTACTCGCTGCAGATCCGGCCCGAGGGCCACTTCATCAACTGGCAGCAGGATCCGTTCGGCAACTTTCTCGCGCGGGTGGTCTTCCCCGACAAGACCGACGAGCTCTCGTTCGACGTCGACCTGCTCGCCGACATGACCGTCATCAACCCCTTCGACTTCTTCCTCGAGGAGTCGGCGAACAAGATTCCCTTCGCCTATCCCGAGGGAACGGCCAACGAGCTGGCTCCCTATCTGGAGATCTCGGAGATGGGGCCGCTGCTGACCAAGTGGGTGGCGTCGATCGACCGGGCGCCGCGGCCGACCGTCGACTTCTTGGTCGAGCTCAACCAGAGGCTCTGCGAGCACATCGCTTACGTGGTTCGCTTCGAAGAGGGGGTGCAGACCTGCGAGGAGACGCTCGGCTCGCAGCGCGGCTCGTGTCGCGACTCGGGCTGGCTGCTGGTGCAGATCCTGCGCCACCTCGGCTTGGCGGCGCGTTTCGTGTCCGGCTACCTGGTGCAGCTGACCGCCGACATCCCGGCGCTCGACGGTCCGTCGGGTCCGCAGCAGGACTTCACCGACCTGCACGCATGGGCCGAAGTGTACATCCCCGGCGCCGGTTGGGTCGGCCTCGATCCGACCTCGGGACTGTTCGCCGGCGAAGGCCACATCCCGCTCGCCTGCAGCCCGACACCGCGCTCGGCCGCGCCGATCGAGGGCGTAACCGAGCCGTGCAGCGTCGAGTTCGAGTACCACAACAAGGTGGAACGGGTTCGCGAGGACCCGCGCGTCACCAAGCCCTACGCCGAGGCGCAATGGGAGGCGATCGATGCGCTCGGCCATCGCGTCGACGAGATTCTCCGCGACGAGGACGTTCGCCTGACCATGGGGGGAGAGCCCACCTTCGTGTCGATCGACGACATGGAGGGGGATGAATGGAACACCGCGCCCGACGGCGAGGACAAGCGCAAGTTGGCGCACCGTTTGGTGCGCGTGCTGGCCGACCGTTTCGCTCCCGCCGGTATCCTCCACTTCGGCCAGGGTAAGTGGTACCCCAACGAGCCTTTGCCGCGCTGGTCGTACTCTTGCTTCTGGCGGCGCGACGGCCATGCTCTGTGGAACGACCGCGCCCTGCTCGCCGACCAGCGGGAGCCGCCGGGTTGCTCCGTCGAAGACGCCGAGACCTTCGCTCGAACCCTTGCCGCGGCGCTGGGGATCGAGCGCGATTGGATCGTTCCCGCTTTCGAGGACGTCTTTCACTACGCTTGGATGGAAGGCCTGCTTCCAGACAACGTCGACCCGCTCGCCCTGGAGCGCGGCGATCCACAGGAATGGGAGCTGGTCGCCGAGTTCTTGCGGCGCGGGCCGAGTACGCCGACTGGGTACGTGCTGCCACTGGCGTGGGCCGACGAAGAAGAGCGCGGAGGGTGGCGCAGCGGCGCCTGGCACTTCCGCCGCGGCCGCATGTTCCTCGCCCCGGGGTCCTCGCCGATCGGGTTGCGGCTGCCGTTGGACTCGTTGCCGTGGGCCTATCCGGAGGACCGCGAGGTCGAGATCGACGTGTCGAACTTCGCCGAGCGCGACCTGCTGTCGAGCGCGATGGAGCTGCTCGAGGAGCGGCGGCGCGAAGCGGGGCAGGGCGGCGCGCCAAGCGCCGGCCGGAGCACGCCGCAGCGGCGCGAGCGGGGAACGCCCGACGACGTGGTTCGCACCGCGCTCTGCGTCGAGCCGCGCGACGGTTGCCTGCACGTGTTCCTGCCGCCGCTGAAGAAGCTCGAAGCGTTTGCCGACCTGATCGCTTCGATCGAAGAGGCGGCGGCGAAGTGCGCGACCGCTGTGGTTCTCGAAGGCTACGAGCCGCCGCGCGACGGCCGGCTGAGCCGGCTCAGCGTGACCCCCGATCCGGGCGTGATCGAGGTCAACGTGCATCCGTCGGACAGCTGGGACGACCTCACCGCGGTCACCGAAGCGCTCTACGCCGAGGCCAGGCAGTGCCGGCTCAGCACCGAGAAGTTCAACCTCGACGGCCGCCACACCGGCACCGGCGGCGGCAACCACGTCACGCTCGGCGGCAGCAAGCCGGCCGACAGCCCGTTCTTGCGGCGTCCCGACCTGCTGCGCAGTCTGATCACCTACTGGCAGCACCACCCGAGCCTGTCGTACCTGTTCTCCGGCTCGTTCGTCGGACCGACCAGCCAGGCACCGCGCATCGACGAGGCGCGCAACGACAGCCTCTACGATCTCGAGATTGCGTTTCAGCAGATGCCGGACGGCGAAGTGCCGCAACCTTGGCTGGTCGATCGCTTGCTTCGCAACCTGCTGATCGACGTGACCGGCAACACGCATCGCGCCGAATTCTGCATCGACAAGCTGTACTCGCCGGCTGGCGAGGCCGGCCGGCTGGGCCTGGTCGAGATGCGGGCGTTCGAGATGCCGCCGCACCCGCGGATGAGCTTGCTGCAGCAGCTCTTGCTGCGCGCTCTGGTGGCGCGATTCTGGCGCAAGCCGTACCGGCAACGGTTGATCCGCTGGGGCACGGCGCTGCACGACCGCTTCATGCTGCCGCACTTTCTCTGGGAGGACCTGCGCCAGGTGGTCGGTGAGCTGCGCTCGGATGGCTTTGACTTCGAGATGCAGTGGTTCGCTCCCTTTCTCGAGTTCCGCTTCCCGCGCTACGGATCGATCCAGGCGGGCGAGGTCGGGGTCGAGCTGCGTGCCGCGGTCGAGCCGTGGCTGGTTCTCGGCGAGGAGGTCACGTCGCAAGGATCGGCGCGCTATGTCGACTCGTCGGTCGAGCGCGTTCAGGTGCGCGCGTCCGGCCTGTACGGCGATCGCTACGCCGTCGCCTGCAACGGCCGGAGGGTTCCGCTGTCGGCGACCTCCAAGCGCGGCGAAGCGGTTGCCGGGGTCCGCTACCGCGCATGGCAGCCGCCGTCGGCGCTGCACCCGACGATTGCCGTGCATACACCGCTGGTTTTCGATATTGTCGACACATGGAATGCGCGTTCGGTCGGAGGCTGCACGTATCACGTCGCACACCCGGGTGGCCGCAACTACGACGTGTTTCCGGTGAACGCGGGCGAGGCCGAGGCGAGGCGGGTGGCGCGCTTCCAGGACCACGGGCACAGCTCTGGCTCGATGTCGGTGCCGCGCGAAGAGGGCAGCGCCGAGTTTCCCTTCACGCTCGACTTGCGCTACGACGCCCGAAGTTGAACCGCGTTTTTGCGCAGGGGGGCGCGTGGGAATAAGTCTGGGCAACGCCGATCCGGCTGCGCCGCCTTTTTTGTCGGGCTACCGTCCGCACCCTGGAGCTTATGACGAGCTCTACGCCGGCGACGGTAGCTTGCGGGCGCACTGGGAGTATCTGATCCGAGCAGTCACCGAGCTCGGGCCGCAGGAGTACGACCGCAAACGCCTCGAGGGCGAGCGGTTGCTGCACCAGAGCGGGGTGACCTACAACGCCTTCGATCAGGCCGGGCGCGCCGAATTGCCGTGGCCGCTCGATCCGGTTCCGGTGCTCATCCGCAGCGAGGAGTGGCGCACCATCGAGGAGGGGTTGCTGCAGCGGGCCGAGCTGCTCGAAGCGATTCTCGCCGACCTCTATGGCGAAGCTCGCCTGATCACCGACGGGATGATTCCGGCGAGGTTGATCTACTCCCACAGTGGCTTTCTGCGGCCGTGTGCCGGGATGCCGGTGGTCGGCGGCCGCCACTTGCCGGTGTACTCGGCCGACGTCGCGCGCACTCCGGATGGCTCGTTCGTACTGCTCGGCGACCGCGCGCAAGCGCCCTCGGGGAGTGGCTACGCTCTGCAGAACCGAGTGGTGATGGGACAGATTCTGCCGAGCCTGTTCCGCGATTCGCACGTGCACCGGCTGCGCTACTACTTCCGCCGGCTGCGTTCGGCGCTGCTCGCCCTCGCGCCGAACCCGGACGAGCGGCCGAACATGGTTCTGCTGACGCCGGGGCCAGGCAGCGAGACCTACTTCGAGCACAATTATCTGGCGAGCTATCTCGGCTGCTCGCTGGTGCAAGGCGACGACCTCACCGTGCTCGATCAGCGGGTGTGGTTGCGAACCCTCGAGGGCCTGCGCCGCGTCGACGTCATCCTGCGGCGAGTCGACGGAGTCTTCTGCGACCCGCTCGAGCTGCGCAGCGATTCGCTGCTGGGTACCCCGGGCCTGCTCGAGGCCGCGCGCAGCGGCAACGTCGCGATCGTCAATCCAATTGGCTGCAGCGCAATCGAAAACCCGGGGCTGATGGCTTTTCTGCCGGCGCTTGCCCAGCATTTGCTCGGCCAGGACCTGAAGATGCCGTCGGTGCGCACCTGGTGGTGTGGTGACGACGACTCGCGCCGCTACGTGATCGACAATCTCGATCAGCTGGTGGTCAAGCCGACGGTGCCGCACTCGAGCGACGTCACCGCTTTCGGCGCCGAGCTCGATGCGGCCAGCCGCAGCGCGCTGGTTGCACAGATCGAAGCCGAGCCGCAGCTTTACGTCGGTCAGGAGTACGTGCCGCTGTCGACCGCGCCGGTGGTGGTCGAAGGCCACCTCGAGCCGCGGGCGATGGTGCTGCGCGGATTCGTCGCTGCCGACGGCGAAGGTCACGCGGTGATGCCGGGCGGCCTCTGCCGGGTGGCGGCAAGTGCCAACACCCGCGTCGTTTCGAACCGCTTCGGTGGCGTCAGCAAAGACGTTTGGGTGATCGCATCGGAGCCGGCGCGTGAGATCGAGCCGATTTCGGTCGTCGATCGGCCGCTACCGATTCGGCACGGCGAGCCGGCGCTGGGCGGTCGCGTTGCCGACAATTTGTACTGGGTGGGGCGCTACGCGGCGCGCATCGAGGTGACGACCCGCATCTTGCGCGAGATTGCGCGGCTGGCGCTCGAGTCGGATCTGCAGTCGCTGCGGGCGAACCAGCTGCGAGCGCTGCTCGCCGCGGCGGCCGAGGTGGCTGCGACCCCGGCAAACGTACCGGCCGCGACCGACGGGAGCACCGATCTCGCCGGACCAGAGCTGTTGACCGTCTTGCGTGACGAGAACCTGGTGGGATCGGTGCGCAACAACATCGCGTCCCTGGTCAACGCGGCGCGGTCGATTCCGGACCAGTTCTCGCACGAGACCCGGCGCGTCATCAGCGGCATCGGCGACGCCGCAACCACCCTGGGGCCGACGATGGGCGACACCGTCGGTCTCGAGCGTCTGTCGATGATGCTGGCGGCGTTTGGCGGTCTGAGCGCGGACAGCATGATGCGCGGCGGTCGCTGGCAGTTCCTCGAAGCCGGTCGGGCCCTGGAGCGCGCGCTCGGCGTGCTGGCGATGTTGCGCGGGTTGCGTAGGGTCGGCACTTCCGAAGTCGAAGCGCCTTGGGATGAGATTCTCGGCTTCGCCGACTCGCAGACTGCCTATCAGTTGCGCTATCGGGCGATGCCGGCTGCGGGGCCGGTTCTCGATCTGCTGATCGACGAGGACAGCAGTCCGCGTTCGCTGATCTACCAGCTCCTGCGCCTCGATTCGCTGCTGCGCGGTCTGCCGGCGGCTGACGGCATGGAAGATAGCGCGACCAACCGACAGGTTCTCGACGGCTTGCTGCGCGACCTGCGCGAGTCCGGGCAGGCGGCGAGCGGCGAACCGCGATCTCTCGACCAACGCCTCGACGCGTTCATTGCCGAGATGAACCAGGGTCTGACGAGCATCTCGGATCAACTGGAGCGCGACTACTTCCGTCAACCGGAGGGGCCGCGGCTGGTCACGTCGTTTTCATGAGATATCTGGTTCAGCACCGCACCGAGTACAACTACACCGAGCCGGTGAACCTCTGTCACAACGAGGCTCGGCTGCGACCGCGAACGACCGGCAACCAGAAGTGTCTGTCGTGCGAGGTCACGGTGGAACCGGCTCCCGCGGTGCAGAGCGAGCGCGAGGACATCTTCGGCAATCGGGTGCTGTACTTCGCGATACAACAGGTGCACGAGCGCTTGGTGGTGACCTCGAAGAGCGAGGTCGAACGATGGCAGCCGCCGCCCCGGCAGCCGGGGGAGGGGCTGGATTGGGAGTCGGCGCGGGCGACCGTCCAGCTGGGCCCGGATGCCGAGTCACGGTCGGCGCAACATTTCCTTCTCGAGTCGCCCTCGGTCGAGCCCGCGGCGGCGCTGGCGGACTACGCGCGGCCGTCGTTTCCGTCGGGACGGCCGCTGGTCGATTGCGTCGTCGACTTGAGCAGCCGCATTCATCGCGAGTTCGAGTTCGATCCGGAACGGACCACCGTCACGACCCATCTCTCCGAGGTCCTCGAGCACCGCGGCGGCGTTTGCCAGGACTTCGCACACCTGGCGATCGGTTGCCTGCGCTCGCTGGGGCTGGCGGCGCGCTACGTCAGCGGCTACCTCGAGACTCTACCGCCGCCCGGAAAGCCTCGGCTCGAAGGCGCCGATGCGTCGCACGCCTGGGTCTCTGCGTTCGTACCCGGAGTGGGCTGGTTCGATATCGACCCGACCAACGACCAGTCGCCCAACGACCGCTACGTCACCATCGGCTGGGGCCGCGACTACACCGATGTCACCCCGTTCAAGGGAGTGGTCTTCGGCGGCGGCACCCACACCCTCGACGTCGGCGTCGACATGCGCCGCATCGACCAAGCGCAGTGAGCGGTGGGGCGAGAAAAGCTTCAGCCGCAGATGGACGCAGATAAACGCTGATAGGGCTTCCGGGAAAAATTACACCACGGATGAACACGGAGAACACGGGCTCGGTAATGCTTCTGAATCCAAAACGGCTCTGAATCCGTGCTCTCCGTGTTCACCCGTGGTGAACTTCTCAGCGAACCCCATCAGCGTTTATCAGCGTCCATCTGCGGCAGCTTTTGGCCGTAGCCCCGAAGACCTGAACGCCCTTTTCACTTCGGCAGCGACTGTCGTGCCGCGGCGGCGATTCGTCGTAGCGGCGAGGCGAGGGCGCTTCCGCGGCGCCACATGAGGACGATGGTCCGCTGCGGCGCCGGTTTCTTGAACTCACGGATGGCCAGCTTTTTGTCGCGCTCTTCGCTCGGCACGGCGAGCTTGGGCAGCAAGGTTATGCCGGCGCCGCCGGCGACCATCTGCGTGAGGGTCGCCAGGCTGGTCGCGCGAAACCCGAGCTCGCGCGTGCCCGCGCCGCCGCACCACTCGAGTGCCTGGTCGCGGAAGCAGTGGCCGTCGTCGAGCAGAAGAATCTCTTGTCCGTCGAGATCGTCGCGGCCGACTCGGCGGCGCGACCGGGCGAGCGGATGGTCGACCGGGGTCGCCAGAACGAAGGGGTCGACTCCGATAATTTCGTAGTCCGGATCCCCGATCTCGGCTTCGAGCGCCACTACCGCGGCGTCGATCTCTCCCTTGCCGAGCGCCGCCACCAGATTCTCGGTCTTGTCTTCGCGCCACACCAAGTCGAGCTTGGGGAACTCCCGGCGCAGCGCCGGGTCGAGGTCGGGGAGCAGATACGGCGCGATCGTCGGGATCACGCCGAGCCGGATGGTGCCGTCGAGCGGGTCGAGCAGGCCCTCGGCCTCGCGCCGCAGGCTCTCCACCTCGAGCAGTATCCGACGCGCGCGCTCGACCAGCTTCTCACCGGCAGGTGTGAGCAAGACGCCGCGCCGATCGCGCTCGAACAGACGGACGCCGAGGGCATCCTCGAGCTCCGCCACCTGTGCGCTGAGGGCGGGCTGGGAGACACTGCAGAGCTCGGCAGCGCCGCGAAAGCTGAGCGCTTCGGCAACGCCCACGGCGTACTGCAGTTGGCGAAGCGTGAATGGGTGTGTGCGCAGATCCATAGTGATAGTTTAAGCCTATGGAGACGATAAAAACAATAACTTCGACAGATGCGAGGGGCGGCCCTATTCTCATTGTGTCGGGAGGCAGTGATCGCGGCTTACGCGGTCGAACGGGCTTCCCAGAAGGAGGAATACGATGAGCAACAAGAAGAAGCGCAAGGAAGCGAAGGTGGCCGACGACCTGGCTCGCTTGCTGGCGGATTCGTACACTGTGTATCTGAAGACACACGGGTTTCACTGGAACGTCACGGGTCCGATGTTCACCACCCTGCACACGCTCTTCGAGCAGCAGTACACCGAGCTCGCGCTCGCGGTGGACGAGATTGCCGAGCGCATTCGCGCGGTCGGTGAGATGGCGCCCGGGAGCTATGCCGAATTCTCCGAGCTCGCTGCGGTGAAGGAGGCGCGCGGCAAGCGCTCGGCGGTGGAGATGGTGCGCGAGCTGGCGGATGACCAGGACAGGATCGTCGCCGCCGCTCGCAAGGTCGTCGCGACCGCGGAGGCAAATGGAGATTCGGCGAGCGCCGACCTGGGAGTTCGCAGGATCGACGTTCACGAGAAGAACGCGTGGATGCTGCGCAGCCACCTCGAGTAGGGCTGCGTCGATGTTCGTAGACTCACTATGGAGGGATGCAATGAAACGATTTGAAACCAGGAGGGCGTACCCCGGTACGCCCTCCGTGAAGAGCGCGGTGCGCGCAATCTTGGCAGGTGCTGTTGCCTCGGCATCGCTCGTCGTCTTGCCCGCCAGCGGGCAGGACGAGGCGAAGCCGAATCAGTTCTGGTGGCCGGAGCAACTCGATCTGCGACAGTTGCGCCAGCACGACGCTGAGTCGAATCCGCTGGGTCGCGATTTCGACTACGCCGAGGAGTTTCAGAGCCTCGATCTTGCCGAGGTGAAGAAGGACATCATCGAGGTCATGACGACCTCGCAGGACTGGTGGCCGGCGGACTACGGTCACTACGGTCCCTTTTTCATCCGCATGGCGTGGCACGCGGCGGGGACCTACCGGGTGACCGACGGCCGCGGCGGATCCGGCGGCGGGCAACAGCGATTCGACCCGCTGAACAGCTGGCCCGACAACGCCAACCTCGACAAGGCGCGGCGGCTGCTGTGGCCGGTCAAGCAGAAGTACGGCCGCAAGATTTCCTGGGCCGATCTGATGGCCCTCACCGGCAACGTGGCGATGGAGTCGATGGGCTTCGAGACGTACGGGTTTGCCGGCGGGCGCGAAGACGACTGGGAGCCGGACCTGGTGTACTGGGGGCCGGAGACGAAGTGGCTGGCGGACGAGCGCTACAGCGGCGACCGCCAGCTCGAGAAGCCTCTGGCGGCGGTCCAGATGGGACTGATCTACGTCAACCCGGAAGGGCCGAACGGCAACCATGACCCGGTCTCGGCGGCCGCGGACATTCGCGAGACCTTCGGCCGGATGGCGATGAACGACGAGGAGACGGTCGCCCTCATCGCCGGCGGGCACACCTTCGGTAAGGCGCACGGCGCGGTGAAAGCGGCCGATTGCGTCGGCCCCGAGCCAGCCGCCGCCGGTATCGAGGAGCAGGGTTTTGGCTGGAAGAACAAGTGTGGCACCGGCAAGGGCGGCGATACCTACACCAGCGGTTTGGAGGGGGCATGGTCGGCCAACCCGATCGCGTGGAGCACGCAGTACCTGGACAACCTGTTCGCCTTCGAGTGGGTGCAGACGAAGAGCCCCGCGGGCGCAGTGCAGTGGGTGCCGGCGAATGATGCGGCGGCCAACCTGGTGCCGGACGCGCACGATCCGTCGAAGCGGCACGCGCCGATCATGTTCACCACCGACCTCGCCTTGAAGCGCGACCCGGCTTACCGGGAAATCGCCAAGCGGTTCCAGGAAAACCCGGACGAGTTCCAGCTCGCCTTCGCCAAAGCCTGGTTCAAATTGATTCATCGCGACATGGGGCCGCGCGCTCGCTACCTCGGGCCCGAAGTGCCCGACGAGGAGCTGTTGTGGCAGGACCCGGTGCCGGTGGCCGATTATGACGCGATCGATGCCGCGGATGTCGCCAAGCTGAAGGCGGAGATCCTCGACTCCGACTTGACGGTGCCGCAGTTGGTGCGGACTGCGTGGGCGTCGGCTGCGTCGTTTCGCGGTACCGACATGCGCGGCGGCGCCAACGGCGCCCGCCTGCGTCTCGATCCGCAGAAGGACTGGGCGGTCAACGATCCTCAGGAGCTGTCCGAGGTGTTGGCGCAACTGGAGACCATCCAGAAGGACTTCAACGACGGGCAATCGGGCGGGAAGAAGGTCTCGCTGGCCGACTTGATCGTTCTCGGCGGAGCCGCGGCGGTGGAGCAGGCAGCGAAGAAAGGCGGATACGAGGTCGAGGTTCCGTTCGCTCCCGGACGCACCGATGCATCGCAAGCGCAGACCGACGTCAGCTCCTTCGCTTTTCTCGAGCCGGCTGCCGATGGCTTTCGTAACTACTTCAGCAGTCGGGCACGTCGTTCGCCGCCGGAAATGTTGGTCGAACGGGCCGACCTGCTCACCCTGACCGTTCCCGAGATGACGGTTCTGGTCGGCGGCATGCGCGCTGTGGATGCGAACACCGGCGCGTCGGCGCACGGTGTGCTCACCGACCAGCCGGGGACGCTGAGCAACGACTTCTTCGTGAACCTGCTCGACATGTCGACGCAGTGGAGCAAGTCGTCGACCTCCGAGGGCGTGTACGAAGGTCGCGACCGATCGACCGGCGAGATGAAATGGACCGCGACGCCGGTCGATCTGATCTTCGGGTCCAACTCGGAGCTCCGCGCCGTCGCCGAAGTGTACGCGGCGGACGATGGGCAGGAGAAGTTCGTGCGCGACTTCGTCGATGCATGGACCAAGGTCATGAACCTCGATCGCTTCGACTCTTGATCGCGGTCCGATCGGGCGATCGCTAGACTGTGCGGCCCAAACCCGCATTCCGTCCCCCCTTTCCAAGGGGGGGCTTCAGGGGGGTCACCTCAGTGACCTCCCCCTAGCCCCCTCCTTGGTAAGGAGGGGGGATCCGACGGTGCGTCCTTCGTCACTGTTCGGCAATCACACTGACCCACCAGCCGCGTCGTTCGCGGGTGTAAGCCGGGGCGAGTTTCGTGCTATGAAGCCGGCGCCAAGGAGGTCCCGATGCCGAACGTAGCCGCAAAATCCAGAGAAGAGCTGGCCCAGTACGAAGGCGCCTTTCAGCTGGTCGAGGCCAGCATGGGGTTCGTGCCGCGCAGTCTGTTCACCATGGGCCACCGCCCCGAGTTGCTCGAGGCGTTTCTCGGTTTGGCGGCGACGGTACAGACGACCGATCAGCTGTCGCCCGGGTTGGTGCAGCTGATTGCCCACATCGCCAGCACTGTCGCGGGGTGTCAGTACTGTCAGGCGCACACCGCGGCGCATGCGGCGCGCAACGGGGTCGAGGAGGAGAAGCTCGCCCGGGCGTGGGAGTTCGAGACCAGCGATCTCTTCGACGATGCGGAGCGGGCGGCGCTGCGGCTGGCGCGCGATTCATCGATCACTCCGAATGCGTCGACCGCCGATCACTTCTCCGATTTGCGCAAGCACTACAGCGAGCGGCAGATCGTCGACGTCGTCGCCGTGATCAGCCTGTTCGGTTTTCTCAACCGCTGGAACGACACCATGGCGACCGAGCTGGAGGACGAGCCGGCGGCGATGGGGAGCAAGGTGCTCGCCGAACGCGGCTGGCAGATCGGCAAGCACTCTGGTTGATTGACCGCTCGCTGGATTCTCGCCGCGCTCGGCGTGAGTCTGCGCCGGAACACGGGTGTGGAGGCAAGAATGATGATTTTTCCTAGATTCGCTGGAGCGCTCGGGGTGACGTTTCTACTGGCCGGTTGCGGCGCGCAGCAGCCGACGCTCTACCCCAACGATCACCTGAACCAGGTCGGGCCTGCACAGGCGGAGGCCGATATCGCTGAATGCTCGGCCCTCGCCGACCAGTACGTCAAGAGCGGCAAGGGGGGGAAGGTCGCGAAAGATACGGCGGTGGCGGCCGGCACCGGCGCCGCGGTCGGCGGCGTGGTCGGCGCGATCGAAGGGAACGCCGGCACCCGGGCAGCGCAGGGAGCGGCGGGCGCGGCAACGGCGGTGCTGATCAACAACGCCTTCCGCGCCAAGGAGCCGACGCCGATGTTCAAGAACTACGTCAACACCTGCCTCGGTGAGCGCGGCTACCGAGTCCTCGGCTGGGAGTAGCGGCCGTTGGCTCGGATCGCGCACCTTGCTCGGTCGCCTCCAATCGAGGTCGCCATCGCTATCGCCTTCGCTTCTCGAACCCGCCCCCGGCTCATCGCTGGCCGCAGTTCGGCGCCCGCTGAGAGTCGTCCAGCCGGGAAATCGGGCTGCTTGGCGGACAAGGTATTGACACTGACCTTCCGGCCCGGATTGCTGGGTGTTTGCCCATCCGGGCGGCAGGTCGAGTGTGACTGAGAGCGGGAACCAGAACGACAAACCGGGTCGAGCCGGGCGACGGCGGCGCTGGCTGCCGTGGCGCCGGGACAACGAGCGCCATCTCAGCGGTCTCGCGGTCTCGGCGATCATCCACGTCGCGCTCCTGTTGCTCCTGGCGTCGGTGACCTTCAGCCCGGGGGAAGGGCTGTTCGGGCGCAGCTCGCCCGGGCTCGACGAAGCCTCGCTGAGCCTCGGTCAGGAGCGGCACAGCGACGTCGAGGCGCGCGAGCTGCTCAAGCAGATCTCGGTCGACCCGCTCAAGGTTCAGCAGCGCCAGCGCCGCGCGCCGACCTTGCCCAAGCTGCGCAGCCTCGGCGCACCGCCGGTCAGCAGCAGCGAGCGCATCAAGGGCGTGTCGGCCCGTTTCAGCGTCCCCGGCGGCGAGTTCAGTGGCGATTTCGGCAGCCTGATCGGCCGCCTGCGCAAGCGCGGGCTCGATGTCGTCATCGTCGTCGACTCGACGGTGAGCATGCAGCAGGTGATCGACGATCTCACCGAACGGATGAACGGCATGGTGGCGACGCTGCAGCGCCTGGTGCCGACCGCGCGGATCGGCGCCGTCGCCTACCGCGACCACGGTGACCTCTACGTCACTCGCTGGTCCGATCTCACGTTCCACGGCCACAAGATCACGGCGTTCCTGTCGCAGCTGCGCGCCGAAGGCGGTGGCGATTGGGAAGAGGCGGTGCTCGACGCCCTCGACACCGCGATCACCGACCTCAGTTGGCGCAAGCAGTCGAAGAAGGTGATCATTCTCGTCGGCGGCTCGCCGCCGCACCCCGAGGACATGCCGGCGATTCTCGAGCTGGTGCAGCGGTTCTCCCGCGACGACGGCTTCGTCAGCACGATCGACATCACCCAGCGACTGCACGAGGCGCACGTAACGTTCATGCACAAGTCGATCCACGGCACGGTGCCGACCGAATTCCCGCCGCTGCCGGAGCACTTTCGCGAAGTGAGCCGGACCTATCGAAAGATCGCCAAAGCCGGCGGCGGCGAAATGGCGGGCGATGGGTGGGACGGCGAAATCGCCGAACAGGTTCTGGTGTTTGCTTTCGGATCGCGCTGGCGCTCCGAGGTGCTGGGCTCGCGCGCGAGCGCCCGCAAGTAGCGCTCGAGGCGGCAGACGGGCGCGCGACATCAACAGTGACTCCAAGGAAGGTTGGATGCATCGAATGCGAAGATTGATTGACTCGAAGGCCCTGCGCGGAGCCCTGTGTGTCCTGCTCGCGATTCTCTGGCTCGGCCCCGCGGTCGCCCAGGATGCGGCGCCGCCGGTATTCGACGAGCCGGTCGCCGAGGTCGAGGTGGACGCGGGCTTCGCCGGTGAGGATGTCGAGCTCGGCGAAGAGGCGCTGCTCGACGAGGCGGGCGAGGAGAGCGAAGACGAGGCCACGGGGGCGCTCGACTACACTCTGATGGAGCTGATCGGCTTCGGTGGTATCGTTGGCTACATCATCATCGGTCTGTCGTTCGTGGCGGTCGCGCTGATGGTCGACGACGCGCTCCTGCTGCGCCGCAAGGTGCTGATGCCACCGAGCGAGATCGACGAGCTGCGCGGACTGATCGCCGAGGGCAACTTCGACGCGGTGGCCGAGTCGCCGCGCGCTTCGTACATTGGGGCGATGGTCGCCGCCGGGGCGCAGGAGCACGACGTCGGCTACGACGCGGTCGTCAAGGGGATGGAGGACTGCGCCGACGGTCTGACCGGGCGTCTGCTGCGTCGCATCGAGTACCTGAACATCATCGCCAACATTACGCCGATGCTCGGACTGCTCGGCACCGTGATCGGTATGGTCAACTGCTTCAATCAGATCTCGGTTGCCGCCGGCGGGGTCGATCCGCGGCTGCTCGCCGGTGGAATCTTTCAGGCGTTGATGACCACCGTGATGGGACTGATCGTGGCGATTCCGACGATGTTCGTGTTCAGCCTGTTCCGCAATCGGGTGGACGCGCTCGCCGCCGAGGCGGCGCAGTGCGCCGAGGACATCACCACGCCGCTGCGGCCGCGGGCACAGGCTGGCGGCAGGGTCGCCCAGCTGAGCTCCGCCGCCGGCTGATCGCATGCTCGCATCGCGATCGCTTCGCCCGCGGTCGATCCGGACCAACCTGACGCCGCTGATCGACATGTCGTTCCTGCTCATCACCTTCTTCGTGATGACGCTGCGGCTCGGTCTCAGCCAGGAGGAGAAGATCGAGCTGCCCAAGGCCGACCAGGCGCAGACCACCCACGAGTCCCAGGTCGAGGTGCTCACGATCGACGTCGACCGCGCCGGGCGGGTGCTCTGGGGCGGCAAGGTGTGGCAACTCGACGCTCTGGAGACGGCGCTGCGGGCCCTCGGCAACCAGGACGACAAGAAGAAGGTAGTCGTTCGCGCCGATGCGCGCTCGCCGTTTGCAAAGGTCCAGCGCGTGATGCGCACCGCCGCCCGGGCCGGGGTGACCAAGCTCTCGCTGGCGGCGCTCAAGCTCGGGGACGAGGCATGAGACGGCCGCATACGGTTTCCGGCGAGAGCTCGAATCTGCAGATGGCGCCGCTGATCGACGTCGTCTTCCTGATGCTGAGCTATTTCTTGTTCACGCTCAGCCTCGGCATGCTGGAGGGTGTTCTGCCGTCGAAGCTGGCGCTCGGTGAAGAGCAGAGCGAGCAACAACAGGAAGAAGAGACGCAGCAGGTATTCGTGCGCCTGGTGCGCAGTGGCGACCGGGTGCAGTACTACCTCGACGATTGGCCGTTGACCGGATTCGAACAGCTGACGCAGCGGCTCGAAACGTTGTCCAAGGATACGATGGTCGTCATGTCGGCGGGGCCGACGGTGGCCACGGCGCCGGTCGTGCGGACCTACAACCAATGCCTCAAGCTCGGACTCAAGAAGATCGTCTTTCCCGTCGCGTCCTGATCGTCGCGCTGTTGGCGGCAATTGCGAGCGCGGCGCCGGCAGCCGATCTCGGCGAGCTCAGTGCGCGTCTGGCACGGCTCGATGCGTCTGCGTGGAACGGCAGCGCCGAGCGCGCCTTCGTCGCCGACCTCGACGCCGCGGCGGTCGCCGCGCGTTCGTCGGGCAGCGCCGCCAAGAACGCCGGCGCGCTGCGCCGTTTGCTGGCGGCGGCGCATCGCCACTACGCGGCTTCGATCGACGAGCGGCGCGACGAGATCATCGCCGCTGACGGCGATCTCGAGGCGGCGCAGACCTCCGACGAGTGGCGCGAGCGCGAAGAGTTGGCGCTGCGGACCTTGTACCATCTGAACTGGGCCTATCTGGAGTCGGCAACTCGCTATGAAAGCTCGAGCGGCGAGCGCCGCACCTGGCTGCGCAAGGCTGCGACCGGTTTCGGCGAGTTCATCGGCGCCGGCGATCCGGCGTTGTCGGCCGAAAGCCTGTACGGACGCGGCCTGTGCATGCGGGCACTGGGGGAGTCGAGCAAGGCGGCGTCGGACTTCCGCGCGGCGCTCGAGGCTCCTCCGTCGCAGGAGCTGGCGCCGAGCGTTCGCTCGGCGCTGGTCGAAACGCTGATCGACAACGAGCGGCTGAGCGAAGCGCTGCAGGTCAGCCGCGACCTGGTCAAGAGCAAGCCCAGCGGAGAGTCGGAGTTCCTCCGCGCCAAGGTGCTGCTGCTCGCCCTGGCGTCGCTCGAGCTCGACGCGTCTGCCAAGCGCGGCTATCGCAATGAGGTGTCGGACCTCGTCGGCCGTCTCGAGCGGCGCGGCGGGCAATGGGCATCGCTGGCGCGACAGCTGGTCTCGGCAGGGATCACGCGGCCCGAGGAATGGCTCGATCAGGGGGGTGGCGCGACCATGCAATGGGTGGTGGCGGAGGCCCTGCGCGGCCGCGGCCAGTGCGACGAGGCGATCCCGCTCTACCAGAAACTGGTCCCGAAGCAGGGCGCGCCGTCCACCGAGGTGGCGCTGGCGCTCGGCTCGTGCCAGTTCGAGGTCGGCGACTACGCCGGCGCCTACGCGACGCTCGAGCGGGTAGAGCGCAAGCAGGGCGGGGCGCGCGCCGATGCTGCCTATTTGCGATTCAAGGCCGCGGAAGCGCTCGACCACGGCGAGTCGAGCGAACAGTCCATGGCCCGCCTGGAAACCGCGGTGCGCGACTACATTGCGGTCTACCCGGATCACCCGAGTGTTTTCGAGGCGCGCTATCGACTCGGAGAGATCGAGCGCGACCGCGGCAATTTGCTGCAAGCTGCCGCAGCGTTCGACGCGGTTTCGGGTGACTCGCCGTTGCGCCTGCAGGCGCTGTTTCAGTCGGCGCAGTGCTCGGTGGAGGCGTGGGAAAAGCGGGTCAAGCAGGACGCCGCGCCGAACCCCGAGCTCGCCGCGGCGTCGCTCGAACGCTTGCGTCTCTTCGTCCGCGAGTCCGACGCCTTCGAGGAGCGCAAGGGCGGCAGCGCCGCCGACCGCGCCATGCTGGCGCCGATGCAGGCGCGGGCTCGGGTGCTGGCGGCTGTGGTGCTGACTGGAGGCATTGAGCGGCGCGACCTGGAAGAGGCGTTGGTGGTGTTGGATGGCTTCGAAGAGCGCTACCCGAACGAGACCGATCTCCTCACCGAAGCGCGCGCCTTGCGCGCGATCGCCTACCTCGGCCTCGAGCGCTTCACCGAGGCGGAAACCGCGGTGGCGGCTTTTCTCGCCAGTCAGCGACGAGGCGAGCGCGATTACCGGCTGCTCAAGCAGCTCGGTGTGCGCACCATGCGGCTCGCCGAGGAGCAGCGTGCCGCCGGCAACGTCGAGGCGCAGCAGGCGCTGCGACGCCAGGCGCTCGGCATCTACACCGAGCTGCTCGAGGCGGCCGACGCCGGCGAGGTCGAGCCGGGCTCGGCCGAAGGGCTGCGCGAGCTGGTCGCCGATTTGAGTGAGGACTAGGCGATTGCCGCGGCAACTGGTTTGTCGGCGCCGTGGGGTCGTGTCGATTGGCAGGTGCCAGCCAAATCCCCCCGATCGTACAACGGTAGTCATTCGTGGGGGCGTGGAGGCGCAGGCGCGCTTCTGCTAGGAGTCGAAACTTTGCTGGAATCGCAACCCCGGAGAAATCCATGAAAAAGTCGCCTCCCATCATCTACACCTGGACCGACGAAGCGCCGGCGCTGGCCACTTACTCGTTTTTGCCGATCATCCGGGCGTTTGCCGGCGCCTCCGGGGTTCCGGTCGAGACCCGGGACATCTCGCTCGCCGGGCGCATCGCGGCGGCGTTTCCCGACCGCCTCACCGAGGCGCAGCGGGAACCCGACGGACTCGCCGAGCTCGGCGAGTTGGTTCAGCGACCCGAGGCCAACGTCATCAAGCTGCCCAACATCAGCGCCTCGATCCCGCAGATGAAGGCGGCGATCGCCGAGCTGCAGGAGAAGGGGTACGCGCTGCCGGACTACCCGGAGGATCCGAAGTCGGACGAGGAGCGCGAGGTCAAGGCGCGCTACGATCGGGTGAAGGGCAGCGCGGTCAACCCGGTGCTGCGCGAGGGCAACTCGGACCGCCGTGCACCGAAGGCGGTCAAGGAGTATGCGCGCAAGAACCCGCCGCCGATGGGGGCATGGGAAAAGGATTCCAAGACCCACGTTGCTACCATGGATGCCGGCGACTTCCGCAACAACGAAAAGTCGCTGACCATCGGTGCGGCGACGTCGGTGCGGATCGAGCACGTCGCCGCGGACGGCTCGGTGACCGTCCTCAAGGACGGGCTGGAGCTGCAGCCGAGTGAGATTCTCGACGGCACCTTCATGAGCCGCAAGGCGCTCGTCGCCTTTCTTGCGAAAGAAATGTCCGACGCCAAGCAGCGCGGGGTTCTGTTCTCGCTGCACTTGAAGGCGACGATGATGAAGGTGTCCGATCCGATTATCTTCGGTCACGCGGTGCGTGTCTTCTTCGCGCCGGTGTTCGAACGGCATGGGGCGACCCTGGAGCGGATCGGTGCCGACCCGAACAACGGATTTGGCGATGTGCTCGGCAAGATCGCCAAGCTGCCCGAAGCGGAGCGCTCGGCGATCGAAGCGGACATCGAGGCGGCATACGCCGCCGGCCCGTCGCTGGCGATGGTCAACTCGGACAAGGGGATCACCAACCTGCACGTGCCGAGTGACATCATCATCGACGCTTCGATGCCGCCGATGATCCGCGACTCGGGGCGGATGTGGAACCCGGCCGGAGATCTGCAGGACTGCAAGGCCGTGATTCCGGACAGCTGCTATTCCGGTGTCTACGACGCCGTGGTCGACGATTGCCAGAAACACGGGGCGTTCGACCCGGCGACGATGGGGAGTGTCCCCAATGTCGGACTGATGGCGCAGAAGGCGGAGGAGTACGGCTCGCACGACAAGACCTTCGAGATTGCCGCCGATGGAGTCGTTCGCATCGTCGACTCGAGTGGCGCCGTGCTGATGCAGCACGAGGTCGAAGCCGGAGACATCTGGCGCGCGTGTCAGGTGAAAGACGCCGCCGTGCGCGACTGGGTGAAGCTGGCGGTGACGCGTGCGCGCGCTACCGGGGCGCCCGCGGTCTTCTGGCTCGACGCGACACGCGCGCACGACGCCCAGCTGATCGAGAAGGTGAAGAGGTACCTCGGCGACCACGACACCGAGGGATTGCAGATCGAGATTCTGGCGCCGGCCGAGGCCACGCGGTTCTCGCTCGAACGAATTCGCAAGGGGCTGGATACCATCTCGGTGACCGGCAACGTGTTGCGCGACTACCTGACCGACCTGTTCCCGATCCTCGAGATCGGTACCAGCGCCAAGATGCTGTCGATCGTGCCGCTGATGAACGGCGGCGGCCTGTTCGAGACCGGCGCCGGAGGCTCGGCGCCGAAGCACGTCCAGCAGTTCGAGGCGGAAGGCCACCTGCGCTGGGATTCGCTCGGCGAGTTCCTGGCTCTCGCGGCTTCGCTCGATCACCTCGGCGAGCACTTCGACAATTCCGCCGCGCGACTGCTCGGCGATACGCTCGACGAAGCGACCGGACAACTCCTGGAGAACCGCAAGGCGCCGTCTCGCAAGGTCCACGAGCTCGACAACCGCGGCAGCCAGTTCTATCTGACGCTCTACTGGGCCCGCGCCCTGGCCAATCAGGACCGCGACGCGGCGCTGGCGGAGAGGTTTCGTCCGGTCGCCGCGGACCTCGAGGCGAACGAGGAACGCATCGTCGCCGAGCTCAACGGCGCCCAGGGCGAACCGCAGGACATCGGCGGCTACTACCGCCCGGATGCTGAGCTGGCGGAGCGAGCCATGCGGCCGAGCCGGACCTTCAACGAGATCGTCGCACGCATCTGAAATCTCGTTCTCCGCGGCGCTGCGCGCTGCGGCGCTACGCCTGAGGCCTGTCCCGACGCTAGAGGGGCTTCAGTGTCGCCTCTCCCTCCCGGAGAGGCCGCGCTTAGCGCGGTGAGGGGGCAGAGATGACCGAGCGTTAGCGAGGCTCCGGCCATGCTCGGAGCTTCAAGCTGACCCGACCTGCGGCTGGGTTTGACCTGGGGGGCGATTCGACGAACAGTCGGACCAGGCATTGCGTGCGGAAGCCTCATGCAGAGAACGCCGACGCCAAGCGACCGCGGATGGAGCGGCATCGAGAAAAGCGCGCTCTGGCTCGCCCTGATGCTGGTGGTGTTTGCCTACTACTACTGGCGAACCGACTACCTGGTCGCCCATCCGACGGTAGAGCCCTATTACAATCGGCCGGTTCTGATTCACGTGCGGCGCGGGCTGGGGCTGATGATCGCCACCTCGATCGCGCTCCTGGTCGCGGTGGTGGTCCTGCGCAAGCGCGAGTTGGAGAACCTGTGGTTGCTCCACGTGGCGAGCCAGCTGTGGTGGGTATTCGGTTCGCTCATCGTCTACGCCGCCGGGCCGGTGACGACTCCGGCGCTCGGCCTGCTGATCGTCTTCGGTTTGCTCGGGAGCCTGCTCTTCCCTCCGCGTGTCGTGTTGCCGGCGATGGTTTCTGGCCTGATCGTCCTGGTCTCGACGACGGTTGCCGAGCGGATGGGGATGATTCCGTACGCGCCGATGTTCGACGACCTACCGCAAGTCGGTGGGCGGCCTCCCGACGCGTACGTGATCGGCACCGGCTTGGTCGCCCTGGTGGTCCTGGTCGCTTCGCTGCTCATCATCACCTCGATCGCCGAGCGCGACCGCAAGCGCGAGCGCGCTCTGATCGCCACCGACGACGGACTAAGGCGCGCCAAAGCGGAGCTCGAGGAGACCCTCGAGTCCCTCAGCGAGACCGAAGAGCGATTTCGGCAGCTGGCCGAAAACGGCCGCGACGTTTTCTGGTTGCTCGAGCTCGGCACCGGGGCCCTTCTCTACCTGGGGCCGAATTTCGAGGAGATCTACGAGATCCCGAGAGAGGAGGTCTGCGCCGACCCGACGCGCTATACGGAGCACGTGCATCCGGACGACCGGGCGCGGATCGCGCGCGGCTTCGAGCAATACCGCAAGGGCGTGGCCGATGCGCTCAGTCTGGGCGTTCTGGAGTACCGGTTCATCTGCCCGAAGAGCGGACGCGTCCGCTGGGTCGCCGCGCGCGCCTTCCCGATCAAGGACAGGGAAGGGAAGACGATTCGCATCGGCGGCCTGATCGAGGACATCTCGGAGCGCCGCGAGTCGCGGGCCGCGCTCCAGGACGCGCAGGACCAGCTCGAACGGCGTATCGAAAAGCGCACCGCCGAGCTGGTGGAGTCCAATCGCCGGCTGCGCGAGGAGGCCGCCGAACGCCAGCGAGCCGAGACCGCGCTGCGCGAGAGCGAGATGCGGCTGCGCGAGCAGTTCTCGGAGCTCGAGAATCTGTATCAGAACGCGCCGGTCGGCCTCTGTCTGCTCGATTCGGAGATGCGCTACGTGCGCATCAACGAGCGTCTGGCCGCGATCAACGGGAGGACGGTCGAGGAGCACCTGGGGCGCTCGGTCAAGGAGGTCCTTCCCGAGATGGCACCGGCCCTGGTTCCCGTCCTTCAGCGTATTCTCGAGCCCGCCGCCGATCCCATCGACGTCGAGTTCAGCGGCGCCACCCCCGGGGTGCCGGAGAAGAATCGATCCTGGCTCGCGACCTACGCCGCCGTGAAGTCGTCGGACGGGGATGTCCTCGGGGTCACCGTCGTGGTCCAGGACATCAGCGAGCTCAAGTGGGCCGAGGAGCGTGCGCGACGCCACCTGGAAGACCTGGCGCACGTCTCGAGAGTCGGGACGCTCGGGCAGATGGCGACCGGCCTCGCCCACGAGCTCAACCAACCCCTGGCGTCGATCGCAAACTACGCCTACGCCGGGCGGCAGCGGGCGGCGCGGCTCGCAGGCGGCGGCGATCCCCAGCTGGACAAGATCTTTGACGAGCTGACGGCTCAGGCGCTTCGCGCTGGTGAGATCGTGCAGAGGCTCCGTGCCTTCGTCCACAAACAGACTGTCCAGCGCGAGTCTGCCGAGGTCGACGACCTGGTGCGAAGCGTGCTCGACCTTCTCGAGTTCGAGTTGCGAACCAGCGAAGTCGAGCCCGCGCTCTCCCTCGACGCGGCGGGTGTCGAAGTGCGGGTCGACGCCGTGCAGATCCAGCAAGTCATCGTCAATCTGGTTCGCAACGCGCTCGACGCAATGGCGAGCCGAGCGCCGGTGGATCGTCTGCTGACGATCGAGTCGGTCTCGTCGGCGAGCGTGGTCGAGGTGTCGGTCCGTGACAGTGGCATCGGTGTCGACGACGAAAAGCTGGAGCACCTGTTCGATGCGTTCTACACGACCAAGTCCGAAGGGATGGGGATGGGGCTGGCGATCAGTCGATCCATCATCGAGGCCCACGGAGGCAAGATGTGGGCGGTGGCCAATGCCGACGAGGGAATGACGTTTCGGTTCGAGCTCCCGCGCGCTGGAGAGGAACGTGAGCAAAGAGAGCTCTGAGCTGCGGACGGTGTACCTGTTGGAGGACGACGATTCGGTGCGTCGGTCGCTCGGTATGCTGATGGACCTCGAGGGGCTGCGCGTCGAGGCCTGTGCCTCGGCGCAGGAATTCCAAGAGAAGTTCGAACCCGATGGCGCCGGGTGCCTGGTCTTGGACGTCCACCTACCGGGTGTGTCGGGTACCGCCGTTCACGAGTCCCTGGTGCAGCGAGAGATCCGGCTGCCGACGATCTTCCTGACCGGCCATGCGCCACCGCCACTCACCGCCGAGGCGCGCCAGCGCGGCGTTGTCGCGGTGTTCGAAAAGCCGTGTGCGCCGGGCGAGCTGATCGCCGCGGTCAAGCGCGCGCTCGGCCAGGAGTCGGGCTAGCCGGGGCATTCTCGCCCCGGCTAGCCCGGCCGATCAGCTGTCGCGGCGGCGGTCGAAGAGGTAGATCGCGCGGTCGCCGTTGGGGTTCTGGCCGGTCAGGTTGGCGGTCGACTCCCACACCACGAATCGGCCCTGGCTGATCCGCGGCGCGAAGTTGTCGCCGAAGAAGGATCGCGAGATCAGCAGGGTGGTGCCGGTCTTTCGATCGTAGAGATGGACGCGGCGGTTGGTGAGGATGGCGCCGGTGTCTTCGACGTCGACGGTCGACTCGAAGGTGATGAAGCGCGCCCTCGGGTTCCCTCTCGGGTTGACGTTCTCGCCGGTCGAAGTGACCGTTATCTGCTCGTAGCTTCCCTTCTCCCAGAGGAAGATCTCTGTATTGCCGTCGGCGTTCTGACCGGTGTAGTCGCCGTTCGAGCTGAAGACGACGATCTTGCCGCGCTTGGAGACCGAGCCGGCGCGGTTCTCCACGCCGACGCTGTCGGTGATCTGGGTGATCTCCCAGTTGCGGCGCTTGAACTTGGCCGAGAAAATCTCGCGGTTGCCGTCCGGGTTGCCGCCGGTCAGGTCGGCCACCGAATCGAAGGCGACCTGGCGTCCGTTCTGCGTTGCCGGCCGCAGGTTGTCGTCGCCGGTGGTATCGGTGATCTGGGTCCAGAGATTCTTCTTGGTGTCGAGCACCAGGATCTCGAAGTTGCCGTCCGCGTTGGTGCCGAGCGGATCGGAGCTCGACTGCATGAATACCCGCCGCCGGCCGCCGCGGTCGGATCCCGGCTGGGTCGAATCGAGCCCGGCCGTGCCGTCGCTGAGCATGGTCAGGATGGTGTTGGGGTTGGGCGGCGATTGGCGCCGGTAGTCGCGCCGGCTCCAGCGGTGGATCTCGAACGAAAGGTCGGCGTTGCCGCCGAGCAGGTCGGCGTTGCTCGAGAAGAATACGTTGCCGTTGCGGGTGACCCGGGGGGCCGCCGCGCTCGAGGCGCCGCTGGCATCGTGGCTGAGCTGGGTCAGCAGGACGCAGGCGCCTTCGGTGACGATCGGGTCGGCATCGAAGTCGGCCGGACAATCGCGCTGGCGGTCGCACAGGGCGCCGGGGCTGGCGCCGCCGAGGCAGAACGCCTGCGGCTTGCCGCCCGGCTTGCGGTTGAGCAGGAAGACCTCGTCGCTGCCGTCGGAGTTGTCGACGGTGACGGTCTGGTCGCCGTTGAGGTCGCGGTCGGACACGAAGACGATGAAGCGGCCGTTGGGCGAGACATCGGGCTCGCGGCCGAAGGCGACGAAATTGAGCTCCTCTTCGGGCTCACCTTCACCGCACTCGCCGTTGGTGCTGGGGAACCCGCCGGGTGCGGGGCCGCACAGGAACTCGATGAACGTCGTGTCGAGCCCAGCGCCGCTCTCGCGGACCTCGTCGCCGACCGCGGAGACTCGCTCTGTGGCGTGGAACGGGCCGGTCTGCGAGCCCCACCAGTTCAGGGTTGCGTCGACGATGTCTTCGGGCGCGCGGTTGTCGAGCCCGGCGGCGTTGCGTTCGATGTTGTTCTGGCGCACGCGCACTCCGGCAGCGCCTGGTTCGACCACGATTCCGATCCCGGTGTTGTCGCGGATCTGGTTCTCTTCGACCAGCGCGTCGCTGGCGAGGTCGGCGACCGTCAGGCCGTCGGCGGCGGAGAGCTCGACCGTGTTGCCGAGGAAGGTGGTCGCCTGGCCCAGGCCGCTCAGCGACACCGACTGGCCACTGGAGCCGCCGCCGCTGATGTCGTTCTGCCAGACTCGGGTCAGCACGGCGGGAATTCCCGCCGCCTGCTCGATCGAGACGTGCGCGTCGTTGGCGGTCATGGTGTTCGACGTGACGAGGGCGCAGTCGATGCGGCTGGTCCATGCGACACCCTGCGGGCTGTTCTCGATGACGTTGCCGGTGATGCGCAGGTTGGATCCGGTGGCGGTGCCACAGCCCGACTGGCCGAGCGGGCAAATTGCGTTGGCGGCGACACCGACCGCGTCGGCTGCGATGGTGAGGCCACTGATGACGACACCGCTCCGCTGGACGTCGAATGCGGTACCCGTCGACACCACCGACGTCGTCGCAGCGCCTGCCAGCGAGGTGATGGTCAGCTCCTTGGTGACGACCACCGACTCGGCGTAGCTGCCCGGGCAGATGGCGACGATGTCGCCGTCGGACACGGAACCCGAGTCGATGGCTTGCTGGATGGTGGAGAACGGTGCGCTGTCACAGCCGGCGGGCGGCGTTAAGCCGTCATTGAGCGTGGTGTCGTTGACGAGAACCGTGTCGCCGGCGCCGGGTCCGCTGTGAGCAAAGTCGCAGTCCGAGGAGATCGTGCAATCGGACTCGCATCCGTCGCCCGAGTGTGGGTTGCCGTCGTCGCACGCTTCGCCGGCGTCGACGATTCCGTCGCCGCAGGTGGTGTTCGGCGTCGCCGTGTCGGTGGCGGTGCTGGTGGCGGTCGCCGTCGCGGTGTCGACCGGCGTCGGGGTCGCGGTGTCGGTCGGGACGGTCGTCGCCGTCGCCGTGTCCTGTTGCGTCGCCGTCGCTGTGGCGGTTGCGGTGTCTTCCGCTGTCGCGGTAGCCGTTGCCGTGTCTTCGGGGGTTGCCGTCGCTGTCGCGGTAGCCGTTGCGGTGTTTTCGGGGGTTGCCGTATCGGTCGCGGTGCTGGTCGCGGTTGCGGTGTCGGTGGCCGTCGGCGTCGCGGTCGGGGTGCTGGTCGGCGTGTTGGTGAAGGTATGCGTGTCGGTCGGAGTGAAGGTGTGCGTGTTGGTCGGGGTGAACGTGTGGGTATCGGTCGGGGTGAAGGTATGGGTGTGGGTCGGGGTCGATGTGTGGGTGTGGGTGGCGGTCGCCGTGTCTGCCGGTGTGTGGGTGGCAGTTGCGGTCGGGGTCGGCGGGGTCGCCGGGCAGTAGACGATGTTGGCCACGGCGCCGCTCTGGTGGAAGTCGACTTCCAGCTGCGACACGGAGCTGGTGTTGATCGCTACGGACTGGAACGAGTTGTCGCCGAGATTGGAGATCGGCGTCGAGGAGAGCAGGGTCAGAGAAGCGTCGCGTGCGAAGACGGCGCTGTTGTTGTCTTCGATGTCGAGGATGTCGACCGAGAGGATCGACACGGGGTCGTCGAAGACGAAGGTCAGGACACCTCCGCCGGCTTCGTCGTCCGGGTCGTCGATCAATCCGTCGTCGTTGAAGTCGTGGGCGTCCTCGGCGATGATCAGGACGTTGTCGTGATCGCCGGAGTTCTCGCCGGGCGCTCCCGACTCGCCGCCCATGCCGAAACCGGGTCCGCCGAAGTCGCTGTTTGGTGTGCCGAGATCGTAATCGGTGCCGGTCGGCGCGGCGCTGTCGAAGATGATCGCGAGGTCGGGGCCGCTCGGATTGAAGGCGGAGACCGTCACACCGTCGAGCTCGGTATCGATGATCTGCCCGGTGAGCAGCGGATTGCCGAGCTCGTCGAGCTCGAAGGCGAGCGTGACCGGATTCGGACAAGTGATGGCCCCGGCCGAGGTCGGATTCCCCCACGCGACCAGACCGGCCAGAACGGCCCCCAGAACGATTCTCATAGTGCCCCCGGCCTGGCGGTTTCCCCACGGCCGACCCTCGGGCCGCGCCTTACCTCACCAGGCTCTTTTCGACCAAACGAGACTTGCGGTCGGGCGGTTCGCAAGGACACCCGCCCGGCAGTCCCTATGTAGGATGAAATGAACGAACCCCAGCCCTAGCAGAGTCGGGCCGCCCCCTGTCAATGAATTTTCAGCGATAAACTACGGAATTTGTGTCGATTCTCGCTAAAATTCCCGATTCTGGGACGATTCCGCTGATCGCGGTGTGGCAGGTGATGGGTTTTGTGATTCGCGGAGGCAGATCAGACGCCGGCGTAGCTGCCGCCGTCCAGCTGGATGTTCTGGCCGGAAATGAATCCGGCGTGCTGGCTGCACAGGAAGGCGCAGGTGGCGCCGAGCTCTTCCGGGCGTCCGAGGCGTTTGGCGGCGATCGACTGCCTCATCTCGTGATAGGCCTGATCGAGGCTGACGCCGCCGAGCTCGGCGCGGAGCTCGGCCATGCCGCGCTGGCGCGCGGTGTCGAACCGCTCCGGCAGAAGGTTGTTGATGGTCACGTTGGCGGCGGCGACGTCGCGCGACAGCGCCTTGCAGAGGGACGTCAGAGCGGAGCGCGCTGCCGTCGACAGGCCCATCGGTGACAGTGGCGTCTTGACCATCGCCGAGGTGATGTTGACGATTCGTCCGAAGCCGCGGTCGACCATTCCCGGGAGCACCGCCTGGATCATCAGGGTCGGGGCGATCATGTTCGCTTCGAAGGCATCGATCCAGGCTGCGCGATCCCAGTTGGCGAAGGAGCCGGGCGGGGGGCCGCCGTTGTTGTTCACCAGGATGTCGGGCTCGGCGCACACCTCGAGGATTCGGGCGCGAGTTTCGTCGTGACCGATATCGCCGGCGACGGTGTCGACGTTGACCCGGCCGATGGCGCGCAGCGCCTCGGCCGTTTCCTGCAAGCTTTCGTCGTTGCGCCCGTTGACCACCACGTCGGCGCCTTCGCGAACCAGGGCTTCGGCGCAGGCGCGGCCGAGGCCTCGACTGGAGGCGCAGACGATCGCCCGCTTGCCGTCGAGTCCGAGGTCCACGTCACCCCTCGGCGCCGGCGAGGATGCGCTCGATCTTCGGCCATTCCGGCTCGCCCTGGGCGCGCATCAGGTCGATGACCTCGGCCGGCGCCCACTCGGCGATCGCCAGCTGGAAGCTCGGCCTGAGCTGAGTGCGTTGGTACCAGTCGGAGAGGCGGGGGCGGACGGTGGGGCCGAGCAGCGGCTGCATCGCCAGGTGGTCTAGCCGCAGCACATAGGGAATGATCGCGGCGTCGGCGAGGCCGAAGTTGGAGCCAGTCAGCCAGGTCTGGTCGGCAAGCGCTTTTTCGGCGCGATCGAGCAACTCGACCATTGCCGCGAGCGCGGCGGCGAACTCGGGAGCGTCGACACCGTGCTCGATGACGCTGCGGCGGCGCTTTCGCGCCTCGGGGTCCGGGATCGCCTCGATATTGCTTTCGCGAACCTCCTTGGGCTGCTGCAGAATCATATTGCGCGGGCCGAGCGCGAAGGTGACGGTTCCGGTGGCGGGGTGCACCCGCTGGTCGAGAAGCTTGGTCCACATGCGGGCGGCGTGGCGGTCGGCCGCGCTCTCCGGCATCAACGGCCGTTCCGGGTAGGCTTCGTCGAGGTACTCGTTGATCAGGGTCGACTCGAGGAAGACCCGACCGCCGTCGACGAGAGTCGGCACGACGTGGTTGGGGTTGAGCGCGACATAGGCGGGGTCGTGTTGCGCACCGCTCAGCAGATCGATTTCGTGCGAGGTGAAGTCGAGGCCCTTCTCGGCGAGCACCATGCGCACCTTCTGCGAGCAAGTCGAAAATCCGAAGTGATAGAGGTCGATCACGATCCGTACTCCTCTCTTTGACCGGCGGCGATTTCGTCGATGTCGTCGGGCTGGAAGAAAACTTCCGGTGGCTCGGGATCTCCCCAGATCGACCAGTTGCCCTCGAGCGGCCAGTCGGGGCGTGCCTGCCAGCTGTCGTCGCGCTCGATGCAATCCATGTCGGTGAAGAACTCGAAGTAGTTGCCGCAGGGATCCTTCATGTACCAGAAGACGTTGCTACCGATCACGTGCCGTCCCGGTCCGGCGATCTGACGCTCCGGGTGACGTTCGAGATACAGGGTGGCGGCACGCGCGACGGCGTCGACGTCGTCGTGCTCGAAGGCGTAGTGGTTCAGGTAGGGGATCTGCCCAGGTTGTATCAGGAAGTTGTGGTGGTCGGGGGAGCAACGCAGGAAGAAGGCGAGTCCGGAGATGGCGTCCGATAGCCGGAATCCCAGCCCCTCGACGAACAGCTTGCGGGTGGGCTCGATGTGCGGTGTGCCGATGACCGCATGTCCGAGACGACGCGGCGGCCGGGGCGAAGCTTCGGTCACCACCTCGGCGCGGGCGTTGTGGCGGGCGCGGTCGCCGGGTTGGTTGTCGCTGCGCGCCGGCTGCTGTTGGAGCTCGACCGGCGGGCCCGGCTCGATCGCGATGTCGAGGTGATTGAGCGGGTCGTGCGCGAGCAGCGCACCCGCGCGCAACTCGCAGGCGATACCGAGCGCGTCTAGCCGCCCGGCGGTCACGTGCAGATCGGCGTCGTCGGTGCACGCCAGGCGGATCTCGCGCAGCTGACGATATGGCGATTCGCAGATTTCGATTTGTTGCGGGAGATCGCGGGTGCCCCAGTGCTCGCCCTCCCCCTGCAGGCCGATCTCGGCGTAGAAGTCGGCGAGATCGGCTGGGTTGGGGACGCCGATCTTGATTCCCTTGAAGCTGTGCAACGGCATCGATGTGGCTCCTTTCGCCGGCAGATTTCGGTCAGGCGGCGAGGTCTCGAAACGGGTCGCTGGAGGCGGCGATCGGGACCGCCGGTCGGTAGTCGCGCGGCCGCTCCGTCGTGCACCTGCTCGTTTCGGGGTGGGGGCTCGAGACGCCCATCGTCGCTCTCCAGTTGTAGCAATACCAACGCGAATTCGCTGGTCGTTCGACCAGTAGGCGAATCGCTTTGGCTTGTCAAGCGAATAACGAAGGGGGCGTGGGTCGAGCTGCCTTCGGTGCCGGGCGATGCTCGTTCGGCGACTCAGGTGCGGGCCAGTGAGGGCCGGTTTGCGGCTCGCGGACGCCGTCGCTGCGCGCTCCCGGTCGTCCGGCGCAGGCGCCGCCCGAGCTCGGTTTGCGACAGGATCCCGAGGGCGGAGACGAAGAATAGCGCGAGCATTGCGAAATAGACGGGCGCCAGCTCGTGGGTCGCCTCGATGATTGCTCCGCTGTAACCGATCATTTTCTTTCTCCTTTCGCAGTCAGCAAGCTGCAGCGGCCGTGCCAAGACCTGGATTGGCCTTGGTATTCGACGATTCGACCCGCCTACTTGGTGGCCCGGCCCGATCGGTGAGCAGAGGGCCTCGGTGGCTCCACGTACGACTGCTAACTTCTGTGTGCAGAACGGGCTCGGGCGGGGAATCTACGTAGATCCTCGGGCACACGGGTTCGCCGGCAGGGCCCAGTGCTAAGCGGGGTCGGCATTCGCCGGCGGCGCCTGGCCCGAGCACCGCTGCCGGCGCCATGGCACGGAAACTGCTCGTTCCGATACGTGTTGGCTTTAAAAACCGGGGGGATCGTGTCGTATTTGATCCGTACGTCGGCCCGATTCAGGGGGCTGGTGAGACCGCTCCGGAAGCCAGGAAAGCACTCGATGCCTCGAATCTCATTCGCTCTGCTGTGTTGTCTGGCGCTTCTTGCGGCGTCCGTCGGCCCGGCCACGGCTGCGTGCAATTTGATCCCGGGCACGATCAAGAGCTTCAACAGCACCCTGGGCTCGGCCAACCGCCCGTATGCGGCTCCAGGCGAGGCGCTCGAGCTGCAGTTGCGCGACTGCGACCCGTCGCCGCCGTTGAGCGCCAACCCGGCGGACCATCTGGTGACGGTGGCGTTCGTTCCGCCGAGCGGGACTCCCTACGTGGCGGTCCTGACCGCGGATCCCGACTGTACGGCGGTCGACGCCAAGATCGGCACCGACTGCGGCGGCGTCAACGCCGAGTGCTTTGCGGCGGCACAGTCCGCCATGCAGATCATCGACCGCGACAGCGTGCGCAACTTGAGCTTCCTGTTTCCCGACAGCGACGACGAGCTGCTCGGCGCCGACGACAACCTGACGATCAGCGGCACGACGCGGATCGCGGTGAGCGTCGCGGTCGACCCCATCCCCTGTGGTCTGGCGACCACTCCTTGCGCGAGCCAGGGCGGAGTATCGATCTGTATCGACGAGCTCTTCGCCAATGACGGCGCCTGCGGCACGGCGGTCGCCAACGCGACCTTTCCGAGCTTTACCGCGCTGCCGCCGCCCAACGATTTCGCCGCGGTCTGTTTCGACTCGTCGCCACCGTGCAACGCCTCGGCGACCGAGGTGCGCGCCGCGCTCGATGCCGACGGCAACTTTCTCATCCCCTGTGGTTGGCAGGGCACGCTGATCGAGGACGAAGGGGTGCCGGTGCCGCGACTGGTGACGGCGCAGATCGATTCGCCGCTGCCGTTTCAGGTGCCCGACCAGGTATTTCTCGGCAGCTACACGCCCGAGGGTGGCAAGTTGCCGCCGATTTTCGAGCCGGTGATCGATCCGAGCTTGATGCAGGAGAACACGGTGTCGCTGATCGGCTCCGCCGATGCGCCCTACACGATCCTGCGGGTCGGCCGGCGCCACGGCCGCTGCTCCGGCGGGCAGAACGACAACCAGGCGTGCTCGATCGATACCGATTGCCCGGGAGGCTCCTGCCCGACCACGTGCGTCGGCAACCCGAATCTGGAGTGCCAGGTCGACGCCGATTGCGGCGGCGACGGCCCGTGCGGCGCGCTGTTCGATTTCTCCGGCTTTGCCATCGGCGGTAGCCTGGTGGTGTTGCCGCGAACCCTGCCGGGGTTCTGCCAGGGCGACCTGCCGATGACCTGCGCCGACGACGGCGAGTGCGGCGGCGCCGCGCCGTGTGTCAGCTATGCGATGAAGTCGGAGCTGGCGGTGCCGCTCGACGGGCTCGAAGCCAGTGACGAGATCCGCGCCTTCGCGGTGCGCGAATCGATCGATTCCCTCGACCGCACCGGCGACGACGACAGCTTCGACACCGCGGTCGTGCTGCGCAGCCGTGAAACCGGACAGACCCAGCCGCTCGGCGCGCCCGACGGCTTCGCGATCGGCGGCGCGCCGCTCGCCGCATGCGGCTTGACGGGAACTCCCGAAGCGCGCGCCGGGGCGCGGATCAGCGATCCGCCGTTCAGCTTCCCGGCGGTGGCGGCGGAAGGGGAGATTCTCGCCTTTCTCGAGTCCGAGCTCGACCAGAAGAACTGCGACCTCAACGGCGACCTCGACCACGCCGACTCGATCCTGCGCGCATTCGACCTCGGCGGCGGTGAGCTGACCGCCGCGGTCGACCCGCCGCGCGCCGTCGACCCCGCGCCACGCTTGAACGGCCGCAGCCTGGTCGTCTCCGATGGCTACGTCTTCGCCCGCACCTCCGAGCGCGCGATGGCGCGGCACGCGACGACGCGTGTCTCTCGCGCGCTCGACGGCAGCGCCCCCGACGGCCTCCAGGCCGGCGGGTCGATCTCCGACGACGGAGCTCTGGTTGCCTTCTCCAGCACCTCGACCGACATTCTCGCTCCGGGCGTCGATGTCGACGTCTGCAACTCGTGCACGTTGCTCGGCGATCCGCCCGGCTGCTGCGAGGACGTCTTCGTGTACGACGCCGACAGCGGAACCACCGAGCTGATCAGCGTCGCCGAAGGCGGCGTCAACGAGAGCCAGCCCGCGCTCGAGCCGGCGATCGCCGGCAACGGGCGCTACGTCGCGTTCACCGCCGGCCCCGCCTCGTTGTTCGAGATCTTCGTGCGCGACCGGGTGGCGGGGACGACGGAGCGAATCTCGGAGGACCCGTTCGGCGGCGACCCCGCCGAGGGGTCGTCGCAGCCGGTGATCACGCCCGACGGGCGCTACGTCGCCTTCGCCAGCTTCGCCTTCAATCTCACCGATCCGATCGAGTTCAACTTTCACAATGACATCTTCCTGCGCGATCGCTGCGTCAGCGACGGCACGCCGGTGCCGAGCTGCTCGGTGTCGACGATTCGCATCAGCAACGGCGACGGCGGCGGCGAGACCGACGGCTCGTCGACCTTCCCGTCGATCTCCGACGACGGCCGCTACATCGCCTTCGCCAGCGCCGCGACCAATCTCCTGCCGCTGGGCGTCGACACCAACGGCCAGCAGGACATCTTCGTCTACGACACGCTGCTCCAGGTGACCGAGCGACTGAACGTGCAGACGGGGCAACAGGCGAACGGCTTCTCGAGCCAGCCGTCGATCTCGGGAGACGGGCGCTACGTCATCTTCCAGAGCGCGGCGACCAACCTGGCGAAGCGGGTCGACACCAATGGGCAGTCGGATGCGTTCCTGGTCGATCGCCTGAGCGGCGAGGTCGACCGCATCAATCTCGCCAGCGGTCGCATCGAAGCGACTGGCGGCACCACCGAGCCCCTCGCCATCTCGAACGACGGCCGCCTCGTCGCTTCGACGACCCGGGCGACCAATTTGGTGGGGCCAGTCGACGCCAATGGCGACGCCGACGTGTTGCTCACCGACCTGGTGACCGGATCTCACGAGAGGGTCAGCGTTGCCAGTGATGGAACGGAGATTCCCGACGACAGCTTCACCGCGGCGCTGACCGCGGCCGGGGACGTCGTGCTGTTTCGCAGCGCGGCGGTGCTCGACGGCTCCGACGGGAATGCCCTCGCCGATCTGTTCGTGCGCGGCATCGATCCGGCCGACCCGTCCGGGATCGATGCGCTGCTCTTCGCCGACGGCGAGCTCGACGACACGGTGCTCGAGGTCCTGCGGCTCGGAGCCGAGCAAATGACGACCCTCTGCCCGGCCGGCGACGTCGCCGTCGCCGCCGGCAACGCGGCTTTCCTGCGACCGGAATCGGCAGTCGGCACTGCCGACTGTCCGGGTGGTCCGCTCAACGGCGACGGCGATCTCGACGACGAGGTCGTGCATCTGTGGCGCGACAAGGGCGCCGCGGCGAATCTCGGTCGCGCCGCCGCACAGGTAGCGCTGTCGCCGACGTACGTCGGCGCTCTGGTGAGCGAGTCCGCCGACGGCGAGTTCTACAACGCCGATGGCGACATGGACGATCTGGTGGCGCAGGTGCATCGGGTCAAGGACGCCCCGGGCAGCTGGGACAACACCGGACACGCCGCCGATACGATCGAAATGTCGGGCGACTTTGCCGTGTACCTGACTCCGGAGGCCGACGAGGGCGCGCCGCTCAACGGCGACGGGTTGCAGGACGATCGGGTGCTGCAGTGGTACGACGCCAAGGCGGCAGCCGGCGGCAACTCGGGACTCGCGGTCGAGGAGTTCGTCATCGGCGAGCCCTTCGAGTCGCCTTGCGGCGACCTGCACCTGGTGGCGTTCCGGGTCAGCGAGAGCGGGCAAGGGCAGAACCTCAACGCGACCAGCAACGGCGCGGCGACCGGCGACGCCGACCAGTTGGACGGTGTGCTGCACGTGCTCGATCTGCTGACCGGCGAGATCCAAAACTCCGGCCAGTCGGTGACTCCGTGCACGATCGCCGAGTGCGACCCGCGCGCGCCGTATCGCGTGCTCGGCGGCAAGGTGAAGTTCATCACCAACGAGCCGTCGCAGGGGACGCAAGACCTGAACGGCGACGGCGAGTTCGAGGGCCTGGTGTTGCAGGTCTACGACTTCTGCAGCGATCGCTCGACCGCCCTCGACACGGTCGACCCGGGCGGCGGCGATCCGCTGGACGATCCGGACAACGGCAACGGCGACGACGGCGAGGTCGCCTTCCCGACGCTCGGCGGGCGCTGCCTACCGCTGCAACTCGGCAGCCCGATCGCGTGCGATCCCGGCGACGACATGTGCGCCCAGGGGTCGTTCTGCCAGAACGACCTGTGCGACCTCGACACCGGCTTCTGCAGCCTGCAGTTGCAGCGCAACTGTGCCGACGACACCGACTGCCAGCTGTGCGCGCTCAGCCAGCCGGGCGCGTGCAACGAAGACGAGGACTGCCCGACCGGCACCGAGTGCTCGGTCCAGGTGGTCGTGGTCGGAACCACGCTGGCCGATGGCGACGACGACGGGGTTCCCGACGAAGCGGACAACTGTCCGATGACGCCGAACACCGATCAGGCCGACGCCGACTCCGACGGGGTGGGCAATGCCTGCGACTCCGAGTTCGTGGCGCTGCTCAGCGGCAAGACTCTGGTCTTCAAGGACAAGGACGGCGACCCGAGCAAGCGCAAGCTGGTGGTGGTGTCGAAGGATGGCGAGGTCGCGGCGCCCTCGGGGGCGCAGGCGCGGCCGACCGCGGTTGGCGGCTCGCTGACGCTGTACAACCCGGGCACGACGGAGAGCGATACCTACTCGCTGCCGGCGGCCGGCTGGAAGGGCCTGGGCAAGCCACCCGGCGCCAAGGGCTACAAGTATCTCGACAAGACGCTCGCCAACGGGCCCTGCAAGAAGGTGATTCTCAAGCCCGGCAAGCTGCTCAAGGCGGTCTGCAAAGGCGATCAGATCGGGTTCAGTCTCGACGAGCCCGGCCAGGGCAGTCTCGCGATCGAGGCGACGATCGGCGGCGCCAAGCAGTGCGCCGTCTATGGTGGCGTGGTCAAGAAGGATACCCAGGCCTCGGACGGCAAGGTCGGGGTATTCAAGGCCAAGGACGCTCCCGCGGCGCTGTCCTGCCCCTGATTCAGCTGATCTATCGATCAGCCGGGTGAGTAGGGGCCGGCCGGTCCGGCGCTGCGCCCGTTCCGACCCGCTTGCGGACGCACCCGCGGATCCCCCCTCCTTGCCAAGGAGGGGTCAGGGGGAGGTCGCGCCGCAAGTAGCTTCTGTCCTGGTTGCAACGGCGCGGCGCTTGACCCCCCTGAAGTCCCCCCTTGGCAAGGGGGGACGGAATTTGTGCTCGGGTACCGAGCGCGCTCGCAAACGCAGCTGCGATTCCTTCCAACTGACCCCCTACCCGATTTCCGGTTGCATCGCCGCTGGCACGTGTCACCCTGTCGCACGGTGGTGTGGATGAGGAGAGGACACTCATGATCGACCGACGACCGCGGTTCGTCTTTTCGGCAGCTGCAATTTTTCTGCTCGCGCTGGCCAGCGCGTCTACGGCGCAAACCAAGAGCACGGGGACCGCTCGTTATCGCTTGGTGCGAGCCCAGTGCACGACGGGGCCCTGCAACGCGTCGTACGCGTTCGTTTCCGGCTCGGTGCAGGTCAAATGGCCGAAGCGCGCCAAGCGCGCCAGCGAAGGCAAGATCGGCAACGTCAACTTGAAGACGGTGGCCATCGCCGGCGGCTCGGTTGGCACGCTGTTGCCCGACTCGCTGACCGCCGAGCTGTCCGGCACGCGGATTTTCGGCGACGATCCTACGGCCGATTGCCCGCTTGCCAACACGGTGCAGAGCGGTGTGTTCGGTAGGGCAGACGTCGGCTGCTTCGACTCTTCTGGATCGCTGCGCTGCAACGGCGACTTGTTCTTCGACCCAATGGAAGATCCGGCTTGCCGCGACGTCGACATGATCGTTCAGGACGTCGACATCGCGGTCACACCCGACAGCGGAGCTGGCGTCGATACGGCGCCCCTGGCGCGCTTCGGTCGCGCCGTCGTCGGCGAGGTCGAGCCGCTGCCGCTGACCGAGAACACTTCCGGCGACCGGCAGCGGTTGGTGCAGGCGATGTGTTCGACCGGGCCGTGCGCTCCCGGTTATTCGTTCACCGCCGGTATCGCCACCATGAAGCGCACTCGCTACTCGAAGCTGGCGGCCAGCTCCAAGCTGGGGCGGATCAAGCTCAAGCGGTTGCGCGACGCCGGTGACGTGGCGCCGACCGGAGTCGAGGTCGAGGTTCGCGGTCACAGCTACTACGGAGCCGACCCCACCAGCGACTGTCCGGTCGCCGGCAGCAACGCCAGTGAAGTGTTCGCGACCGCTTCGCTCCCCTGCAAGCCGAGTGGCAAGTGCGTCGGCGACCTGTTGCTCGCCCTGCCGATCGATCCCGACTGCACCGACGTCGATTGGGTGATCGAGGACATCGGCATCGACGTCTACGAGCTGGGCATGGCCGGGGTCGAATCCAGCCGCATCGCCAGCAACGGCAAGGCGTTGCTCGCCGACTGAGGCGGGCCGCGACTCGAGGGCGCCAGGCGCGCCCGGGCCGCGGCCTTTTTCGAGCGCCTGGCCCGCGTTTTACGCGGCAGACCACCGTTTTCTTCTAGGTTTGCCGGGCCCCCGGCGTGCCGCCGGGGATGAGAAACCCCGACTGCGATTGCGGGCGACCCCACCGAAGTCATCCCGGCGAGAGCCGGGATCCAGAGCGATGGTAGCCAACCTTGTTCGTCGCCGAGGCTGTCAGGGCGGATTCCGGCTTTCGCCGGAATGACGGAGGTGGCGGGAGTGCGGTGATGGACACATCAAATCGAGCACTTGCAGCCGAGTTTCAAGCTTACCCGGCTGCTCGCGTGGCGGGCAGTTGCCTAACCAGGGGGCAGTCGCCCGGGCAGGGGAGCGGTCCGGTTGGCTAGAACCCGATGCCGGGCCGGACTTGGTACGGCGCGTGCTTCTAAGTGCGACGGGGGTAACCTTATCGTGCTGGGCCCAAACGACGATCTGCGGGAGCGAATGCCGTATCACGAGTTTTATCTCGATGATTTCGAGCCGCGCCCCCACTACAAGCCTCTCTGGGATCACATTCGTCACACCGGTCAGAACGCCCTGGCCTCGAAGGCGCACGAAGCCCATCTGGCGCTGCAGGCCGAGGGGGTTACCTTCACCGTCTACGGCGACGACGAGCACGGTACCGAACGGGTCTGGCCGTTCGACCTGATCCCGCGCATCATCACCGCGTTCGAGTGGACGACGATCGAGCTCGGGCTCAAGCAGCGGGTTCGCGCTCTCAACCTCTTCCTGCACGATCTCTACCACGAGCGTCGGGCGGTTCGTGACGGGGTCATTCCGGCCGAGCTGGTGTTGCACGGACACGACTTCCTTCCCGAGCTGTCCGGGATCGATCCTCCGGGCGGCATCTACACCCACATCGGCGGGACCGATCTGATCCGCGACGAGTCGGGCCGCTATCTGGTGCTCGAGGACAACCTGCGCACTCCCTCCGGCGTGTCGTACATGATCGAGAACCGCGCGGTGGAGCGGCACGTCATGCCGGAGTTCTTCGCCAAGTACCGGGTGCGCCGGGTCGAGCACTACCCGGCGCTGTTGCTACAGGCGTTGCGCGCCCTGTCGCCGCGCTGGCCGGGCGACGCCGAGGTGGTGTTGCTGACCCCCGGTCCGTACAACTCGGCCTACTTCGAGCACACCTTTCTCGCCAAGGAGATGGGCATCGAGCTGGTCGAGGGGCGCGACCTCGTGGTCGAGAACGACGTCGTCTACATGAAGACGACCAAGGGATTGCGCCGGGTCGACGTCGTCTATCGGCGGGTCGACGATCTCTTTCTCGACCCGCTGTGCTTCCGCTCCGACTCGATCCTCGGCGTCGCCGGCATCATCAACGCGTGGCGCGCCGGCAACGTCGCGATCGCCAACGCTCCGGGCGCGGGCATCGCCGACGACAAGGCGGTCTACACCTACGTGCCCGACATCATCCGCTACTATCTCGGCGACGAGCCGATTCTGCACAACGTGCCGACCTACCAGATGGTCAAGCCCGACGAGAGGGCCTACGTGCTCGACAATCTGCGCACCATGGTGGTCAAGGAAGTGGCGGCGTCGGGAGGCAAGGGGATGTTGATGGGGCCCTCGTCGACTCCGGCGACCAGGGCGGAGTTCGCCAGCCGAATCGAGGCCGACCCGCGCAACTACATCGCCCAGCCGGTAGTCGGCTTGTCGCGCCACGTCTGCTACCTCGACGGCGAGCTCGAGTCGCGCCACATCGACCTGCGGCCGTTCATCATCTGCGGCGAGGAAGAGGTCGAGGTGGTGCCGGGCGGGCTGACGCGGGTCGCGCTCACCAAGGGCTCGCTGGTGGTGAACTCGTCCCAGGGGGGCGGCAGCAAGGATACCTGGGTACTTGCCTAGGACGGTGCGCGGGTAGTCGATGCTGAGCCGAATCGCCGATTCGAGTTATTGGATGTGCCGCTACGTCGAGCGCTGCGGCAACACGTCGCGCCTGCTCGACATCAATCTGCGCTACCTGCTCGAAGCCGAGGACCGGATCCCCGAGGGGGACCAGTGGCGGCCACTGCTGTCGATCACCGGCAGCGCCGAGCTCTACGACGAAATCTACGACGGGATGGATGTCAGCTCGCAGCGCATGCTGCAGTTCCTGACGCGCGAGCGCCGCAACCCCAACTCCATCTTGCGCAGTCTGCAGTTGGCGCGCGAGAACGCCCGCGTCGCTCGCGATCGCATTTCGCGGGAGATGTGGGAGACGATCAATCACACGTGGCTGCACCTCGAGCGCGCGATGCAGCAGCAGCTCACCCAGGACCGCGCTCCGGCGCTGTTCGGCGAGGTGCGCGACGGCGTCGCCCGCTTTCACGGGTTTACGGTGAGCACGATGACCCGCGGCGAGGCCTTTGGCTTCTATCTCCTCGGCACCTTTCTCGAGCGCGCCGACATGACGGCGCGCATCCTCGACGTCAAGTACCACATCCTGCTGCCGGACGTCTCGATGGTGGGCTCGGCGCTCGACTACTACCAGTGGGCGGCATTGCTGCGGTCGACGTCGGGATTCGACGAGTATCGACAGCGCTACCAAACCGGGTTGCGGCCGGTCGACATCGTCGAGTTCCTGGTCTTCGACCGCGGCTTCCCGCGCTCGCTGCGCTTCGCCATCAGCCGTATTCGCGACGCGCTGACGGCGATTGGTCCGCCGGCGGTCCACTACCAATGGGGAGATGCGCTCTCGAACCTCGAAGCATTGATCGACGAGACTTCGGCAACCGAGATCGTCACCTCCGGGTTGCACGAGTTCTTGTCGGAGTTCCTCGAGGGAATCGCGTCGCTGAACACGGCCGTGATCGAGGACTACTTCGAGGCGCATCTGGGAGGGCGATGTGCGCTATCGAGTTGAGCATCGAACCTACCTGCATTTCGACTCTCCGGTCTGGGAGCATCAGGTCGAGCTGCGGCTGACGCCGCGCCACGACGCCACCCAACGCCTGCACTCGGTCGATATCTCCGTGTCTCCCGATGCCAAGCCGCGCGTCTACCGCGACAGCTTCGGCAACCTGGTGCAATCGCTGAGCCTGATCGAGCCGCACGATGAGCTGGAGGTGTCGCTGGTCACCGAGGTCGAGCCGTTGCGCGAGAACCCCTTCGCCTTCGAGTCACTGACGCCGGCGAGCGAGCCCGCCTGGATACGGGATCAGCTGCAGCAGAATCCGCGGCTGTGGGACTACACGTACAACCCGGAGTCGGTCGAGGCGAGCGCGCACGAGCTGGAAGAGGCGAATCTCGATCTGCCGCAGCTCGACCAGGCTGCCGGGGTGATGGCATCGATCCAGAAAGCGTCGACCTGGGTGACCGAGAAGTTCGAGTACCGACCCGGTGCGACGCAAGTGCACTCGACGCTCCGCGAAGTGCTCAAGGCCCGGGCTGGCGTTTGCCAAGACTTCGCACACCTGCTGATCATGATCGCGCGCAATTGGGGTGTCCCGGCGCGCTACGTCATGGGTTATCACGATGCAGAAGTCGATGCCGAAGAACCGGGGGCGCCGCATGCCTGGGCCGAGGTGCTGATCCCGGGTGCCGGCTGGCTCGGGTTCGATGCGACGAATGGGCTGGTCGTCAACGACAGCTACGTCGCCGTCGCCGTCGGCCGCAACTCACTCGACGCCGCGCCGGTGCGCGGAAGCTTCAAGGGCGACGGCGAAGGCCGCGAGCCCGAGGTCGAGCTGCAGATCTTGCGCGCGCAGCAGCAGTAAGACGGGCGGGGTGGGCGTGGAGGTTCTGCGTGATTCGATCCTCAGCCTGGAGTTGCCTTATCGCGAGCGGTCGGAGATCCGGCGCACGGTCTATCGCGGCGGCGACGGGCCGCGCATCGCTCTGGTGTCCGGCATCCACGGCGACGAGCTCGAGGGGCTCTACCTCTGTCATCGGCTTGCGTCGTGGCTCGAGCAGCGCGAGCAAAAGTCACCGGGCACGCTGCGCGGCACGATCGAGCTCTACCCGGCGTTGAACCCGGTCGGCGTCGATTCGCTGCAGCGCTTCGTTCCCGTCTTCGACACCGACCTCAACCGCAGCTTCCCCGGCCGCAGCGACGGCTTGTTGCCGCAGCGCATCGCCGCGGCGGCGATGCGCTGCCTGGCGGGGGCCGATCTGGTGCTCGACGTGCACGCCAGCAACATCTTCCTGCGCGAGATCCCGCAGATTCGCATCAACCACGACTTCGCGTCGACACTGGTTCCGCTGGCGCAGCGCGCCAACGTCGACGTCGTCTGGGTCCACGGTTCGCTGACCGTGCTCGAGGCCACCGTGGCGCACAGTCTCAACGCGATCGGCACGCGTTGCCTGGTGGTCGAGATGGGAGTGGGGATGCGGGTGTCGCCTTCCTTCACCGAGCAGCTGCTGGTCGGCGTGCTTCATCTCGCGCGCGACCTCGGCGTCCTCGCGCCCGAGGTAGAGCTGCCGCACCGCGGCCACGCGCCGATCACCGCCGACGACAACAACGTCTTCTATCTCAACGCCGCCGAGTCCGGCTTGTTCATCCCCTCGGTCGAGCACTGGCGAGAGGTCGAGAAGGGGCAGGTTCTCGGCCGTATCGTCTCTCCGGACCAGGGCGAGGTACGTTGCGAGGTGACGTCGCCGACCGACGGCGTCCTCTTCACCCTGCGCGAGTACCCCGTCGTCTACGAGGGCTCGTTGATGGCGCGGATCGTCAGCAACGCCGCCGGGGGAGCGAGTTGATGGCGAACGATTCACGCACTCTGTTGCGGATGCGGGCGCCGCTGCGCGAGCCCTTCGAGGTTCCCTACCACGACATCGGAGCCGAGCTCGGCGACCCCGTGGTGGCCCTGGTCGGCGGCATCCACGGCAACGAGCTCAACGGCGTCTTCGTGCTCTCGCGCCTGGCTTCGTATCTGGAACGGGTCGCCTCGGGGCAGATGCAGGGGCAACGCCTGCTCGGCCGGGTGGTGGTCATTCCGGCGGTCAACATCTTCGGTCTCAACAACTGCAGCCGGCGCTGGCCGTTCGACGGCACCGACATCAACCGTATGTTTCCCGGCTACGACCAGGGCGAGACCACGCAGCGGATCGCCAATGCCGTCGTCGAGACGACTCGCAGGGCGCACTACCGGGTCGACATCCACAGCTCGAACCTCGACTTCGAGGAGCTGCCGCAGGTGAGGTTGTACGATCCGACCGAGGACGAGCGCGAGGCGGCGCGACAGATGCGTCTGCCGGCGGTGATCGAACGGCGGCCGGACAAGGTGTTCACGGCGACGCTGGGTCACGCCTGGCGGAGCTACGGTGGGGTCAACCTGGTCATCCAGGCGGGGCGGGCGGGAAGCCTGCAGCTCGAGCATTGCTCGACGGTGTTCCGCGGGCTGGTCGATTTCATGGCGCAGGTCGGCGTCGTCGACGGATTCGAGCTCGGCGAGCCGGACTACGATCGCCACGAGTTCTCGGTCGACCAGACGGTTCCGTTGGTGTCCGAGGACGCCGGCTTCTTCGTCTCGAACCACCAGGTCGGCGCCTGGGTCGAGACGGGCATGCCGATCGGCAACGTCTTCGACCCCTTCGACGGCGCGGAGCGCGCAGTCGTTCGCGCCCCGGCCTCCGGGTTGCTCAGCGGCATCCGCCGCCAACCGCTCCTCTATCAGGGGGATCTGATTGCGCGGGTCCAGTTGCGCAGCGGTTTGTCGCCGCGTTCGCCGGTATCGAACCCGGGGCAGTGATTGGTGGGGGCTGGGATCTGGGAGCTGGGATCTAGGGGAGGTTGGCTCGCTTCGGTTTTCGGTCTCGTGGATCGGCGCCGCCGAGCTCGGTGATGAGGTCAGGTCCCGTCTGCTGGGTCCCGTCTGGTGTCACAAGCTCAAGTCCATGAATATCTGCGAGTTGCGCCCCGAATCGTGCGCTCTCAGCGGCTTAGCGGCGCCATTCTGGCCCCAGTATCGGCTCTGTAAGCGGCTGGGTGCTCCCGCAGGATCCATCCACCATCGCACTTTTCGATCGGTCGGCATCGGCCCCGGTAGCCGAGCTCGCCTTTGACTGCGTCGATGAACGAGCGCCTCCCCACTGCGACTCCGGCACTCCACTGCGGCTCTCGTTCGCTCTAGCCCGCGAGCAGCGTCGCGTCGATCCATTCATTCTGCACTCTGGCCAACTGATCTTCTTCTACCTCCAGGAGTGCCGCCAGCGCCGCGCGGTCGATGATCCGATACCGCTGCGGCGGATTCTGGATCTCGTGGTACCCGCAGTGTGGCCACTGGCTCGGGTGATCCACTACGCCGGCTCGCACCATGTTCAGGTCGATGTAGGTGAAGCAGCGGGCCAAATGCTCTTCGGTGTCGACCACCGTCGCATGGTAGAAGTCCTCCCAGAACGCACCGCGTCGCTGCTTGCGCGCGTTGTAGGCACGGCCCGTGCAACCCGCCATCAGCTGCATGCTGCGAGCAACCTCACCTCCACCGCGGTCGTGCACCAACAGGTGCGCATGATTCGAGGTCACCTGATAGTTGAGCACACAGAGCGCGAATCTCTGGCGAGATCGATACAACCACCTGACCCAGGCGCGCCGATCGCGCGCGAACTTGAGGAGAAACTGTTTGCGGTGGCAGCGGTCGGTGATGTGGTAAACCCGGCCGGGAAGGTGAAAGCGGTGTGCTCGCGGCAATTCGGCGCCTCCTTGCAGGTGCGATTTCAGTGCGAAAGTTGGGCTTCTAAGCGACTAGATTACTCTTCTAGGGAAACAATATCCAATTATCTCGGTCATGTTCGCTGGTGACACCAGATCCCCGCAGATCCCCGCACGCCAGATCCCCGCACGCAGATCCCCGCCGCCCCGCTTCCCCCAACGAAAAAAGCGCAAAACAAGCACGGGGCTACTTAGCGTAGAGTCGCTTCAGCTCTTCCCCGGTTACCCCTCGAACACCGCCATCCTGTACCGCGAATCCGACAGCATTCCGGTCTATCGTCATGACCAGTTCTCCGATCTCTTTACCACTTAAGGAAATTAGACCCTCACCGTCTTTGGTGACGCTAACCGCGCGCACGGAGGAATCGGGTCGTCCTATATGTACCACTTCCCGCGGCGGAACCGTTCCCGACGACACAGTTCCATCCTCCCACTCAACGCGTAGCTCGACTGCTGAATCGAGCGCATTGTAGACCACCGGCTCATGGAGCCGATCGCATCCAGGCGGCACAAACAGTAAGAGCCCTGCCATTGGGACGAGGATCCAGGGCGACATGTAAACTTGCCGAATCATGGCCACCACCCCCCCGCTCCAGTTGCGAAGTCTGTCGCCGCTCGCTCGAACGGGTTGCTGCCGCTGATGGGGTTCCCCGACAAGAGATAAGCTGGAAGGAAGAGTGGCCCGAGAACCTGCGATTGATAGGTGTGGGCTTGCTCATGGAGACCAGTATTCTGATACACACCGTACCAGAAGTCACTCTTCCCCGGGCGCGCGTTACGATAGATCTGAACGTTGCCAAGCGTCAGGGCTCCCTTGCGTCCGAATGGGAAGTTGGTGAACTGGATCGCATTGTTCCCGAACGAGAGGCCAGCTCCCACCCATCCGAAGTCACCAAAGCGGCCCAGCGATGCAACGTGGACAGCGTTCCAACCTATAGACGCAACTGCGCTTGCCGCCAGTACTGGCAGCGCCATCCCGGCCTGGGGCTTGAAGACGCGATGCAGCACGGGCAACGCGACGAGCACGGCGACCATCGCGCCCGGATAGCGGTACCCGGCCGTCAGCTCCCAATCCAGCGCGTGCCATGCGAACCCGCCTCGCTCCGTCGCGGACCACAACTTTGCCCCGATGGCAGCTGCGACGGCCAGGCCGGCCAACAGAGCTAGAAGCTTCACATTGCCTTTGGGCCCCCGGACGAGCCCGGCTACGCACAACGCCGCGATGAATATGCCGACTAGATTCACCACTCGATCCTGCCCTGCGGTTCGTTCACGTTGCAGACAGCAAGTGCCGCGAAAGCTCGAAAAGGTTGTGTGGTTTTGCAGAACGGGGGTAGCGAGCGTCTCATGCCCATGATTTCCGCTCGATTACCGAGAAAGCCACCACGCGATCAGCCCGGACACTGTCCCAGACCCGATGAGTGCTATCCCGATTGTTGCTCTGATGTAGCTGCTCAACTCGTTGCCAGGCGTTTCACTGAACTGCTTCGGCGTGGGGGCGCGCTTTTGATAAACACTTAGAAGAAGGATCGTCACCGAGGCAGCGGTCGCTACGAACACATACCACCCCAGCGGAGGCCTTTCCCCAGAAAAAAGCCAGTACAAGAGGAACCCAACGGGGACTCCGAATGAGATCGAGATGGAAAGAGTAATGGCGCAAACTACGGCGGCGGCTTCCAGGAAAGGGATCTTCATCTATCGAACACGAATGGTCTGCCGGTCACTAACGTTCTGATGTTGTCAGATGCAAGGAGGAGCTCGGAAACCCCGTGGGCGGCCGCGGCCGCGCCGATGCCTATTGATACTCCGCCAACCAGCAGCCCGGCTGCACTGATAGGCGTGGCCGCTGACGCCGCTATGGTCGTCGCCCCTGCGGCGATAAGCGAGAACCCTTGTGTGGTCGCGATCGCCCCTCCTATCGCTCGCAATAGTGTAGCTCCTACGAGCAGGGACGCCCTGCCGGCTGAACCTGCTGGGAGTCTCATCGCGAAGACTTCAGAATAGTGCGCTACGAGAGCTAGCCCGAGCGTGAATGCGATTTTTCGGAAGGAAGGCGAAGATGGCTCCGGCTGCGGTGGTGGCGGGATTTCCAGACCAGTAGTCACCTGCCCTTCCGCTTTTTCCACAAAGTTCGTCTGGATCGTTTCAAGACGAGTCGACGAACTCGATAGATTCGCCTGAGGGTCAGTCGCGGTCGACGGCCGCGCACCCTTGGCCACCACGCTGAGCGCAAGTCCGATCCCGAGGCCAATCAACTGAGAGTAGTCACTCTCTGATGCGCTATGCACCGCTTGTCCAAGACCAGAAACAAAGACAACGGCTGCCGCGATCTCTTTCGCAACTTCTGTTGTTGCTTTGAGTGCAACTTCGATCACGGAGGCAAGTCCCGGCTGCAGGACACTCCCGAGTCCGTATCCAACAATGGCAGTTCCAGCTCCGATTGCGCCTGCAAGCATCGCTTGTCCGAAACTTGCACCGTTTGCAGCCGCGTTGATGGCCGAGGCCGCGAAACCGATAGCAGCTACGACAAGGAGCGTGCATACCAGCTCGCAGGCACCGGTCGGATCCGTACCGTTGGCGGGATCCCATCCCACATACGTATAAGGACTCCAAAACTCCGCCGCCGGGTCGTGACTCAAGAAGCTGCCGAGCAGCGGGTCATAGAACCGCGCGTTGGCGTACATGAGCCCGGTGTTGCGCTCGGCTTCGTAGCCGGTGAACTCGTAGCGGACGTCGTCGGCGCTGGGCGGGCCGATGGTGTTTCCTTCCCCGTCGAAGCGGGCGCGGACGTCGCCGTAGGGGTTGTAGCGGATCTGCTCGACGGCTTCGCCGTTGCCGTTGCTGATCGCCAGCGGTGAGCCGAGATGGTCGTAGTGGAAGTAGCTGATGTCGACCGGAGCCGGCGGCGGACAGTCGCAGCCGGTGCACGCCTCGGCGGGTTGCACGAGGAGCGGCCAGGGCAGTGTCCCGGTGAAGATGAGCAGGGTCAGCGCCAGGGCGGGGCCCCGCGACACGCGGAGGCCGACGACCGCCCGCCGCCGATGTGCAGCGGGCATCAGGAACAGCACGACGAAGAGCAGGGTGACTCCGCTGACCGCCGCGGTCTGACCGAGCGGCGTCAGCGAAAGGAGCATCACCGGTCGCATCGTGCCATTGGCGGCGTACTGGACCGAAGACTCACCGAACAGCGACGCGACCACCGGGTCCTGCCAACTCGAGTCGGTCTCGAGCACGCTGGCGACCCGCAGGCCGCCGAAGAAGTAGGACTTGATGTTCGTGTTGTCGGGCAGCACTTCGACCAATGCGCTGTAGTAGCGCGTGACGCGCAGCGTACCTCCGTCGTCTACGATTTTGGCGCGGAGCTGGCCGCCTTCGTCGTACACGAAGTCGACGACCGGTCCGCCGGAGTCGTCGATGTTCGTCACCCGGTCTTCGGCATCGTACGTCACGACTCCTCGCTCGCCACCTCCCGCAGAGTACGTCCGCAGGCGATTCCCGTTTGCGTCGTGCACGCCCGTTTGCGACTGTCCATTGATCGACACCAATGTGGGTTGGTGGGGCTCGACACCAAGCGTTGCCGGCGCGTAGGTCAGGGCTACACCGCCGCGCTTCGTGATGTTGCCCCACTCGTCGTAGTCGTAGGTGTGCGTCGCGCTGTTTCCGACGAACGCATAGTTGAGCCGCCCGAGGTCGTCATAGCCGTAGGTCGCGCTGTTGTCGGTGGGCAGGCTTTGCAGGACGGCGGGATCGGTGATGGTCGAGATCTGACCGCGCAAGTTGTACAGATACGTTTGTGAGTGGTCGACCTCTCTTGGGCCTCCGGCGGCGGCTGCGTTCGAGCCGTCGAAGACGATGCTTTGCAGGCGGTTGTTCTTCGAGGCCCCGTAGTAGTTCAGGGTGTCGGTCACCGCGTTGCCCTTCTCCAAACTAGTCAGCCGGCCGAAACGGTCGTAGTGCGCTGACGAGACATAGACCGTGCCTGCGGTGTTGCAAAGCACCGTAGGTTGGCCGCTCGCATCGTACGAGGCCTGGACGATCTCCCCGTCCGGGTAGACCGTGGCGATGACCTCGTCGGTCGCGTTGTACTGGTACTGCACCTTTGCCTCGCCGTCACCGACTCCATCGCCGTCGTCGTAGGTCCCGTCTGGTGTCACAAGCTCAACTCCATGAATATCTGCGAGTTGCGCCCCGAATCGTGCTCTAACCGCGGCTTAGCGGCGCCATTTCGGCCCCAGTACGGGCATTGTAAGGGGCTGCCCACTCGCGCAGGATCCACCCACCATCGCACTTCTCGATGGGTCGGCATCGGCCCCGGTAGCCGAGCTCGCCTTTGACTGCGTCGATGAACGAGCGCCTCCCCACTGCGACTCCGGCACTCCACTGCGGCTCTCGTTCGCTCTTGCCCGCGAGCAGCGTCGCGTCGATCCATTCATTCTGCACTCTGGCCAACTGATCTTCTTCTACCGCCAGGAGCGCCGCCAGTGCCGCGCGGTCGATGATCCGATAGCGCTGCGGCGGATTCTGGATCTCGTGGTACCCGCAGTGTGGCCACTGGCTCGGGTGA
>JAUIGL010000049.1 GCA_030430165.1 bacterium | reverse complement strand
TAGTGTCGGGGAAGTCCGGGGCGACCGCGGCGGCAGCCTCCTGAAACTCGAAGCCGTGGCCGAACACCAGCGCGTAGCCGCGGCGCGCATAGTCGCGGAACCCTTCCTCGAATTCGGCCGGGGTCTTGGTCTCCGCCTGCGACACTTCGGCGCCGAGGCGATCGCGAATCGCCAGCAAACCTTCGTAGGCGAGAGCATTCCAGCCGGCGTCGCTGACCGGCCCTGGGCTGAGCAGGGCGACCTTGAACGGGCCCCTGGGCGCATCCTTCGCTGCATCCTTTGCCGCGGGCTCGGCTGCACTCTTGGGCGCGCTTGCCGGAGACGCGTTCTTGGACGGCGAATCGGTGCAGCCGGCGAGGAGCAGGAGTGCGACAATCGGTCCCAGTGCGCAACGCGTGGTCATCGCCCGAAACTACCCGGTCTCGCAGGGCGATGCCATCGGCTGCGATGGTGGTAGTGGGGCAGTCTGGCCTTCCGCAAATAGACTGAGCCTCGCTACGCTCGGTCCTCCGAGGGACCCTCACCCGGCCTTTGGCCGACCTCTCCCACAGGGAGAGGCACCTGAACTTCCTTCTCCCTGTGGGAGAAGGTCAGGATGAGGGTCCCTCAGATGGGGGCGAAGCCCTACCGATGTATTTGCAGAATGTTCGATTAGCTCGATTCCCGTCGAGGCAACTCGATCGCTCCCCGAGGTTCAAATTGACCCACTACCCGATGGCGGGGTTCCTCGGTTCCGACGATCCCCCAAAGAATCGGTATCGCTATCGGAATCGCCTTAGCTATTCGATACCGACAGCGGTACCGACCCCGGCCCCGAGGAGTCTTCGCCGGGTTGGCCTTTTCTCGTTTCCGGTGGAATATGAGCTGGGTGTTGTCTGGACGGAGAGTCGCCTCGACTTCCGCTCTCGACCGCCCCAGCTGGTGTCCGGTGACTGCCAACCACTACATCCTGATCGTTCTCGACAGCTGCCGGTTCGACACCCTGATGGAGGCGAACCCGCGCACGCTGCAGCGGTTGGGGGCGGTCGAGCGGCGCTGGAGCTACGCGTCGTGGACGTCGCCCTCGCACTACAATCTGCTGATCGGTCTGTTGCCGCACCAAAGCCCGTCCCAGGTGTTCGCGTCGGAGTACTACAAGCGCGACTTCGTCAGATATTGCGAACGCCTCGGCCACGACGGTATCGAGTTCCGCAGCCTGATTCCTTCGCTCTACCTGCCGACGTTCCTCAAGTCCCTGGGCTACGAGACCAACGCCTTCGTCTCCCTGCCGGTGCTCAATCCGGCGACGATTCTCAATCACGACTTCGACCGCTACGAGCTGATGCCGGCGCACAACGACATGGAAGCGATGCTCGACCGCATGAGCTTCTCCGACGAGCGCCCGTCCTTCTACCTGCTCAACGTCGGCGAGACCCACTATCCGTACGCGCTGCCCGACGAAGACCCGAGCGAGTGGCCGGTGATCTCCGGTGTGCACGGTGTCTTTCGCCACCTCGACGAGCAAGTGGTCGGCGGCCGTTTGCAGGCCGAAGAAGAGCCGCTCGCTTTCGACCAACGCGTGCTCGATCGCCTGCGGGCGCGCCAGGTGGATGCCGTTCGCTACCTCGATCGCGTGTTCGCCCGCCTCTTCGACATCGTCCCCGCCAACACCTACATCACGGTGACCGCCGACCACGGCGAGTTGTTCGGCGAGGAGGGGTACTTCGGCCACGGGCCGATCCACCACGACAAAGTCTACGAAGTGCCGTTCGTCGAGGGGAAGCTGCGCTGAGCCGCGCTGGGCGAACGCGTCAGGGGCGCGGTGCCGCGGGCAGGTCGAGGGCGGCGGCGAGAATCTCGGGACCGATCGATGGGCCGATCGCTCGCTGTGCCTTGATCGAAAAGTGAATGCCGTCCGGCCGCATGACCTCGTCGGCGAGGCCCCACGGGTTCTCGGCAACCCAGGCGGCGAGATCGACGACCCGCACATGGGCCGGGTAGCGCGCCGCCACTTCGCGCAGCAACTGGTTGTGACGGCGCACCCGTGCGGGGTCCGACGCGTCGGCGGTGACGAAGGGATAGCGGCCGGGCTCGAACGACAACTCGGGGCAGGTCAGCCAGACCAGCTGGACGCCGAAGTCGGCCATTCCCTCGATCGTTTCGGCGACGCGTTGCTGGAATTTGGCGTCGAGGACCGGGTCGCCGAGGCTGCGTACCTGGTTCTCGCCCGGTAGCTTGCGATCGAGAACGTCCCATACGCCGGTGAGGACGATGCCGATGTCGGCGCGGTCGGCGCGCATTGCGTCCTGCCAGTTGCGCAGCCAACCGCGGCACTTGGGGATGCTTCGCGCCCACCCGGCCATGCCGAGTCGGAAGCCGTCTTCGAGCATCGAGCAGCCGATCTGCATGTTCCCTTGGATGGTTTCGATGCCGTTCTCCTGTAGCCATTCGCCGATTCCAGGCAGCAAGGTGATGGCCGAGGAGTCGCCGAACATGGCGAACTTCAGGTCGACGGAGCGCGATACCAGCGCCGCAACGCGTGTCGGGTCGGGCTCGGCGAATGCGGAATCGTCGCTCGCCCAGCCTCCCGGCCGGAGAACGGTTGCGGCGAGGAAGGCCGCTGCCGGCACGGCGAGCGCCAGTCCGAGGACGCGCGGTCGCCCGACGCTCCACCGGGCGTAGCGCACCGGCTCCTCGAGCCACCGGTAGGACAGGTCGGAAACGAGCAGGGTGACCGCGACCCGCAGGCCGAACAGCGGGGTCAGCTCGAGCCCGGTTCGCTCGGGGCTGAGCCAGAGGAAGATTGGCCAGTGGTAGACGTAGGCGCCGTAGGAGATGCGGCCGAGCCAGACCAGTGGGCCTAGCGACAGCAAGCGGCCGAATGGATTTGCAGTCGCGACCGCGGCTGCGACGACCACGGCCGAGAGCACCGCGTAGGCGCCGAAGCCGCCGCGGTAGAGCCACGCCGACTCGACTTCGGTGACGACCCAAATGGCGACGATCGCCGCCAGCGCCGCGCTGCCGGCGCCGGCGGCGAGGGCTGGCCGAGCGGCGAAGCGGCGGGTCGACTCGCGGTTCCAGACGAGGGCCAACAACACGCCGGCGAGGATCTCGGCGGCGCGCGCGTCGGTTCCGTAGTAGCTGCGGTAGGTCGCTTCGGTGGTGACGGTGTAGTGCCAGCAGGCGGCGACGGAAGCCGCCGCGAGGATCGCTACCAGCGGCGCGGCGCGCCAGCGCAACGCGAGCGGCAGCAGCGCCGGGAACACGAGGTAGAATTGCGCCTCGATCGAAAGCGACCAGGTGTGCTGCAGCGCCGAGGGGGTGTCGAAGAGGTTGGCGTAGGCGTACTCGGGAGTGGCGAAGCGCCAGTTGGAAAAGAACATGGCGGCCGATGCGGCGTCCCAAGGAAGCTGCAGGCGCGGGGCTTCCGCGATCCACAGCGGGCTGCTGGCGACGATCGCGGCGATGCCGAGCCAGAGGGCGGGGCCGAGACGGCGGAGGCGCCGTTCCCAGAAGCGGGCAAAGTCGATGCCGCCGCTGCGCTCGCGCTCGCTCAGCAGGAGACTGGTGATGAGGAAGCCGGACAGCGTGAAAAAGGTGGAGACTCCGAGGAAGCCGCCCGACATCCACGGGTACGGGGCGTGGAAGAGGAGGACGCCGACCAGGCAGACGGCGCGGAGTCCGTCGAGCGCTGGTTGGTAGCCGACGGAGCGGCCGCCCTGGTTTGCGGTCGGCGTGTCGGGCAAGGCTCAGCGAGCTCCGCTCGGCGCGCCCGCGTGGTCGATCTCGGGCGTTGCCGGCTCGGGTGTCTGCGCCGCTGGTGCTCTCTGCTCAGACCCGCACGCGCCGAGGGATTGGATTCCGCGCCCGTCCATCGGCCGGCATTAGTGCTTCTCGTCCGGTTGCGGTCAAGCAGCGCGACCGCTCGCCGCCGGCTGCGGCTCGCGCCGGCGGGGTGCGGGGGCGGCGCCGGCGCCGCCCCCGTTACCTCACTTGGACTTGTAGTACTCGATCAGGATGTCGGCGATCTCCGGGCGCAGGATGCGCGCGTCTGGGTGCTCGCCGGAGGTGAGCAGCTCGCGCACCTTCGAGCCGGAGATGAACACCGGCTTCTCGTCCTTGTGGTTTTCCATCAGGTCGACGCGGCCGAGGCTTTCGTAGAAGGCGGCGAAGCCGATGTTGCACGGCTGGATGCGGAGGTCGCCCTTGAGGTCGTTGAAGATCTCCTGGGCGTCGAAGTCACCCCAGATCGCTTCGCCGTCGTCGAACGGAGCGTCGGCGTGCTTGCGGCCGATGACGATGTCGGTGAAGCCGTGGTTCTGGCGGTAGACGCCGTGCATCACCGCCTCCTTGGGGCCGCCGTAGAGCATCTTGATGTCGAGGCCGACCAGCTCGAAGACCTCGGTCAGGTCGTAGCCGCGCTGCTTCCACAGCGCCTCGTCCTTGTCGCCTTCGCCGAGCAGCTCGCGGTCGTGCAGCTCGCGGTAGCACTGCATGCGCACGCTGGCCGGGACGTCGTCGCCCTTGAGCTCGCCGATCAGCGGGTTGAGCACGGCGCCGGCGAGGAAGCCCTGCCCGGTCAGCTTTTCGACCCCGGCGACCAGCGCGTACTCGTGTGCGCGGTGCAACGGGTTGCGCGTCTGGAAGGCGAGCGCCCGTTCCCAACCGCGCTCGGCGATCAGGGTTCTCGTCTGGCGCGGCGACATCACCAGGTGGCCGTAGGTCGGATCGACCGGCTGCGGCAGCGCGTAGATCTCGCCGCCGACCAGCTGGGTGCGCTCGTCGTCGACGATCATGTGACCGCCCGGGTGGTCGGTGCGCGTGGTGCCGTAGAACTTCTCGACGTGCTTGGGCTTGTCCCAGGCGAACACGCTGCTCACCTTGAGAACCGCGACCGGATCGCCGGAGTGGACGATCGCCGCGTGCTGGCCGACCGACAGGGCCTTGGCCTCGGCGTCGGTGACCGGGAACGAGACCGGCGCGGTCCAGGCGTAGTTGCGGAAGCCGTTCTCGATGCACTCGTTGTCGAGAACGTGGTGCCAGGTTTCCTCGTCCATCGGCCCGGTCAACGGCGACAGGGTGCCGTCGGCGATGCGGTAGACGGTGGACAGATCGGCCCGCGTGACCTCGATTTTCGGGAGTCCGGCGACGTCGCTGAAGAACTTCTGTCGGCGTGAGAGGGGAATCGTTCGCGAAACCGGCGCGTCGAGGCCGCCGTGTACGGGCACGAGATCGGGCATCGTTCTCTCCTGTCGTGGGGAAAAAAGTCGAACCGCAGGCGCCTGTTGGAGTCCTCCGCCCGCGATGGGTGATTGCTCGAAACGCGCTCCGGGACCGGAACACGTTAAACGGCAAGCATCTACGAGCACCCGAGCGGAGTCAATATGAGTGCGCCCAGGGAGCGCCTCCCGCGCCCTCGCGCGGTGGCGCGCGCCGGCATTTTCCGCCGGGGCTCGCGCGCTGGGCGGGATGGGCGCCGCGGCGAACCGGTCAGATCGGGTCGGGGATGCGCAGGCGGGTGTTGACGCGCAACCGGCGCGGGTTGCGGATGTCGTTCTCGCGCATCAGGTCGCGCACCGAGATGCCGTACAGGCGGGCGATCGAGGCCGGGCTCTCGCCGCGGCGGACCCGGTGCACCCCATCGCCGTAGACCAGGGTCTGCGGGTCGAGCGAGGTGTAGGCGTTCTCGAAGGCGGCGACCTGCTGTCGCGGCAACCGCACCGCATAGCCGCCGCGCGGGACGCGGCCGCAGCGCAGCGAGGGGTTGAGCTGTTCGATGGCTTGGCGATCGACCCCGGCGAGCTTGGCGACCGTCTTCAGGCTGATCGGCGCCTGTACCGGCCACCGCGTCGTCTCGTCGTCGGCCGCGCTGGCGACGCGGGCGATGCGGGGTTGTTTCGGGTCCTTGGCGATGGTTGCGACGGCGATCAGCTTGGGGACGAAGTCGGCGGTTTCGCGCGGCAGCAGGCCGCGGTCGACCAGCTCCCAATAGTCCTCGGCGTCGTGTTTGCGCATCAGGCGGGCGATGCGGCCTTCGCCGGCGTTGTAGGCGGCGAGGGCCAGGTGCCAATCGTTGAAGTGGTCGTACAGGCGGGCGAGGTACTTGGCGGCGGCCCGGGTCGAGAGCACCGGATCGAGGCGCTCGTCGACGCAACTGTCGACGCGCAGGCCATAGCGGCGGCCGGTGCTGCGCATGAATTGCCAGAGTCCGGCGGCGCCGGCCCCCGATCGGGCGTAGCTGGTGAAGCGGCTCTCGACGACCGGCAGATAGGCGATCTCACGCGGCACGCCGGCGGCTTCGAGAGTGGTGCGAATCATCGGCAGATAGGGCCGGCCGCGTTCGAGGGATTGCGGGACGACCCAGCGATCGTCCTCGGTGTAGTGACGGACGAAGTGATCGACGCGGTCGTGCTCGGCGGCGATCTGGCTCGGCTTTGGAGCCAGCTGCGGCTCGGCCGCCTCGTGCTCTCGCAGGCGCTTGGCGATGGCTTCCTGGACCAGGGCGTCGCGCGCCGCGCGCGCCGCGTGCGGGCTGATCTTGGCGCGGCGCCGGCTGTCGGAGCGGCCGCCGTAGGCGACGTCGGTGCGCGACGGACGAGGCTTGGTCGGAGCGCATCCCACCGCGACCATACAGATCGCGGCGAGCAGCAGCGGGGCGAAGTGTTTGGCGCCGTTGCCGTGCGAACCGGTCATCCTCATCCGCTGCCCCTCCCGCGTCGCGTATGAGCCAGGTTTGGGTCTGTCGCCCTTCCCAGCGGTTTCGGCGGGCTTAGCACACCGCCGACCGGCTGGGCAAACCCGAAAAATCAGTCGAAAGCCTCGGAAATCTGCTCGAGGGCTCGCTTTTCCGCATCCGAAACCGAGGCCAGTCCGAGGATTCCGCCGGCTGCCTCGGCCACCCTGCGTGCCCGTCCGACGACGGTGTCGCGCAGCCTGGTGGCGGATTCGCTTCCCAGACTGTCGGCAAAGGTCTTGGTGTAGCGAGCCCAGGCGTCGAACAGCTCGCGGCTCGGCCGCGTTTTGAGCCAGGATTCGATCAGCTTATGCGCGGGGTAGTCCTTGGTAATCCCCTCTTTTTCGGCGGCCTGCAGAATCGCCGCACGCTCGCTGTCGTCCACTTTCTGGTCCGCCCAGGCGACCCATACCAGAGGTACGACCACCAGGGCATTGGTCGATGCGGCGTCGACGCCTTGCGATAGCAGGTCGTCGAGGACCTTCTCGTCGAGGATACCGGTCGCCTCGCTGAGCCTGGCGCGGTCGTGGGCTTGGCTCCGCTTCTCCCGCATCGCCTGCAGCAGCTCTTGGTCCTGCTTGCGGAAAAAGGATTCCTCGAGCGCTTTGCGTCGATCTTCGAAGGCGTCCTTGCCCATGCTTCTGACCTCCTCGTGGTGCCCGGGTGTGGCCGGCGCGAACCTCGACTACTTCCGCTTTTCGCCGGTCGAATGCAAGGTGCCCACGGCGGCGCCCCGCCGGCCCGGCGCCGCGCCGGCGCAGCGCGCCGCGGTCTCGATCGCCGCGATCATGCTGTCGGCGCGGGCGATTGCGCGGCCGGCGATGTCGTAGGCGGTGCCGTGATCGGGCGAGGTGCGGACGAACGGCAGCCCGGCGGTGAAATTCACGCCGTCGTCGAAATGGAGTAGCTTGAAGGGGGCCAGGGCCTGGTCGTGGTACATGCAGACGACGACGTCGAAGGCGCCGCCGGCGGCGATCGGAAAGGCGGTGTCGGCGGCGATCGGGCCGGTGACGTCGATCCCCTTGCGGCGCGCCTGGCGCACCGCCGGACCGACCACGTCGATTTCCTCGCGGCCGTAGAGTCCGCTCTCCCCGGCGTGGGGGTTGAGTCCGGTCACGGCGATGCGCGGCGCAGCGATGGCGAAGTGCTGGCGCAGGGCGCGGTCGGCGATTTCGATGGTGCGACGGACGCCGCCGCGCTCGATCGCCGCGGGCAGGTCGGCGATCGCCAGGTGGGTCGTCACCAGTGCCACCCGGAGGCGCGGTCCGACCATCATCATCCGCACCTCGGCGCCGCCGCAAAGCTCGGCGAGCAGCTCGGTGTGACCGGTGGCGCAGCAACCTGCGGCTGCCAGGTTGGCCTTGTTGATCGGGGCGGTCACCAGCGCGTCGGCGGCGCCGCTGCGGATCAGCTCGACCGCGGCGACGATCGATGCATAGGCGGCGCGTCCGCCGGCGCGGCTCGGCTTCGCCGGAACGCGCTCGCGAGGGCGCAGCTTGGCGGCGGCAAACAGTGAAATCGAGCGGCGGCGCCGGCTGGCGCCGGGGGCGTAGTCGCGCAGCTCGAGCGGGGCGCCAGCGCGCTCGACGGCTTCGCGCCAGACCTCCGGGTCACCGACCAGGACGACGTCGGCCCGGGGCATGCTGCGCGCCAGCGCGGCGACCGTGACCTCGGGGCCGATTCCGGCGGGGTCGCCCATGCTGACCGCGAGGGTCGGCCGCGGCCTCACTCGATCATCTCGACGTGGTGGCGTTCGCGCAGGTCTTCGGTGAGCCAGCGCGCGTACCTCTTCTCCAGTGCCTCGGCGTAGAGTTTCTCCCGGATCCCGTCGGAGAGCTCTTCGACCGGTGTGTGCGTGGCGTCGCTGCGCGCGTCGAGGCGGACGATGTGAATACCGACGCTGCTGCGCACCGGGTCGCTGTACTCGCCGACGTCGAGGTCCTCGACTGCGTCGTTGAGCGCGTCGAGCATGGTGCCGGTGCGGAAGGTCCCCAGCGAGCCGCCGCCCTCGGCCGCCGGGTCCTCGGAGTACTGCCGAGCCAGGTCGGCGAAGTCCTCGCCGTCCTCGAGCTCGTCGTGGACCTGATCGGCGCGTTGCATGGCGCGGTCGACTTCGTTCTGCGGCGCGTCTTCGGGCAGCCGGAACATGATGTGGGAGACGGTGACCTCGGGCGACTGCTCGTAGTCGGACAGGTTGGCCTCGTAGTAGCGCTCGATGTCTTCCGGCGTGACGTTGACCTTGCCGCGGATCTCGCGGTTGATCAGCTGCGCCCGCTCGAGCTCCTCGCGGATCTGGGCGCGGTAGGCCTCGCGGCTCAGACCCTGCTCGGCGATCACCTGGTAGAGCTGTTCCTCGGTCAGCTGATTCTGCTGCCGGATCTGGTTGATGTAGTTGTCGATCTCGGCGTCGCCGATCGAAATGCCGCGCGATTCGACCTCGATGCGGATCAGGCGCGAGGTGATCAGCGCGTCGAGCAGCGCTTGCGGATTCTGTTCGTTGAGTTGCGCGGCGAGCGGATTGCCGGCGGTGAAGGCCTTTACTTCGTAGAGCGTGACCGGATCGCCGTCGATCGTCGCCAGGATCCGGTTGATGACGATCGCGGCGGCGCCGTCGGCAGCGACGGCGATGGCAATGGCGGCGAGACAGGACAGGAGCCGCCGGCGGCGGCCGGAGGGCACGGAGCGGATTCGGTCAGACGTTGGCATTGTCACTCGCTGGTTCGCGTCCCGGCTCAGCACCGGAGCTGCTCTGTAAGAGACCCTGTAGCACGGACTGGATCTCGGCGACTATCCCGTCCCAGTCCTGTTCCCGCGGTCGAATGCGCAGCTGAAAATCCTCCGAGATCTTGAAGCGGTCGGGGTCTTCGTGGGCGAGGGCGATCAGGCGGTCGACGTCGACCGGCGCTTCGGGGTGGAACTGGAGGTTGACCGCGCTGCCGACCCGGTTGGCGCGCACCACCATGCAGGTCTTGAGCGACCGCCGCAGATCCATGACGCGGAGAAAGCTGTCCACCAGAGGAGGGATCGGTCCGTAGCGCTCGCGCAACTCGGCGGCGATCTCCTGGATCTCGCGGCTGCTGCCGGCGTCGGCGAGGCGGCGGTAGAAGGCGACCCGCTGGGTTTCGTCTTCGATGTAGCTGTCCGGCACGTAGGCGGGAAAGCCGAGCTGGATCTCGGGCTCGACTTTGATGTTGCGGCGCTGGCCGCGCAGCTCCATGACGGCTTCCTCGAGCATCTGCGTGTATAGCTCGAAGCCGACCGCCGAGATCTGTCCGGACTGCTGTTTGCCGAGCAGATTGCCGGCGCCGCGGATTTCGAGGTCGTGCGCGGCGAGGCGAAATCCGCCGCCGAGGTCGTCGAGCTCCTGCAGGACCTTGAGCCTCTTCTGCGCCTCGCGCGAGATGATGTGCTCGCCGGGAATCATCAGGTAGGCGTAGGCGCGCTCGTGCGAACGGCCGACCCGGCCGCGCAGCTGGTAGAGCTGGGCGAGGCCGAGATGGTCGGCGCGGTTGATGATGATGGTGTTGGCGTTGGGAATGTCGAGGCCCGATTCGACGATTGCCGACGACACCAGGACGTCGATCTCGGCGCGCATGAAGCGGAACATGATCTTTTCGAGCTCGCCTTCCGCCATCTGGCCGTGGGCGACGCCGACCCGTACCTCGGGCACCAGCCTGCGCACGTGATCGGCCATCAGCTCGATGTTCTCGACCCGGTTGTGGATGAAGAAGACCTGCCCGTCGCGCGCCCGCTCGCGCATGATCGCTTCGCGGATGGTGTCGTCGTCGAAGCGGGTCACGTAGGTGCGGATCGCCAATCGGTCGACCGGCGGGGTCTCGATGACGCTGAGGTCGCGGATGCCGAACAAGGACATTTGCAGGGTGCGCGGGATCGGCGTCGCGGTCATCGCCATGACGTCGACTTCGGTGCGCATCTCCTTGATCCGCTCCTTGTGGCGAACCCCGAAACGGTGCTCCTCGTCGATCACCAGCAGCGCCAGCTTCTTGAAGGCGACGTCCTTTTGCAGCAGCCGGTGGGTGCCGATGACGACGTCGACCGTGCCTTTTTCGAGGCGCTCGATGACTGCCTTGTTCTCGGCGTTGGTGCGAAAGCGCGACAGCGTTTCGATGACCAGCGGGTAGCCGTCGAAGCGCCGGCGGAAGGTCTCCGCATGCTGGTGGGCGAGGACGGTGGTTGGCACCAGGACGGCGACCTGGCCGCCGTTCATCGCCGCGAGGAAGGCGGCGCGCAGAGCGACCTCGGTCTTGCCGTAGCCGACGTCGCCGCACACCAGGCGGTCCATCGGCTTGCTGCCGCCGAGGTCGGCGAGCACGTCGTCGATTGCCTGGCGCTGGTCCGGGGTCTCCTCGAAGGGGAAGCGAGCTTCGAACTCGCGGTAGAGCTCGTCCGGCTCGCCGTAGGGAGTGCGCTCGTCGAGCTGGCGCGCGGCGTAGATGCCGAGCAGCTCGCGCGCCATCGCCAGCACCGACTCGCGGGTCTTTCGCTTTGCGTTGTCCCAGCTCGCGCCGCCGAGCTTGTCGAGATTGGGAGCGGTGCCGTCGGCGCCGACGTATTTTTGCACCAGGTTGATGCGGTCGACCGGGAGGTAGAGCTTGTCGCCGCCGGAGTAGACCAGGTGCAGGTAGTCGCCCTCGGTGTCGGCCACTTTGAGATGGGTCAGTCCCTTGTAGTGACCGACCCCGTGGTCGAGGTGGACGACGTAGTCGCCGCTCTTCAGCGCGTCGAGGTTCTTCAGCAGCTGCGAAGCCGACACGCGCCGCGCCGCGCGTTTGCGCGCCGTGCCGAAGATGTCGGCGTCGCTGATTACGGCGAGATTTTCGTCGGGCAGGCGGAAGCCTTCGGAGAGGCGGCCGCGCACCGCGGTGATCGTACCCGGCGCGTGCGGCAGGTCGGCGATGGTTTCGTCGGTGACGCGCGGGGTGACGCCGTGGCCCTGCAGCAGGCCGACCAGTTTCTGCAGGCGGTTGGTGCTGGTGGCGAATATGACCGACTGTGTGCCCTGGTCGGCCCAGCTGCGCAGCTTCGCCGCGACCGGGGCGAACCCGGAAGCGCTGCGGTGGCCGCCCTCGGGACGCAGCTCGGAGGTCTGGTAGCAGCGGAAGGCGAGCTTGCGCTGGTCGTCCGAAGAAAGGACGTCGAGTGCCTCCAGCTCGATCACGCGGTGCGGTGAGACCGCCGCATGCCATTCCGACGGGCGGACGTAGAGCGACTCGGGGGGAGGGAAGAATCGATGTTCCTCGGTGCGCTCGGCGACCCGGCGTTCGATATCCGCCCAGATGCGATCGAGCGCGGCGTCGACCTCGCCTGCCGCGTCCATCCACACCAGGGTCTTGTCGGGCAGGTGGTCGGAGAGCCGCTCGAGGTCGGGCTCGAGGTACGGCAGGCAGAGCTCCAGCCCGGGGTACGCCGTCCCGCTGGCCAGCCCTTCGAGGATGGTTTCGCGTTCGTTCCGGTCGACGTCGAGCTCGAGTAGGCGAGCTTCGATGGCCCGGCGGGTGTCGATGTCGCTCGCGCCGCTGAGGTCGATCTCGCGGAACGGCAGGAGCAACGCCTCTTCGAGGCTGGCGCCGAGCCGTTGGCTGACGATGTCGAAGTAGTGGAGGCGTTCGACGACGTCGCCGAACAGCTCGATGCGGATCGGTTGCGGGTAGCCGGAGGGGAAGACGTCGATGATGTCGCCGCGGGCGGCGAGCTCGCCGCGGTCCTCGACGATCGGCACGCGGTGGTATCCCCAACTGCTCAGCTTTGCGACGAGGTCGTCGCGATCGATCTCGTCGCCCTCGACGATGTAGGCGTGCTGCCGGGCGACCCGTTCGCGAGACGGCACGCGCAGCAGCAGCGCCTCGGCGGTGGTCACGACCAGCGGCGCGTCGCCGAAGCGCATTTGGTAGAGCGCCTCGCGGCGCGACGCGAGAACCTCGCCGGTCGGCGAGCGGTCCTCGAACACGCCGACCTCCCAGTCGGGTAGGGCGGACACCTTGCGGTCGAGCGGGGTGGCGTCGTCGAGCTCGCCGAGGAAAAGGCGCAGGTCGGCGGTGAGGCGTTCGACGTCGCGGCTGCTCGGCGCGACCACCAGCGACGGGCGGCCGAGTGCGGCGTGGCAGCGGGCAATCGCCAGCGCCCGTGCAGCCGGCTGCAGCCCGCGCAACTGCAGACGGCTGGGTGGCTTGGCCAGCCAGCCGCGCGCCTGCTCGACGAGGCCGGACAGCACCGTCGTTTTCAGTAGCTCGTTTTTTGCTTCACTACGTGCGGCCATGCTCGAATCGTGGCGGTAGCCCGGTGGGCCGCCGCCCCGCGAGCCGGACAGCGCGCTCAGACGTCGCTGTCGTTCAGGGCGCGGAAGGTTCGGTAGAGGTCGACCAGGATCTCTGCCTGGCGCTGGCTCAGCATCGGGTCGCGCCCGATCTCGCGCACGACGTCCGACTCCTCAGCTGCCTTGGGGTCGAGGACGCCGGCCTGCAGATTCAATGTGTCTGCGGAGAGTCGCAGTGCGCCGGCGAGTGACCCGAGGATGGCGCGGCTCGGCTGCCGGATGCCGTTTTCTATGTCGGTGATGAGCGAGATCGGCACCCCGGTTTGCTCGGCCACCTTGCGGATCGAAACGTCGGCGAGCTTGCGCTGTCGGCGCAGGTACTCGCCGAGCGACTGCGGCGGAGCGGGACGCTTCTTGCGCGGCGTCCGCTTTGCGGCTGGCTTCGATTTTTTGGCGCTGGTCTTGGCTTTCGGGGTCATGCCATCTCCGTACGCAGCCAACGCTGGCACCGCTGCGGGGCCAGATCAACCGCCCTCAGTCGATGCAGGCGAGAATGATGTGGACGCTGCATTTCTGATTGTCGCAGAGCAGCTTGCACTTTTGCCAGACTCCCCGGTGGCCGCAGTTGGGGCAGTGCTGCATGACGTCCGGCTCCGCGTTTGGTCGCGCTTGCGATCTTTCCCTCATCCCGTCACCTCCACGCGGCGCAGCATAGCGCGATCGCGGCCGCTGGTCACGGCCGCGGCTCAGGCGATGGCGCCGATCATCCAGGCGCAGGCGACCTGGCAGAGCAGGGTCCCGGCGAGGGCCATGGCGGGGCCCCCGGGCAGCCTTTGGGCACACACCAAGGCGCCGGAGAACGCGGTGACGACCGCGGCAAACGCGGCGATGAGCCCGAGTGACGCGGCAGCGTCGGGGGCGACCGTGATGCAGACGGCGTAGCCCCAGAACCCGGCGACTCCGGCGAGCAACGGCAACCAGCGCGGCCGCAGCCTGGCAAGTGCGTACGCGCCCAGCGGCAGCAGGCCGAGCAGTCCGACCAGCGCCAGGTTGATCAGTCGCGGCGGGCTCGTCGACGGGCTGCCGTAGCGCGCGCTGACGTCGGTATCGAGACCGTAGCCGCCGGGAGCGCCGTCGCGTCCGAGGCTGACGATATCGGCCCAGTCGGCGCCCTGGGTCTTATAGATGAGCGGTCGCGCCCATGGATCGCGCGGAATCCCCGCGATGTACTCGGGTACCAGCGAGCTCAGGCCCTCGTCTGTGGTGGGCACGCGCTGTTGCTCGCGGCGGTGCAGCTCGGTCGCCACCAACACCGATCGCGTGATCGGGTGCGCCGCGTCGTGCTTCGCCCACTCGTGCAGGTCGCGGCCCAGCGCCAGCCCGGCGAGGCTCGCGAAACACCAGACCAACAGCGGTGTCGCGGCAAAGCCGGCGCAGGCGAGGAGCAGGCGGCGCATCGCCAGCCGCCGATCAGCGCGGCCGGCGCTGGATGAGAAACGCCTGGCGCAGCTTGGCCGCCTGGGTTTGCAGGGATGCCGATCGGCTGGCCGCCCGCAGGACCTCGAAGACCTCGATCTCGCTGGCTTCGGCGCCGCCGGTTGCCGGGTCGGCGAGCAGCGCCGCCAGCTGCTCGACCAGCTGTGACAGCTCCTCGCTGGGAATGACGACGTCGCCGCGCTTGAGCGTTCCGCTCCAGTTGGCGGCATAGGGACGCAGCAGGTCGAGAATCTTCTCGTTGCCGGCTTCGCTGGACATGATTTCAGGGAGTATATCACGCTGCCGAGTCATTACGAATCGACCGTGTCCGCGCGACCCGGTGGTCGCTGGTCGCGGGCCAATTGCCCGCCGATTTTGAGGTTGCTATCTGTGTTCCCTTGAGGAGTGCGCCATGGCAACGATGATCACCGAGGAATGCATCAATTGCGGGGCTTGTGAGCCCGAATGCCCGAACACGGCCATCTATCAGGGTGGGGTGGAGTGGGAGTTCAACGGCTCGATGCACCCGCCGCTTTCGGCCGACGTCTTCTACATCGTGCCGGAGAAGTGCACCGAGTGCGTCGGCTTCCACGACCAGGAGGCCTGCGCTGCGGTGTGCCCGGTCGATGTCTGCATTCCCAATCCGGACATCCCCGAGACCGAGGCGCAGCTGCTCGAGCGCGCCAAGGAGCTGCATCCGGGCACCGAGTTCGGAGCCGATTTCCCTTCGCGCTTTCGCGAGAGCAGCGGCGAGTCGGCGACTCCGGCTGCGGCGGCGCCGGCTGCTCCAGCCGCCGCGGCGCCGGCGGCTGCGGCCCCGGCGGCTGCTGCCGGACCGGCGCTCAATTTGCCGGCGCTCGACACTTGGGAAGTGCCGATCGATTGCCACGCCTGTGGCGGGACCTACGGCGTGCTGTTCCGGCACCTGCGCAGCGGCAACGTGCTGCGCTGCCCCTTTTGCAAGGCGCAGTACATCGTGACCACCAGCCTGCACAATCAGATCAGCAAGGTGCTGCACGAGTTTCACGATCGCTGGACGCGCGATTTCGAGGAGCTGCGGCTGCGCCGTCAGAAGGAGCTCGACGAGTTCGAGGCTCGTCAGAAGGCGGAGCTGGAGGAGATCAACGCGGAGGTGCGCGCACTGAGCAAGTCGGTGATCGCGCCCGGCGCGCCGAAGAAGAAGGCTTGGATCTTCGGCTGATCGCAGCGCCGCCGCGCAATGTGGTGCGTCTCGCTTGGTGTCGAGACGCGGATGAGGGTAGGGTGACGGTACCGAGGAGACGGGTGTCGTCGGCGCGCGGGCCAGCCGCTGCAGCGGGTCGCGACGTTCGTCGGGTTGGCTGAAGGGGCGCAGGCGTGCGGAAACCACCACCTCTGAAAGTCGGCGACACGATCGCCGTGATTGCCCCCGCGGCTGCGCCGGACGCGCTGGCGGTCGAGTCCGGAGCGCGCATCCTGCGCCAGGCGGGGTACGAGGTTCGCATCGGCGATGCCGTCTTTCGCCGTCAGGGCTATCTCGCCGGAACCGACCGCGAGCGGGCCGACGACTTGATGGAGATGCTCGACGACCCCGCGGTGCGCGCGATCATCTGCGCTCGCGGCGGTTACGGGTCGGGGCGGTTGCTGCCGTTGCTCGCCGGCGAGCTCGGCGAGGTCGCAGCGAAGATCTTCGTCGGCTACAGCGATCTCACCTTCGTGCTCACCTACCTGACCCAGTGTTGTGATCTGGTCACCTTCCACGGGCCGATGGTGTCGGACTTCGAACGGCAGCCGCAGGCGCTGCCGCTGCTGCTGGCGCTGCTGTCGGGAGATCGTTCCGGCTGGAGCCTGGCCGGCCATTCGATCGTCGAGCCCGGAACTGCGGAGGGGCCGCTGACCGGGGGCTGCCTCTCGGCCGTGGTTGCGGCGCTCGGTACGCCGTTCGAGATCGAGACCAAGGGCAAGATCCTCTTTCTCGAGGACGTCAACGAGAAGCCGTTTCGCGTCGATCGGATGCTGACCCAGATGCGCCAGGCGGGGAAGCTGGAGGGCGTCGCCGGCGTGATCTTCGGCGAGATGACCGGGTGCAGCGCCGACGCCAACGAGAGCGTGAAGGTGATCGACGTGATTCGCGGTCAGTTCGCCGGTTGCGGGTACCCGGTGATGGTCGGTGTGCCGAGCGGCCACGGCGATGGCTGCGCCACCCTCCCGTTCGGCGCGCGGGCGCGACTTGCCGGCCAGAACGTGACTTTCCTCGAATCCCCGTTTTCGGATTGAGCGCGGCGTGATCCCGACTCGGACCGGCGCAGGCAGGTTGTCGCGATGATCGAGCCCGGATCGCCGGTCGACCTGGCGTTCGCCGAGGCGGTGCAGAGCGGGGTCTTCCCGGGCGCGGTGCTGCTGGTGCGCGACCGCGAGGAGGTCGCACTGCGCGCCTGGGGCAACCGCGCGATCGAGCCGGAGCCGAGCGCGATGCAGGTCGACACCGTCTTCGATCTGTCGTCGTTGACCAAGCCGCTGGCGACCGGGGTCGCGATCATGATGCTGGTGGCCGACGGCTCGCTGCGCCTCGACGATCCGGTGGCACAGCTCTTCGCCGACTTCGCGCAGCACGACAAGGGGACCGTCACCTTTCGCCAGTTGCTCAGCCATTGCTCGGGGTTGGCGGCGTGGCGCCCATTCTTCCGCGAGATCCGCGACATCGAGCAGCGCGGCGAGGCGGGCTTCCTCGGCAGCGAGTCGGCGAAGCGCTACGTTTACCGGGAGATCTGCGGTGAGCAGCTCGAGGCCGCGCCCGGGGCGCGAGCGCTGTACAGCGATCTGGATTTCATGCTGCTCGGCGCGGCGATCGAAGAGATCTCCGGCAGGTCGCTCGATCGGTTTTGCCGCGAGCGCATCTTCGAGCCGCTGGCGCTCGACTCGACCGCCTTCCTGGCGATCGATCGGTCGGCCAGTGGGCCACCGACGGGCGACGGAATCGCGCCGACCGAGCGCTGCCCGTGGCGGGGCCGCGTGCTGTGCGGCGAGGTTCACGACGACAACGCCTACGCGATGGGGGGAGTTGCCGGACACGCGGGGTTGTTCGGCTCGGCACGCGACCTCGACCGCCTGGCGCAGCGGCTGCGCCATGCCTGGCGCGGCGGCGACGACATCGTCCCGGCCGTGGTGGTCCGCGAGTTCTGGAAGATCGACGGCGCGGTCGCCGATTCGACGTGGGGACTGGCTTGGGATACACCGGCGCCGGAGCGGTCGAGAGCCGGCAGCGGCTTTTCCAGCAACACTTTCGGGCATCTGGGGTTCACCGGCACCTCGATCTGGATCGACCTCGACCGCGACTGCCACGTCATTCTTCTCACCAATCGGGTTCACCCGAGCCGGGACAACGACCAGATCCGGGAGTTTCGACCGATGATCCACGACTGCATCAACCAAGAGCTGGACGCGCGGCGATGAGCGCAGCCGAATCGAATCAGCGTCCGGCGAGTATCGGCCGCGGCGAAGTCGGTTGGGACGGCCTGCAGACGGTGCATCTGATCGCCGTCGCCGGCGTCGGCATGACCGCCCTGGCTGGTTTGCTGAAGGCGCGCGGGGCGCGGGTGCGCGGTTCGGACGAACAGGTCTACCCGCCGATGAGCGATGTGCTCGCCGATCTCGGCATCGAGGTGATCGAGGGCTATCGCGCCGAGAACCTGGAGCCGCGTCCCGATCTGGTGATCGTCGGCAACAAGATCTCGCGCGGCAACCCCGAGGCGGAGGCGCTGCTCGAGTCGTCGATCCCCTATCGGTCGATGCCGTCGGCGCTCGGCGAGCTCTTTCTCGCCGAGAAGCGGTCTCTGGTGGTGGCGGGCACCCACGGCAAGTCGACGTCGACGGCGATGCTGGCGACGGTTCTGCGCAGCGCCGGACGCGACCCGAGCATGATGGTGGGGGGGCACGCGCTCGACTTCGGCGGCAACTTCGCACTCGGCGGGGGCGAGCACTTCGTCATCGAAGGCGACGAGTACGACAGCGCGTTCTTCGACAAGCGGCCGAAGTTCGTCCACTACCGGCCGGCGGCGGCGATCCTGACCGCGATCGAGTTCGATCACGCCGACATCTACGCCGATCTCGACGCCATCAAGCAGTCGTTTCGCGAGCTGGTCGCGCTGCTGCCCGCGGCGGCTCCGCTGGTGGTGAACGCCAGCTTCCCCGAAGCGGTGGCGGTCGCCGGCGAGGGCGAGCAGTGCGCCGTCGAGACCTTCGCCGCGCAGGGTGCGGACTGGACCTACGCAGACTTGCACGACAGCGGGGGGCGAACGGTGTTTTCGATCTACCGTCGCGGCGGTCGCGAGGGCGAGGTCGCGTTGCGGGCGCCCGGATACATCAACGTCTGGAACGCCATGGGCGTCTATGCGCTGGCGCGAGCCGAAGGCCTGCGTCACGACGAAGTCGCCGCTGGGTTGGAGGAGTTTCGCGGTGTCGCGCGGCGCCAGGAGTTGGTCGGCGAATGGGGGGGTGTGACTCTCTACGACGATTTCGCGCATCACCCGACCGCGGTGCGCGGTGTCCTCGAGGCGATGCGGGCGCGCTTCGCCGAGCGGCGGCTGTGGGCCTTGTTCGAGCCGCGCTCGAACACCAGCCGGCGGGCGGTCTTCCAGGAGGCGTATGCCGAGGCGCTGGCTTTGGCCGACCGCGTGATTGTCGCCGAGGTCTTCCGCAAGCAGTCGGACGTCGTGCGGCCGGAGGAGGAACTGTCGACTTCTCGGCTGGTTGCAGATCTCGGCGCGAGTGGCTGCACGGCTTCGGTCGCGGCCGACGCCACGGAAATTTCAAAAACCGTTCTGGCGGAGGTCGCTGCCGGCGACGTGGTGGTGATGATGTCGAACGGCGCCTTTGGCGGGCTGCGGCGGCGTTTGACCGACGGACTCGTCGAGCGCTCCTGACCAGACGCTTGGCGGAATCGCCAGGCGGGTGCCCTGTCGGCAAAAAACCTCGATAAACATTGATTTTTTGTTGACTTTAGGGGCGTCGACAAGGCTACATGGCGGAGACCGTGACAAAGCAGGTCGCCACTCTTCGAGATCGCGCCTGGCCGGTGGGCGAGAGCGATCTCGACGATCGCTTCTATAGTGGGGGGCAGTCGGATTGATTTGAGGGTGGCAGCTGAGCGAGAGTGGCGGGCGCAAATTCGAACGTTCGACATAGAAGGCTCAAGGCTCGATTCCGGGGGGAACGATGTCACAGCAACTTATTTCGCGCCGGGCGCCGTATGCGCGTGGCGGCGAATTCGGGGGTAGCCGCGTCCTTGCGGTGATGGCGTTGGCTTTGCTCGCATCGTCGATGGCGATGCCGGCTTCGGCGACGCACCTGCGCTACTCGCACGTCACCTGGGTGTCGCGCACGGACATCGATCCGAACGCGATCGACTTCAACGTCCAGGCGGTGTGGCGGCGCTCGGCGTTCAACACTTTCAACGACCGCTGTATCGATCCCGCGACGCTGAATGACATTCCCTGCACCGGGCCCGACGGGCGCGCCGGCGTCGGCGACGTCATTCACGAACGCCAGGGCAACTCGAAGTTCGACCCGGGCGATTCGAGCGGTCTCATCGGCGGCCCGAGTGGCTTGTCGCAGGCGCTGCTGTTTCTCGTCTCCTCGATCGATCTCGACAACGATTGGCTGTTCGGCACCGCGCTCGATCCGGACAGCCTGCCGGCGGCCTCGGCGCCGTACGACACCTCGATCACCCACGTCTACGCAAGCGCGGGCAATCGCACCGCCGAGCTCACCGACTGCTGTCGCTTGAGCGCCTGCCGCGCTCCCAACGCGCACATGAACAACCCGGACAGCGATTACCGCATGGAGACCGTGGTCAACGTCGGCAGCGGCAAGAGCTCTCCGGTGTCGAATCTACCGCCGATCGTCATCTGCCCGGACAGCGGGATCTGCCAGTTCTCGATTCCGGTGTCGGACGACGACCTCGATCCGGTCACGTTTCGCCTGGCGACGCCGTCGGAGGCTGCGATCGTGTCGCAGCCGGGCGGTCCGCAGTGCCCGAGCTCGGCCACCGTCGATGCCAACACCGGTCTCTACACCTGGAACACCACCGGCTGCAGCATGGCGGGTGATTCCGGTCCCGAGCCACCCGACGGCGGCTGCGGCGACGCCGATTACAACACGCTCTATTCGACTCAGGTCATGCTCGAGGAGGCGCCCGGGGGGAGCCGGGTCGCGCTCGACTTTCTGATCCAGCTGGTACCGTCGTGCGAGCTCGGCAACGCCGCGCCCGTCTTCGACGGCTCGACCCCGGCGTGCGGCTCGACACTGTCGATCAACCCCGGCAACAACCTCTCCTTCCCGGTGCAGGCTTCGGATCCGGACCTGGTCGACGTCGAGTTCAACGTGACCGGACTGCCGACCGGCGCGGTGATGAGCCCCGGGTTGCCGATCAGCGGACAACCGGCAACCTCGTCGTTTTCCTGGACACCGACGGCCGGTCAGCAAGGACAACACGTCGTCGTCTTCAACGCGCTCGACGACTGTGGCGCGCAGACGCTGTGCAGCATCACCGTCGACGTCAGCTTCGAGGTGTGTGACGACGGCGTCGACAACGACGGCGATAGTCTCGCCGATTGCGCCGACCCGGATTGCGCCGCGACGCCCTGTGACGATGGCTCGTTCTGCACCGTTTCGGACCAATGCAGCGCCGGTTCGTGCGTCGGCGTCGCTCGCGATTGCGCGGACGGCAACGCCTGTACCGTCGACTCGTGCGACGAAGACGCCGATGCCTGTGTGCAAGATGCCGGAGCGGCCGACGGACTGGGTTGCGAGGACGGGCAGTTCTGCACCGACGGCGACGTCTGCAGCGGCGGAAGCTGCGTCGGCGGCGGGGCGCGCGATTGCTCGGTGTTCACCGGCTCCTGCAACGTCGGCATCTGCAACGAGGTGGCGGATCAGTGCGAGCCGCAACCTGCCAACGACGGAACCGCGTGTGACGACGGTGCGTTCTGCACCGCCGGCGAGACTTGCGTCGCCGGTGTTTGCGGCGGCGGTTCGCCGCTCGATTGTTCGGACGACAACATCTGCACCCAGGACAGTTGTAGCGAAGCGGCCGGTATGTGCTTGAACGAGGTTCAGCCCGGCTGTTGCGGCAACTTGATCGTCGAGGCCGGCGAGGCCTGCGACGACGGCAACCAGACCGGCGGCGACGGCTGCGAAGCCGACTGCAGCGTTTCGACGCAATGCAGTTACGTCTTCGCCAGTGGCGCCGAGATCTTCGTCGGCGGCTGCGGAGCTCCCAGTCACGCAACCATCCAGGATGCGATCGCCGCGGCGCAGGACGGCGACGTGGTGTCGGTCTGTCCCGGCGTCTACGCCGGGCCGGTGGTGGTCGACAAAGAGATCTCACTGCGTTCGACCGGCGGTGCCGCGGTGACCGAAGTTTCGAGCACCGGCACGACCGTCGACATCCGGCGCAGTGGTGTCGCGATCGAGGGGCTGACGCTGATTTCGGATACCGGCTCGGCGATCGACGCCAGCTCGATCTGCTACCTCGGTCAGGCGAGTTGCGGCGTCGCCGCGGGGTCAAACCTGCGCATCGTCGACAACGTGATCCGCGACAGCGTCGCCGGCATCCACTGGACCAGCCGCATCGATTGCGTCGAGATCGAGAACAACCAGCTGATCGACAACGCCGCGCCGATTTCGTTGCTGCAGGCCAGCGGAGCTCCCGCGATTCTGGTCCAGGTCGGCAGTGAAACCGGCGGTGTCGGAGCCGGCAACACCGTGCTCGGCGGTGGCTCGGCCGGCGCAGCCGTCGAGGTTGCGGGCATCGCCGTGTCGGTGGTCGCGAATCAGATCGAAGACTCCGAAGGCGACGGCTTGGTGGTGCGCGATGCGCCGAGCTCGACGGTGACGATCGCCGCCAACCAGATCCGTCGCTCGGCTGGCGCCGGTGTCGTCTTGTCGGCGATCGGCAGCGACTCGACGTTGGTCGAGAGCGACATCGACGCGAACGGTGCCGAAGGCGTGCTGGTCGAGGCCGGCGCGGCGGGCACGCGAATCGAGAACAACAACATCACCGACAACGCCGTCGGCTTGGCCAACGCCGCCGCCAGCGGTGTGCTCGACGCGACGCTCAACTGGTGGGACTCGCAGACCGGGCCGAGTGGATTGTTCACCGGCGTTGGCGATCCGATCGAAGATCGCGCCGGCGCGACCACCGACTTCATCGAGTTTCTCTGTCGGCCCTTCCCCGAGGGCTTCGCCAGTGTCGATGGCGTGTGCAGCATCGAAACCGCAGAGCTGCGACAGCTGGTTCCCGGGCGGCGTCCCGATTTGGATCCGTTCGGTCGCTTCGTCGTTTTCGAGTCGACACGTGACATGGACATCGACGACCGCAGCACCAAGTCCAATCCCGACGGCAGCCAGGAAGTCTACGTGCTCGACCGCCGGCCGCGTGCGAAGTGGGGCGGTGTCTGCCTCGGCGGCCTCTTGCCGTGTGATTTCGACGATGTCGCTTCGTGCACCACCTGCAACGGCAACCTCGACTGTCCGGGCGATCCCGCGGCGGATCCGATCGTGCTCAACGGCGAGTGCGTTCAGATTACTCAGATCACCGACGATCCGACCGGCAGCCAGGCGAGCGCCCTGCCGCGCATCACCGGTCGCGGCAAGGCGGCGTTCTGCGAGACCACCGCGGATCTCGGCGGAGGCAACGCAGACGGCTCATCGGAAGCGCTCACCTGGACTCGCCGCACCTACGAGAAGGGGCAGGAGGCGGCTGCCATGGAAATGCTGACCGACAACGTGCCGCCGGTCGACTACCGCAACGTCGCGCCGGCGATGTCGGGGCGTTTCGTGGCGATGGAGTCGAACGACGACCCGCTCGGTGAGAACCCCGACGGAAACACCGAGATCTTCGTCTACATGCCGAAGAAGGATCGCTGGTTCCAGCTCACCCGGACCACCGGCTTCTGCAGCGTGAGTGGCGGTGAATGTGCCTCCGACGGCGAGTGCGAGGGGCCGGGCGATTCCTGCCAGACCGTCGTCAACCGACTTCCTTCGACGATCGACGGGCGCCGGGTGGTCTTCGAGTCGAACGGCGACCTGCACAACAACAAGAAGGTCCCGGGGGTCAACAATCCGGACCACAACACCGAGATCTTCGTCGCCAAGGTGAGGCGGAAGGGCGTGCCGGTGATCACCCAGGTGACCGACTCGCAGGCGCCGGTGGTCAACAGCTCACCGACGTCGGACACCCGCGCCAAGCTGGTGACGTTCAGCTCGAACGGCGACTACACCGGCGGCAACCCCGACGGCAGCACCGAGATCTTCGTGTTCCAGTCGAAAGAGGGGACCTACGAACAGATCACTTCGGCGCCCTCGGGAGAGAGCGTCAATCCCGTGATCGGCGCCAGCGGCCGCTGGTTGGTCTTCGAGTCGACCTCGGACCTCAACCTGAACGGCGCGACCAATCGCCGGGTCTTCCAGTTCGACCGCGACCTGGGCGAGTTGCTCACGTTGTCGCGGCTGCGCTTCGGCACCAACCAGCTGCCACGCATTCGCCGCCGTCGCTACGTAACGTGGGAGTCGACAGCGAATCTCACCGGCGGCAACGCGGCCGGCGAGTGGGTGATGTTCATCTTCGATCGCAAGAAAGACGATTGAAGACTGCCTGATGCCGAGGCGGTCCGGCAGCGCTCTGCGCTGCCGGACCGCTCTCACATTTCTTTCCCGATGTGACCGATCAGCGGCGCCGGGTCGCTGTCGAGGTCGAGCGGAATCGCTGCCTGCGAGGCCAGTCCCTGCATCGCCTTGCGCGCCAGGCGGCTCGGTTCGATGTGGCCGTTCTCCCACCGGTTCACCGTGGACACGGTGACGCCGATCGAATGCGCGAACTCTTCCTGAGTCATGCTCAGGCGGTGACGCAACGATTGGATCAGACTGCCTTGCTGGGTCTTGGTAATTGCCATGTCTCGATCTCCTCCTATTTCACCGTGTTCGGTGTCATTCAGCGGAATGCACGGCACGTGCCAGCCGGAACGGCGAGATCTCGACGCGAGGGTTTTTGGATGCTGTGCGAGCTTGGCCGGCGAGATCTCGCCGACCGTTCATAATTGGTCGCATCGATGGAGCTTTGCCGTTGCATCCCCCTTGCCGGAGGCTGTCGAGGATGCCGTTCGAGGACAATTAGCTCTTTTTAGTCGGTGACTTGCGGGACCGAGACGCGTCCTTCGATGCAGCATTTCGAGTGCTTTTGCGCCTCTCTCTTTTATGGGTTTTGGCGCCGTCAGCCTTCTCGAGAGCTTCGATGCGTCGAGTCAGCTCGGCGACGCGCCCGAGCAGATCCTCCTCGAGCGCCGCGATTCGCTGACTCAGCTCGTCGAGATCTGCCCGGGTGGGGAAGTCCCAGCGCTCGAGCAGCGCGGTGCCGACCCGGCCCAGCTGGCTCTCGAGTCCCGCAGCCAGGTCCGTGCCGCCGAGCGCTCCCTCGCGGGCAGCGGCGTCGCTGTCGCCTCGCAGCGAATCGAGCACCTCGCCCGCTTCGTTCTGCAGGCTGCGCAGGCGCTCGGCCAGCCGCAGCAGCGGGCGATTGAGCTCGCCCTCGTCACCCTTGTTGGAACTCATGGTTTCAGCGTGTAGTCGACCCTCTGGCGGGGTGCAATTCGCTCGCTCGAAATTTGACGTCGTGCATGCGGACGTCCATAGTCACGCGTCGGCCCGGATAGGTCCGCCGGGGGCAAGATTCGCGGTTGATGCGGAGCGGTAGAATCGTCATGGGGGTGTCGCGATGGCGCGGGCTGGCAGCCCGATCGTTCGGAGAGAATCTCCGAGCCGGTGGTGAGCCACGGGACGGTGGCTTGGCGTCGCAGCTCCGTTGCGTCGTCTTTTCGCTGTCGCTGTGCCTGGCGGCAGTGGCGGCGTCGGCCCAGGTCGACCCGTCGATCCCTGGGGATGCCGACTGCGACGGCCGACTCAGCCGCGACGATGTCGCCCACGCCGCCTCGGAAATCCAGGACGGCGACGGATCCGCGATCGACAACGCCGGCGGCGGAACCGTGGTCAGCTGCTCCGGCGCCGATGTCAACGAAGACGGCAAGGTAACCGCCGCCGATCTGCCCGCGCTGTGGATGTTCTTGCGCGGCGACGGCTCGGAGTTTTTCGGCGCTGGGCCGAAGATCACCTATCTGGGTCTGGCCGGGGCGGATGGCACGTTGCTGGAGGAGGAGCGGTCGCTTCCCCTGCCGACCTTCCGGTCGCTGGCGCCGACCGGCTTCCGCATCGTCGTCGAAGCTGCGCCCGGCCCGTCGCGGCTCGCGGTCGGCCGCCGCGTTTTCGACTACGATCCGTTCGATCCGCTACAGGTGCCCGACATCCAGGTTCTCTTCGATCGAGCGATCGGCAACGGCAGCGACACCGTGTGCGATGCCAGCGAAGGCGGCGTGCCCGCCGCCGAGTTGGTGAACTTCGCGCCGATCCAGGAGACCTCCGATCTGCTCAACGACGTCGGCTGCCGCTTCACTGCGGTCGGCAACCCCGCGGTTGCCTGTACCGTCAACCAATTCGGCCAGCGCGACTTCGCATCCGAGAGCTCGCGGGTGCAGTTCTGCTTCGCGGTCACCAGTTTGGAATCGTTCGAGGAGGGCGAGACGATCGTCACCGCGCGCGTTCTCGACCAGAGCGGCGATCCCGGGGTGCCGGTGCAGGCCTCGATCTTCGTCGGCGCCGGGACGCTGCCGACCTTGCCGCCGAGCGTGACCCCGACAGCGACCTGGACCCCCACTGCGACGGCAACCCCGAGTCCGACGCTGACACCGACCAGATTGGCGACGGCGACTCATACCCATACGCCGACGTTGGAGCCCTCGGCGCCGACTCGCACGCCGTCGAACACTTCCACCCGGACCCCGACTTCGACGCGAACCCGGACGCCGTCGCGGACCCATACTCGCACCGTCACCCGGACGCCGGCGGATACACCGACCGGGACGCCGCCGACGCCGACGCGGACTCTGATCCCGACGCGCACGCCGCGGCCGACGCTCACGCCGACGCCGAGCCGCACTTCGACCAAGACCCGCACTCCGACGCCGAGCCACTCGCCGACGCGAACTCGGCCGTTCACCCGGACTCCCACCGACACGCGGACGCTGACGCCGACGATCACGCTGACGCCGACCCGGACGCGCACCCGCACCCGCACGCCGACATGGACCCTGACGCCGACCGGGACGCGGCCGACATCGACCGTGACCGCGACCCGCACGCGAACGCCGACGATCACTCAGACGCCGACTCGCACCTCGTCGCGGACGCCGACGTCGACCAACACCCCGATCACGCCGGGCCTGCCTACGCCGACCTTCACTCTGACGCGGACGCGCACCCGCACGCCGACGCGGACCGCCACCCCGACACGGACGCGCACGGACACGCCGACGCGCACGCCGACGCGTACCGATACGCCGACGCCGAGTCGAACCAGCACGCCTACCGTCACCGGGACGGTGCCGGACACGTTCACCCCGACTCGCACCGAGACACCGACTCACACCGGGACGCCGACCGAGACGTCGACCCGCACCCGCACGCCGACGCGGACTCCGACGCCGACCTTCAGCGGGACGCCGACCGAAACGCGCACGCCGACGGTGACCGAGACGCCGACGATTACCCGGACTCGCACGGCTACGCGTACCGCGACCCGCACCCGAACCGAGTCGCCGACGCATACGGCGACGCACACGCCGACGATTACGCGCACTCCGACGATCACCCGCACGCCGACCAACACCCCGGAGCCGGGAGCGCTGGTGACGTTTCTCGGACTGGTTCGCGCCGACGACACGGTGATCGAGCCGACCTCGGTCAACGGCGAGGGTATTCCGATCTACGAGCGCCGGGTCGGCTTCCTCTTCAACCTGGTGGTCGAGGGCCGCCCGATTTCGCCGCTGCTCGACGTCGGAGCGTCGGCGTTTCGCTGGGATCCCTTCGATCCTTCGGTTCGACCGGACCTCGAAGTCATCGTCACGCAGCCCATGGGCAACGGCAGCAGCGAGGTCTGCGACAACATGCTGCCGGAGATCGGCGGAATTCCGGCGTCGGTCGATTTCGGCGAAACCCAGGAAGTGGCGAACGCCGTCAACGACCTCGGCTGCCGTTTCGTCAACGGTCAGGGCCAGCCGATCGGCCGCTCCTTCCTCGAGGCCTGCACCTCGTTTCCCGACGGTGGCTTCCGCTTCGTCGATCCATCGAGCCGCATCCAGTTCTGCGCCCAGATTGCGGAACGCTTTGCGTTTCCGGTCGGCGACACGACGGTGACGGCGCGTTTGCGCGACAATCTGCGGCGGCCGGGGCCGAGCTCTTCGATCATCATCAGGGTGACGCCCTGAGGCCTGTCGGCCGGTGGGCGAGCCCTCGATCGGTGTCGGAGATTGCGAATCTGTGGGTGGCTACGTTGACTCGGGGGCGACCATTCGGTAGCTTTTCACCCACGCGACGAGATTACTGCCGTCGCCCGCGTAGTGCGTTGGCCGCGCTCGGACGGCTTTTTCCGGCGACCCTAGCCGGGCTTGCGCGCAAGCGCTTAGAAGGAGCTCCAAATGGCTGAGAAAAGAGCGAAAACCGCTCAAAAGGGCGGCGCTGCGGGCGCCAAGCACGAGTGCCCGAACTGTGGATCCGACAGTCGCGTGACCTACTTCACCGGCTACGGCCCGAAGGGTTACTTTTGGGTTTGTGAGAAGGGCTGCGGCTATTCTGCTCGCACCAAGTAGGATGAATCGAACCGTCGACCGCCGCGGCGCGGGTCGGCTCGGTTCGCGTAAGATCGCGGCACGCGCGTCGTAAAGGCTGCGCTGCCGGTTGTCACCAGCGGTGGCGACCCTGGCGAGACCAGCCGACATTTCCAGGAGGGAATCGAATGGCCTCAACCACCAAGGCGAAGAAAAGCAAGGCGAGTCGGCCGACCAAGTCGCGCGCGACGCGCGGCAAGAGCCGCAAGGCCTCGACTGTGCTCGGCGGCGACGACGGCGGCGACGATGGCGAGCTTCCGCGCGACGAGACCGGCCGGCGCAAGATCAAGCGCCAGTACGAGACCCTTCTCGGCATTCGCATCGAGAAGCTGAAGGGGCGCATCCTCAACCGCGAGCGCATCAACAAGACGATCGAGGGTGTCTACTTCATCTGCATCAAGTGCAAGAAGGTTTGCCACAACATGGACGACGGGTTGGTCGAAGACCCCGACAACGTCGAGAACATGTGCGGCACCTGCGCCAAGGGCAAGGGCGGCAAAGGCAAGAAAGACGCCGCCTGACGCAAGTTCGCCGCGGCTCCGGTAGTTCCGTCGAGCCGCGGTCGTCAGTTTGACTGCAAGTCGAGCTCGGCCGGAGTCGGCGACCGGATCGTCATCGACTCGCGGGTCGCCGGGTGCGAGAAGCGGACCTCGCAGGCGTGCAGCAGCAAGCGCGCCGCGGGCGCGCCGCCGTAGCCGGCATCGCCGACGATCGGATGCCCGATTGCCGCGAGGTGGGCGCGAATCTGATGTCGCGCCCCAGTTGCGATGCGCACTGCGAGCAGAGTGGATTGGCCATCGCTGCGCAGCGGCCGGATCCGCGTCTCGGCCGCCCGGGCGCCCGCCGTATCGGCCTCGGCGACGACCATTCGCGACGGGTCGCCGGCCTTGCCGACCAGCGGGTGGGCGATGGTCCCAGCCGACTCGATGTGTCCGCCGACCACCGCGAGGTACTCCTTCTCGACCAGGTGTGCGGCGAACTGGCGGCGCAGCTCGGTGTGCGCCGCGGCGGTGCGCGCGACCAGGAGGACGCCCGAGGTCGCGGTGTCGAGGCGGTGGACGATGCCGGATTCGGTCGCGCCGCCGGCGAGCGCGGCGGTTTCCGGATAGCGGGCGGCGACGAAATTGGCGACCGTTTCGCGGTCGGTGACCCTCTGCGCGACCGAGGCCAGTCCGGCCGGTTTGTCGATCGCGGCGAGGTCGGCATCTTCGTAGAGTACCGGCAGGGCGAGCTCGGGCTGCGGCTCGGCGCTGCGCACGGCGACCCATTTTCGAGCCAGCGTGACCGTGTCGCCACCGCGCAACTGGATCCCCTTTTTGGTGGCGCGCCGTCCGTTGACCCGCACCTCGCCGGCGCCGATCAACGACTGCAGATGGCGGCGCGACAGGTGCGGCAGGCAACGGCAGAGGAAGTGGTCGAGGCGCTGCGGAGCATCGACGTCGAGCGTTGCGACGTCGCTCATGCCGAGGTCCCCCGTTCGGGGATCTCGGCTTCCAGGTTCTCGTGCAGATAGCGGAACACGCGTCCCGAGAACGACATCGATAGATGCCCGGTATCCTTGATTTCGAGGTTGTAGGCGCCGGGGTAGTAGGCGGCCTCGGGCGGGTCGAGCCAGCCGTCGGCGTTCGAGTAGAGCGAGATTGCGTCGAACGGGCGCGGCTTGGCGTCGGTCTCTTTGACGAAACCGAGGTAGGCCGAGCCGGGTCGCAGTGCCGCCGGCCAGAACCAGCGGCCACTGCCGCTCAGCGGCGAGGCGATGGTCACCGCGCGCGCCACGTTCGGATGGGACGCGGCGAGCAGACGCCCGAGAGGTCCGGCGCCGCCGATGGCGATGACGGTGATCGGGGCATTGCCCCGCGCCGCCGGCAGCGTCGCGTCGATCCACTGCCGTAGCGCGGCGTCGTCGTCGGGTCGCGCCCGGCTGGGAAGGATGCTCGCGTTCCAGCCGCGTTTGCGCAGGCGGCGCAGCATCAGCCAGCTGGCGGACGCGGGCAGGAGTGGCTCGGGCAACAGGGCGATGGTGGAGCTGCGCTCGATTTCTGCCGGGCGCTGCGGCAGCAGGCCGATCGCCGGCGCGGCGACGACCAGTGCGGTGGCAAAGCCCTCGTCGATCAATCCGCGCACCGAGAGCAGCGGCGGGCTGCGCCGTTTCGCATCCGCCGCCTGGCGCGCGCGCGGCAGGTGCAACCCGACGTTGAGAGCGATCGCCGCGGCGAAGACGGCGGCGATCGATGCCAGAACGGTCAGCATGACGCGAGCGCTTAGCGCACGGGTGCGCTTGCTGCAAAGATTCTGCTAACTTCGCAAAGCAGATTTTACTCGCGCAGAGGCGCAGAGGCGCAGAGAAAAGAGGGCTTGCCGTAGCTTCGACTGGCGTGTGCTCGACTCTCGTTGCGAATGAGGTTTCCCATCTGGGTGACTCGAGCAGATCGTTCTCTGATTCTCAGCGTCTCTGCGCCCCTGCGCGAGATCCTTTTTGATAATAGAGACTAGCTGTTCGTTGTTTTCTCAGGGCAGGAGAAGGGGGACGCATCGATGGGGGCAAGAAACGTCGGCGGTGGCGCCAGCAGCCACCGCTATGCGGTGGTCATGGCGGGGGGAATCGGATCGCGGTTCTGGCCGCACAGTCGGCGCAGCCAACCGAAGCAGTTTCTCAGCGTCCAGGGGCGCTACACTCTGGTAGAGGACACCGTGCGCCGCCTCGCCGGCCTGGTGCCTGACGACCGCATCTATGTCGTCGCCGCCGCCGAGTTCGGCCCTCTCATCCGCGAGCACCTGCCGCAGATTCCGGCGAAAAACTTGATCGTCGAGCCGGCCGCGCGCGGCACCGGCCCCTGTCTCGGGTTGGCGGCTCGGGTGATCGAACGACGCGATCCGCAAGCCGTGATCGCGGTGTTCGCGGCGGATCACGTGATTGCGCCGCGACAGCGCTTCCAGCGTTGCGTGCGCGTCGGCTTTGCCACCGCGGAAAGCGAGCGAGCGCTGGTCACCTTCGGTATCAAGCCAACCGGGCCGGATACCGGCTTCGGTTACATCGAGGTCGGCCGCCAGCACCGGCGCACGGTGCCGAAGGTGTTCTGGGTTTCGCGCTTCGTCGAGAAGCCCGACGTCGCCACCGCAAAACGCTACCTGCGCACCGGGCGCTATCTGTGGAACTCGGGCATGTTCGTCTGGCGCGCCGACGTGCTGCGCGAGGCGATCGCGCGCTATGCCCCCGACATCGACCGGGCGCTCGACGCCCTCGACGCGGCGCGCGGAGCGGCGCAGCGGCGGCGCGCCGAGCGCGAGTTCGCTCGATTGCGCTCGGTGCCGATCGACATCGCGGTGATGGAGAAGTCGGACCGCGTCGCCGCCGTCGAGGCCGATTTCGACTGGAACGACGTCGGCAGCTGGGCGGCGATGGACGCCCTGTGGCCGACCGATGCGCGCGGCAACTCGGCGCGCGGCGAGGTCATGCAGATCGACTGTCGCGACACCATCGCCAGCTCCGACGGGCGCCTCATCGCCATGGTCGGGGTCGAGGACCTGGTGGTGGTGGAGAGCCGCGACGCCATCCTCATCTGCCCCAAGAGCCGGGCCCAGGACGTTCGCCGCATCGTCGACGAGCTCGACCGCCGCGGCGACCGCAAACGGCTCTGACGCGGGCGTTGCCCGCGCCGCGGGCAACGCCCGCGGGTCCCAATCTGCGGCTTACGGCCGCAGGTCCCAATGGCGGGCTCCGCCCGCCGTCCCAACTCGGGCTGCGCCCTCGGTCCCAAGCGGCGCCCCGCGCCGCGTCGGCGGGCGGCGCTGCCGCCCTTGGGACGGTTCGCCGAAGGCGGCCTTGGGACGAGCGGCGCAGCCGCTCCTGGGACAGCGGGCGAGAGCCCGCTTTGGGACGGCGAGCGCCAGCTCGCCTCGAGCTGGGCTCGCCTTGGGACGCGTGGCTTCGGCGTGCTATCGTGGTTGGCTCTGTCATGAGTGAACCCGCTCTCGAGTTGCCGGTCGAACCGCCCGCTCCCGACGTGTCGTCGCCGCCGCCGTTGAGCGCGCCCGTGCGCTGGCTGTGCGATCGCCTTCTCGGCGGCGTGCGCATGGCCGAGTCCGAGGTCGACCGCATCCGCGCCCTGGCCGATCGCGGCGCGATCGTCTACGTGCTGCGCCAGCGCTCGTGGGTCGACCTGCTGCTGGTGACCTACGTGCTTCAGCGCGAGGGGTTGCCGGCACCTTCGTTTGCCAACGACATGCGGGCGCTGTGGATGCGTCCGCTGCGCTCGGTGCTGCGCGCGCTGTGGGATGGCTTCTCGCAGTTGCGGCCGCGCTCGCAGGAGCTGCGCACCTTTGCCGACCGGCAGCTGTGCAGCGAGCTGGTGTCGCAGCGTCATCCGGTGCTGCTGTTCATGCGCGGCCGCAAGCCGCGCTGGCGCATCGGCAAGCGGCGGCGCCTGACCGGTCACAATCACGGCCGAGACTACATCCGCGAGATCGTGCACGAGCACTGGCAGTCGGCGGGCGAGGTCAGCTTCGTTCCCCTGGCGCCTCTGCGCGGCCGCGGCATGCGCCGCAAGGAGTCGCGGCTGGCGGCGCTGGTCTACAGCCTGCAAGAGACGCCGAGTGAGTTTCGCCGACTCCTTTCGTTGCTGCGCAACCGCCTCGACACTTCGATCGGCGCCGGCAGTGAGGTCGAGTTGCGCGCGTTCGTCCGCCGCTATCGGCGCGAGGGCGAGGAGCGGACGGTGCGCCGTCTGTCGCGCGCGCTGCTGATCGATTTGTACCGCGAGGAACGCGTCGTCTGGGGCCCGCTGCTGCTGCCCAAGAGTCAGGTTCGCGGCATCGTGCTCGGCACGCCGGACGTCGAGAATACGATCCGCCGCCTGGTGGAGGAGGAGGGCGAGAACGAGGCGCAGCTGCGGCGCCGCGCCCGCCGCTACATCGACGAGATCGCCGCCGACTACAAGAAGCAGTACTTCTCGATCCTCGAGCTCGGCTTCAACTTCGTTTGGCCGCGCATGTTCGCCGGTCTCGAGTACTCGGGCCTCGAGCGGGTCATCGAGTGCGTCAAACAGCACCCCGTCGTGCTGGTGCCCTCGCACCGCAGCCACTTCGACTACCTGGTGCTGAGCTACCTGTTTCACCTCAAGTACCTGAGCCCGCCCCACATCGCCGCCGGCATCAATCTGTCGTTCTGGCCGATGGGGCCGCTGTTTCGCGGCGCGGGCGCCTATTTCATTCGCCGGACCTTCGACGACGACGAGCTGTATAAGGTGGTGTTCCGGCAGTACCTGACGTTTCTGATTCGCGAGGGGTACACCCAGGAATTCTTCATCGAGGGCGGGCGCAGTCGAACCGGCAAGGTTCTGCCGCCCAAGCTCGGCATGCTGTCGGCGATCGTCGATGCGTTCACCCGCGGCGTACGCCGCGATCTGTACTTCGTCCCGGTGTCGATCCACTACGGGCGAGTCGTCGAGGAGGACGCCTACCAGCGCGAGCTCGGCGGCGCCGAGAAACAGCCGGAGTCACTGGGGGCCCTGCTCCAGGCGCGCCGCCTGCTGCGGCGCCGTCACGGCACGGTGTACGTCTCGTTCGCCGAGCCGATCTCGCTCAATCATTTCCTCGGAGTCGATCGCGCCAAGTTCAATCGCGGCGGCGTCGAGGTCGAGGACGATCGTCGCGCGGTGGTTCGCAAGCTCGGCCTGCGGCTGTTGCGCGAGATCAACCGTGCCAGTGTGGTCGGCGCGACCTCGGTCTCCTCGATGACCTTGTTGGCCTCGGAGCAGGGCGCTCTGCGCGATCGAGTCTTCGTCGACCGCGCTCGCGCACTGGTTTCGTTCTTGCGGCGGCGCGGCATCGCGCTGAGCGCGTCGCTCGAGCGCAACGATGGCGACGAGTTTCGCGAAAGCCTGGCGTTCCTCGAGAACGGCGGCCTGATCCAGAGGCTCGCCGGCATGGAAGGCGGGGTGATTCGCGTCGCCGAGGAGAACCGGCTGGCGCTCGACTTCTACAAGAACAACGCGATTCACTACTTTCTCCAGTCCTCGTTGTTGCTCGACGCGATGCTGCGCGGGGAGAGATCGATCGACGCCGAGAACGACGTCGAGTGGTGGCTCGACCTCTTCCGCTGGGAGTTCCCGCTGCCCGATCGCGATCGGCTCGCCGAGGAGCTCGCCGACCTGCGCGAAGTGCTGCAGGCCGAGGGGGTGCTGGATGGCGACTCGGTGGTGGAGGAGCACGACTTCGTTCCGACCGCGGTGGGCGCGCTCGACAATTTCCGAGAGGCCTACTGGGTGATGGTGCACGTGCTGCGCGATCTACCGGAAGGCCTCACCAAGAAGGCGGTGATCGATCGCGCGATCAAGCACCACGAAACCGCGTGCACGCTCAACGAGCTCGGCAAGCCGGAGGGGCGGACCTCGGTGACCTTCTCGAACGCCCTCAAGCGCCTCGCCGAGCTCGATATCGTCGAGATCGGCGACGAACGCGATCCGTCGGTGGTTGCCGGTCCGCGGCACGGCGACCTCGAGGCTCTCGAGCGCCGGATCGCGGCCAGTCTGCGCCACCGCGGCTGAGTCGCGCCTCCTAATCCGAGCAATTAGGGGAATTCTTCCGTGCCGGTCGGGCGGCGAGTTGACCGGTGGTAGGGCCCGTGATGTGTTAATTGATCGTGTAAGAGTGCCTGAATCCGAGCCGATTTGACTATCAAAATGAATCATATTATTGCCCGGGCGCGCCAGACTCTGTGAGCGAAAAAGTCCAAGAAGATTCCCAAGATGGGGAAATCGAAGAGGCGCGGGTCGAAGCCATGGCCCGCGATCTGGCGCAACACATCAACTCAGTCCCAAGCAAGCAAAGAGAGCAGCTGCGCGAAATGGCCGTCCACCTGGTGCGCGACGAAGTGGTGATCGCTCCGCCGGTCGAACGGGGGGGCGAGAGGCGAACCGATGCATTCAATCCATTTGCGATCGGAATTCCCCTCATCCTCGCGGGCGGGGTCTTGAGCATTTTGTTCCCGCCGGTGGGTTTGCTGCTGTTCGCGGCGGCTGCGGTGACGATGGCCTGGGGAGTGTTGTCCGTTCTGTTGTCGAGCGGGGGGAATTAGACGATGGCGAAAGCGAAGAAGCTCTCAGCGGAAGAGCAGGCCGCACTCGACAAAGTGCAGGGCATCGAATCGGGGGCGATCCCGGAGGATCCGCCGCCGCGCGGCAGCCTGTGGTCGCGTCGTGACTTCCTCGGCCGCCTCAATTGGGCGGCGTTCGGGGCGTTCTCGACGATCTTCCTCCTCGGTTTCGTCCGTTCGGCGTTTCCGCGGGTCCTGTTCAAGCCGCCCAGCACGTTCAAGGCCGGAACGCCGGAAGAGTACACGATCGGCGAGGTCAGCGAGCGCTTCAAGAAGGAGCACCGGGTTTGGATCGTGCGCGAGGCCGACGGCTTCTACGCACTGTTCGCCAAGTGCACGCACCTCGGGTGCACGCCGCGCTGGCTGAAGGTGGACCAGAAGTTCAAGTGTCCGTGCCACGGCAGCGGATTTCGCAAGACCGGTATCAACTTCGAGGGCCCGGCGCCGCGCCCGCTCGAGCGCTACCGAATGGAGCTCAACGAAGAGGGGCAGCTGGTCGTCGACATGGGTGTGGTCTACCGCTACGAGAAGGGCGACTGGGACAAGCCGGGCGCGTTCCTGCGCGCTTGATTTCGGCCTGGGGGGAATCCGAGCGATGAGTAAGTGGGAAGAGACGAAGCGCCAGATCACGGAATCTCAGGTTTGGCAGTCGATCTTTCGTCACGGGTATGACGATACGCCCGGCAATCGGGTCCAGATGGTCTCGGGCAACGTCTGGCTGCACCTGCATCCTTCGAAAGTGCGCCGGCATGCGATCCGGATGCGCTTCACCTGGTGCATGGGCGGCATCACGTTCCTGATGTTCCTGGTGACCGTCGTCACCGGCGTCTACCTGATGTTCTACTACCGGCCGACGGCGGAGTACGCCTACGCCGACATGAAGTATCTCGAGTTCGACATGCCGTTCGGGATGTTCATGCGCAACATGCACCGCTGGGCCGCGCACGGGATGGTGATCGCCGTCTGGCTGCACATGTTCCGCGTCTTCTTGACCGGTTCGTACAAGCCGCCCCGCGAGTTCAACTGGGTGGTCGGCGTTATCCTGCTGGTGCTGACCATGCTGCTCAGCTTCACCGGGTACCTGTTGCCTTGGGACCAGCTGTCGATCTGGGCGGTGACCGTCGGATCCAACATGGCGCGAGCGACGCCGTTGCTCGGTTATGAAGGCCCGTTTGCCGACTGGACCGGTGCCAATCCGATCTACGACGCGCGCGCCTTTCTGTTCGGCGGCGGCGAGATCGGCCCGCATACGCTGCTGCGATTCTACATCCTCCACTGCATTTTCATTCCGCTGGTCGCCAGCCTGTTCATGGCGGTTCATTTCTGGCGGATTCGCCGCGACGGATTTTCCGGGCCACCGGTCTGAGGCTGTGAGGGGGGACGCGTAGGATGTCGCGGGAGTTGTTCTGGCTGGCGATTACGCTGGTGGTGACCGTGATCACCAATTTCATTCCGGGCGGGCGTGTTCTGATCCTGCCCGAGCTGTTCGTCGCTCTGATGATTCTGCTGTACTGGGCGGCCAAGCCCGGGGCGGAGCTCGACAAGCCGGTCGCCGTGCAGGCGACGGGCCCGGGCGACGACAAGGTGCACACCTGGCCGCACCTGGTGCGCAGCGAGTTCCTGTGCGCGATCTTCATCACGCTGGGGTTGATCCTGTGGTCGTTGGTGGTCGATGCGCCGCTCGAGGAGCCGGCCAACCCGACCCGCACGCCGAACCCGTCGAAGGCGCCGTGGTACTTCCTCGGGTTGCAGGAGATGCTGGTATTCTTCGATCCCTGGCACGCCGGCGTGGTTTTGCCGACCTTCATCATCGTCGGCCTGATGGCGATTCCGTACATCGACATCAATCCCGCGGGGAACGGCTACTACGCGTACGAGTCGCGCAAGTACGAGATCCTGACCTTCTTCCTCGGCTTCCACATCTTGTGGGTCTCGTTGATCATCATCGGCACGTTTCTGCGCGGACCCGGCTGGAACTGGTTCTGGCCGTGGGAGGTCTGGGACTCGCACAAGATCGAGGCGCTGACCAACGTCAACCTCCACTACATCTTCGGGATTCGCAGCGAGGCCGGCGCGATCATTTTCGGGGCGGTCGTGGTTCTCGGCTATTTCGTGGTCGGCACGGCCGCGATGTACTGGGCGATCGTTCGGATGAAGGGCCAGGAGTTCATGCACCGCTGGGGCATGCCCCGCTTCGTGCTGACGTCGTTCCTGTTCCTCAACCTGATGTCGGTAGTCATCAAGATGGTTCTGCGCCACGCGGGGAACATCATGTACGTATGGCAGACCCCGTGGATCAATTTCTGAAGACGCCGCGGTTCTCGAGAAATGTTCTTCCTCGCCAAAGTCGTCCAGTTGCTCGGAATCGCCAATGTCGGGTACGCGCTCTTCGTCGGTGTGACGCAGGAGAACGGCATGGGGCGCGAGCTCACTTGGCTGATGGTGGGGTTCCTGATCTTCTCGCTCGGGCGTTTTCTGGAACGGCGGGCGTCACCTCAGGGGTAAGTTGATGTCGAAAGCGGACGAAGAAAAGAAATCGTACGCATCCGTGTTCTTGCTGGCGGTGGCGCTGCTGCTGGTGACGTCGGTTTGGATCGTCTGGGACGACCAGATCTCTCGCCGCCCGTGGAAGAAGTATCAGTACGAGTTCTCGCAAACCCAGATCGAGCGCGCCAAGGCCGAGGTTTCGGCCGAGGAGGAGCGGCTCGGGGCCGACGAGGAGTACCAGAAGGTACTGGCGGACCTCGAGGCTGCGCGCGACAAGACCACTTCTGGCGCGACCGCGAGCCAACTCTCCGAGCTCGCCAGCAAGGAGAACAAGGCGCGGGTGGCGTTCGACGACGCGGAGTTCAATCTTCGCCTCGTCAAGAGCCAGATCGAGGAGGCTTGGTACGAGCTGGAGCACGCCCAGCTGGCGCACGCCGACACGACGTCGCAGCGGGCGCACCTCGACGAGCTGAACGCCAAGAAGGCCGAGGTCGAAGAGGAGGTGGCGGAGACGCTGGCGCGTCTCAATCAGATCCTCAGCGAGCAGGACGAGATCCGCTCGGTGGTCGACTCGCTCGAGAAGAAGAAGGAAGAGCTGGAGGGCGCCAAGTCCAGGCTCGAGCAAAAAGTCGACGGCATGGTGATCCAGGTCGGTCCCTTCGACTTCCCCAAGATTCCCAAGATCGAGCAGGTAGTGCTCAACGAGTTCGATCGCAACGCGTACAACCAGCCGGTTGCGCGCGTCGACCGTTGCACGTCCTGTCATGCCGGCATCAACAAGGACGGTTTCGAGGACCTTCCCAATCCGTACAAGACGCACCCGGATCGCAGGCTCTACCTCGGCAAGCACGCCGCCGAGAAGGTCGGCTGCACTCCTTGCCACCAGGGCCAGGGGGCGGCGGTGAACTCGGCCGAGCAGGCGCACGGGCACGTGAAGTATTGGCTCGACCCGATGTACGAGGGCGACAACGTCCAGGCGAGTTGCATCGGCTGTCATGCCGACGTGCGCATGGATGCCGCCGAGAAGATCGCGCTCGGCGAAAAGCTCTTCGAGCAGGTCGGTTGCATCGGTTGTCACCTGGTCGAGGGATACGGCGACCTACCGAAGATCGGCCCTTACCTCGGGCGCATCTCCGCCAAGGTGGACGCCGACTGGCTGGTCGACTGGGTCAAGAACCCGCACGAGTACCGCCCGCGCACCAAGATGCCGAACTTCTACTTCGACGGCGACGAGGCCGAGGCGATCGCCGGCTATCTGCTCAGCGCTTCGGCGGACGAGAGTGAGGCGTGGCTCGGCGAACACGATCTGCCCTCCGGTATCGACTCCGGCAACGCGGCGCTGGTCGCCGAGGGCGAACGGTTGGTCGATTCGCTCGGCTGCCGCGGCTGTCACGGTCTGGCGCCGGGCGAGTCGCCGGCGCTGCTCGGCGAGGGCAAGGACATCGCCCCCAACCTGAGCAACATCGCCGAGAAGACCAACGCGCGCTGGGCCTATCACTGGGTCAAGGATCCGCGCGGCTATTCGCCGGTGGCGCGCATGCCGAGTCTGCGTCTGAGCGACCAGGAGGCGAAGGCGATCGTTTCCTACCTGATGACTCTGGGCGAAGCCGCGACCGACGACTCTGCGACCCGCGCGCGGTTGTTGGAAGCGGACAACGTCGTCATCGGCGAAGCGTTGGTTCGCAAGTACGGCTGTGCCGGCTGCCACAACGTCCCGGGAATGGAAAGCGAGTCGCGCATCGGTGTCGAGCTTTCGGTGTTCGGATCGAAACCGCTCGAGGAGCTGTTCTTCGGCAACCGAACCGACATTCCGCACACCTGGGAAGACTGGACCTTCAACAAGATCAACGAGCCGCGCATTTACGAGACCGAGCGCATCGAGCAGGTGATGCCGCACTTCGCCCTGGCGGAGAGCGACATCGACGCGATCCTCACCTTCCTGGCGAGCCGCCAGGAAGGCTATGTGCCGAAGGAGTATCGCCCCTCCGACTACGACAACGAGGTTACGCTGGTCGAAGGGCGCCGTGTAATCGAGCGCTACAACTGCGTCGGTTGCCACGTGGTCAGCGGCCGCGGCGGGGCGATCCTCGCCCACTACGAAGAGAACCCGACCCTCGGTCCGCCGATCCTGACCGGCGAAGGGGCCAAGGTGCAGGCGAATTGGTTGTACGGATTCCTCCAACGCCCGGTGCCGTTGCGACCGTGGCTGGAGGTGCGGATGCCGACTTTCGGGCTCAGCGACGAGGAGACGGCCGCGATCGTCAACTACTTTGCCGCCGAGGAGAAGATCGACAACCCCTACGTCCACGTCGATCTCGCTTCGCTTTCGCCCGAATACGTCGAAGCTGGTGAGTTGCTGGCGTCGGACGACTACTTCTCGTGCTGGACTTGCCACCAGCAGGGCGATCGCAAGCCCGAAGGGCCGAAGGAGGGCTGGGCGCCCGACCTGGCGATGGCGTACGAACGCTTGAACCCGAACTGGATCGTCGACTGGATCAAGGATCCGCAGGCGCTGATGCCGGGATCCCGGATGCCGTCGTTCTACGACTTTACCGATGACTCGCCGGATGGACCGGACGACGTCCTCGGTGGCAGCGACCTCGAGCAGGTCAAGGCGCTGCGTGATTACATCTTGACGCTCCACGCGCCGACGGGTGCGGTGGCGCAGCCTGCCGTCGCAACGGATGCCGAGGAGTCGGCGCCGGAACCGGCGGAGATGCCGTCGGAAGAGACGGCGGCGGCGGATTCTTCCGCCGCGTCGGAAGCACAAGGTTGATCCGCCGACGGCGGCGGATCGACCGAGAGACAAAGGAGAACGAAATGCTCAACCGAATCGATCGATTGGCTCGAGTGGCGGTTGTCGTCGCGGCGGCTGCCCTGGTTTCCGCGACGTCGTCTTTCGCCTACGAAGGCGGTGCGGTTTCCGGCGGCGGAACGATCAAGGGAATGGTCAAGCTCAACGGCACGGCGCCCGAGCCCGAAGTGCTCGACGTCAACAAGGACAAGAAAGTCTGCGCCGTCACCGAGAAGAAGTCGAACGAGCTGGTGGTCGGCTCGAATGGCGGCATCCGCTACGCCGTCGTGTCGCTGACCAACATCAGCAAGGGTAAGGCGTTTCCGGAAGGCGAGTCGGTTCTCGACCAGGAGGGCTGCGAGTATCTGCCCTACGTCACCGTGGTTGCGCAGGATCACGAGCTGGTGATCAAGAACTCGGACGGAATCCTGCACAACATCCACACCTACAGCGAGAAGAACAAGCCGGTGAACCGCGCTCAGCCGAAGTTCAAGAAGAAGATCAAAGAGACGTTCAGCGAGCCCGAGATGATCAAGGTGACCTGTGACGTGCACGGCTGGATGCGCGGCTGGGTCGCGGTGGCCGACCACCCGTACTACGCGGTGACCGACGAGAACGGTGCTTTCGAGCTGACGGACGTGCCGGCCGGCGACTACGAGATCAAGGTGTGGCAGGAAAAGCTGGGCGAGTCGACCCAGAAGGTTTCGGTGCCGGGCGGCGGCGAAGCGACGGTCACCTTCGAGTTGGCGCAGAAGTAAGCCATCTCGCGCACCCACTACGCGTTTCGGACTGAGGGGAAAGGGGGGACCATCGGATGTTGCCGTGGCTTCCGGAGAATATTTCAACTTACGGCGGAGATATCGATTATCTCTTCAAGCTGATCTTCGTGATCACGACGATCGTGTTCTTTGCCGTGCAAATTGCTCTCGTCGTGTTCCTCTTCAAGTACCGAGCGCAGCCCGGCCGCAAGGCCACCTATACCCACGGTAACAACGTCCTCGAGATCGGGTGGACGATCGCTCCGTCGATCATCCTCGTCTTTCTCGCGGTGATGAGCCGCGCGACTTGGGACGAGATTCGCGCCGAAATTCCTCCGGTCGATGTGACGGTCCGGGTGAACGCCAAGCAGTTCAACTGGGACATTATCTATCCCGGACCCGACGGCATGTTCGAAACCGAAGACGACCTGACGATCGAAAACGAGCTCAACGTGCCGGTCGACAAGGTGGTCAAGCTCGAGCTGACGTCGAAGGACGTCATTCATAGCTTCTTCATCCCGGTGATGCGGTTCAAGCAGGACATGATGCCGGGGCGACAGATCGACGGCTGGTTCAAGGCGACCAAAACGGGTGAGTTCGAGATTCCTTGTGCCGAGCTCTGTGGCTTCGGTCACTCGGGGATGCTCGGGTACCTGAAGGTACACTCTGCTCAAGACTACGCGGCCTGGGTGGCCAAGCGTTGGCCTCAGTAAGCCAGGAAGCGAAAGGGGATTTGCGATGAGTGAAGCGGCCGCAGCCCACGGGCACGAGCACGAGCACCACGAAGGGGGATTCGTTTCCACCTACCTCTTCTCGATGGACCACAAGATGATCGGCAAGCAGTTCCTGCTCTTGTCGCTCTTCATGATGATCATCGGCGGAGTCCTCGCACTGATGGTGCGCTGGCAGCTGGCGTATCCGGAGGAGCCGGTTCCCGGGATGGCGTGGGTGCCGGAGCCCTATCTGTACGAAGGGATCATTCCCCCCGAGACCTACAACATGCTGTTCACCATGCACGCGACGATCATGATCTTCTTCGTCGTGATTCCGATCTTGGTCGGCGCCTTCGGCAACTTCCTGATCCCGCTGATGATCGGTACCCGGGACATGGCGTTCCCCGTGCTCAACATGCTTTCGTTCTGGATCGCGGCCCTGGCCGGCGTGATCATGGTCTCCAGCTTCTTCGTCGAGGGCGGAGCCTCGGCTGGCGGATGGACGGCCTATGCCCCCTTATCCGCCGCCGAGGTCTATACCGGCGTCGGGCTGGGGCAGGACCTGTGGATCATCTCACTGGTGGTGCTCGGCATTTCGTCGATGATGGGTTCGATCAACTACATCACCACCATCATCAACATGCGCGCTCCCGGGATGACCATGTTCCGCATGCCGCTGGTGATCTGGTCGCTGTTCATCACGGCGATCCTGCTCTTGCTGGCGCTGCCCGAGCTCACCGCGGCGATGGCGATGCTGCTCTTCGACCGCCGTTTCGGCACCAGTTTCTTCCTGCCGGAGACGGGTGGTGAGCCGATTCTCTGGCAGCACCTGTTCTGGTTCTTCGGTCACCCCGAGGTCTACATCCTGATCCTCCCGGGTATGGGCGTCGCCTCCGAGATTCTCGCGGTGTTCTCGCGCAAGCCGATCTTCGGCTACCGCGCGATGGCGATGGCGATGATCGCGATCGCCTTCCTCGGATGGGTCGTGTGGGGGCACCACATGTTCCAGTCCGGCATGAACCCGACCATGGGCATGGCGTTCATGACGACGACCATGGTCATCGCGGTGCCGTCGGCGATCAAGACTTTCAACTGGCTGGGCACCCTGTGGGGCGGCTCGATCACCTTTCAGACGCCGATGCTGCACGCCCTGGCGTTCGTTTCGATGTTCGTCATTGGCGGCCTCAGCGGCATCTTCATGGCGGCGACGCCGGTCGACATCTTCATCCACGACACCTACTTCATCGTCGGCCACATTCACTACGTCGTGTTCGGCGGCAGCGTTTTCGCCATCTTCGGCGCCGTCTCGTACTGGTTCCCGAAGATGTACGGGCGCATGATGAACGAGACGCTCGGCAAGATTCACTTCTTCGGCACCCTGATCTTCTTCAACATCACGTTCTTCCCGATGCACATCATCGGTGTCGGCGGCCACATGCGGCGCATCTACAACCCGCTGCAGTACGAGTTTCTGGAGCCGTTGCAGCACTGGAACGAGATCATGACGATCGGCGCGATCGGTCTCGGGCTGTTCCAGATCGTCTTCGCGGTGAACTTCTTCTACAGCATGTTTGCCGGTGAGAAGGCGCCGCAGAATCCCTGGAACGCCAACACCTTGGAGTGGGAAGCGCCGACTCCGCCGCCGCACGGCAACTTCGTGGAGATTCCGACGGTCTACCGCGGCCCCTACGAGTACAGCGTGCCGGGTGAGAAGGAAGACTGGCTGCCGCAGGCGCAGCCCGGGGCGGGGGTGGCAGCGGCGCACTGACGTCGCTCCGGCGCGAACGACCCGATGGCCTCGACTCCCCATAGCGTAGCTTCCACCAGCGGCGAGGTGCGTCGACTCGACGCCGCCGTGTTGCTGGAGCTCACCAAGCCGCGGCTGGCGGCGATGGTGTTGGTGACCACGGCGGCCGGGTTCTACCTCGGCATGCGGGGCACGGTGGATTTCTGGCTGCTGCTGGCGACCCTGGTCGGCACTGGCCTGGCCGGCGCCGGGTCGTTGGTGCTGAACCAATATCTCGAGCGCGACGCCGACGCCCGCATGGAGCGGACCCGGGATCGGCCGATTCCCAGCGGCCGCGTCGAGGCGCAGGACGCGCTGCTCTACGGCGCCATCCTGACGGTGGCGGGGCTCGGCATTCTCGCAGTGTTCGCCAACCCGTTGGCGGCGGCGGTGACCGCCGCGACCGCGGTGCTCTATCTCGGCTTCTATACGCCGATGAAGCGGTGGACCCCGTACTGTTCGATCGTCGGCGCGGTGCCGGGAGCCTTGCCGCCGGTGACCGGATGGGTCGCGGCGAGCGGCTCGATCGAACCCGGCGCGATTGCGGTCTTTGCGATCATGTTCCTGTGGCAGCTGCCGCACTCTCTGGCGATTGCGCGGCTCTACGAAGAGGATTACGCCCGCGGCGGGTTCCGGTTGTTGCCGGTCGTCGATCGCGAGGGCAGCAGCACGGAGCGACAGATTCTCATCCACAGCGCCGCCTTGCTGGTGGTCGGCCTGGTTCCGACTCTGCTCGGCGTCGCCGGTCCGCTCTACTTCGCGATCGCCCTGCTGCTCGGTTTGGCGCTTCTCTACTACGGAGCGATGGCTGCGTTTCGTCCGTCGAAGGAAGCCGTTCGCAAGCTGCTGTTCGCAACCCTGGTCTACTTGCCGGTGCTGCTCGGCGCGATGGCGATCGACAAGGCGCCGCTGTGAAACGGATGCGCCAGGATCGAGCCAGTCAGAACAATCGCACCGCACTGCTCCTCGCCATGGGCGTGGTCGGGATGTACGTTCTCTCGGTCCTCGTGATCATCGCCAAGGGATAATGGCAGGTCGCCAAAATACTGCGGTTGCCCACGACTACGTCGAAGACGACGTCCGGACGCCCCTGCGCGTCGTCGAGCCGTCGGAAGGTGGCCCGCGCAATCCGCCGGCGGCGCCGCCGGTGAGCAATGCGCGGATCGCGATTGCCATGTTCCTGGTGGCCGAGTCGATGTTCTTTGCCGGCCTGGTCGGCGCCTACCTCGTCTTCCGCGTCGGTAGCGTCGCCTGGCCGCCGCCCGGACTTCCGGCGCTGCCGCTCGGCGTAACCTGGTTCAATACGATCCTGTTGTTCGCCAGCGGTGGCACCATGGTGGCTGCTCTGCGCGCGATTCGCCGCGACGATCAGGCGAGTCTGCGCCGCTTCCTGTGGTGGTCGGTCGCACTCGGCGGAGTCTTCGTCGGTGTGCAGGGGCTAGAGTGGGTTCGTTTGGTGCACCACGGCCTGACGCTGTCGAGTGGTCCGTACGGCGGCACGTTTTACACCCTGATCGGCACCCACGCCGCGCACGTGGCCGGTGCCATGCTGTGGATTCTGTTCGTCCTCGGCGCCGCGGCCCGCGGGCGTTATACCCGGCAGCAGCACGATGGAGTCGAGGTCTGTGTCGTCTACTGGCTCTACGTCTGCGCGCTGTGGGGCCTGCTCTTCGGGCTGGTGTATCACTGAGCCATGGGCAATTTGCGGACAGCTCCGATCACGCTGCTGGTGACGGCTTTGGCGGTCGCGCTCGCTGATTGCGCCATGGCGCAGGGCTGCGCCATGTGCAAGACCGCGGTTGGCGGTCCCGGAGATCCTCTGTCCAACGGAATCAACACGAGCATTCTCTTCATGATGGCAATGCCGTTCGTGCTCTTTGGGGCCGTCGGTGGCTGGCTGACCTTCGTGTTCTGGCACCACCGCGGGAAGAAGCTGGAGCTGGAGCTCCTGCATACGGAAAGGGAGGGAGCCAGGTGAGTCAAGCAGCGACAGCCGGTCACGGCGCAGTGGATACGTACGAAACTCCACTCACCCCAGAGAGCTGGGGCAAGCTCGGCATGTGGATTTTTCTCGCCGGCGACGCGATGTCGTTCGGCGCTTTGTTGGCGGCGTACGGAGCGTATCGCTTCGGTGCGGCGGATTGGCCGAATCCGGGCGACGCCCTGGGAATTACCCTGACCGCGGGGATGACGTTTCTGCTGATCTGCAGCAGCGTGACCATGGTCAAGAGCCTCGAGGCGATGCAGGCGGGCGACCGTCCGAGCGCGATCCGCTTCCTGTCGATGACGGTCGGCGGCGGGATCATCTTCCTCGGCCTGCAGGCCTACGAGTGGACGCACCTCATCCACGAGGGAATGAAGCTCGCCGAGAACGCGTTCATCATCGATGGCAACGGAGTGGTGGTCGGCAACCTGGTGCACGGCGATCAGGTCGGCCCCGGACAGATGATCGGCAACAGCTTGTTCGGCACCACCTTCTACATGACCACGGGATTCCACGGGCTGCACGTCTTCAGCGGCGTGGTCTACCTGTCGATCGTCCTGATCAAGATGATCGGCGGCAGCTATGGTCCGGGCAACACCAACGTGATCGAGATTGCCGGCTTGTACTGGCACTTCGTCGATCTCGTCTGGATTCTCGTTTTTACGTTCGTCTATCTGGTCTGAGACGGTCGCGAGAGGAGTTGAGAAGATGGCGAATGAGTCGCACGAGCATCCCAACTACATGTTGATCTTCTGGTGGCTGTTGGGCCTGACCATTCTCGAGGTCATGGTGCCGGTGGTGATCACCGCTTCGGTGCCGAAGATCGCGCTGCTGGTGTCGATGGCGGTGGCCAAGGCGGCGCTGGTCGCGCTGTACTTCATGCACCTGCGTTTCGAGAAGTCGATGCTCGGAGTGATCGCTCTGACGCCGATGATCATCTGCGCCTTTCTGCTGTTCATGCTGATGCCGGATTCGTCCTGGCGCTGGATCGGCTAGCGGAGGCAGCGCGTGCAGGAAGGCCGGACCGAGCGCGGGATCTGGATCGCGCTGACCGGCTTCGTGGCTCTGATCCTGGCGATCGGAGTCTGGTCGCTGTGGTCCGGCGGTGACGAGCTCCCGGTAATCGCCGAGGTTCCGCCGTTCGAGCTGATCGACAGCTCGGGTAGGCAGGTGCGGCGCAGCGACTTCGACGGCGACCTCTGGGTGGCCGACTTCATCTTCACCAGCTGCGCCGGTGTCTGCCCGATCCTGTCGAGCCGCATGGCCGGCGTCCAGCGGCGCCTCGAAGAGGCCGGGCTCGACGTCCGCCTGGTCTCGATCAGCGTCGACCCGGCGCGCGACACCCCGCCGGCGCTGGCCGCCTACGCCGAGCGCTACGGCGCCGACCCGGAACGCTGGACCTTTCTCACCGGCGAGCGCGACGCGCTCTACGAGCTGATCGGTAAAGGCTTCCTACTGAGCGTGTCCGAGCGCTCCCCGGAGGAGGCGGGCGACTCCGGCGAGCTGATCACCCACAGCGACCGCTTCGTCCTGGTCGACCGCCAGGGCAGAATCCGCGGCTACTACCACGGCCTCGAGGAGGACGACGTCGATCGTCTCCTGGCCGACCTCGAGAGCTTTGGCGGGTGACGCTCTTTTTAGCCGCAGATGAACGCAGATCTACGCTGATGGGTTTTCCGCAGGCCTGGTCCGCGTAGATCTGCGTGTATCTGCGGCTGGCTTTTCTCCGCAGACCTAATTCCCGCCGATGCGCTTCTCTGCGGCCTCGAATTCGCGGCGCAGGTCGTCGTAGCCGCGTGCGACGGGGAACTGAGGGAAGTCGTCGATGACGTTCTGCGGCGGCTTGAACAGGATCCCTGCATCGGCCTCGCCCAGCATGGTGGTGTCGTTGTACGAGTCGCCGGCGGCGATGGTCTGGAAGTTGAGGTCGCGGAAGGCGAGCACTGCCTTGCGTTTGCCGTCGGCGATGCGCAGCTGGTAGCCGCTGACGCTGCCGTCGTCGTCGATCTGCAGCGAGTGGCAGAACAGGCACGGGTAGCCGAGCTGCTGCATCAGCGGCGCGGCGAACTCGTAGAAGGTATCGGAGAGAATCACCACCTGGTGGCGCTGGCGCAGCCAGTCGAGGAAGTCGCCTGCGCCGTCGAGCGGCCCCATGCCGGCGATCACTTCCTGGATGTCGCCGATCTTGAGCCCGTGCTCGGCGAGAATGTCGAGCCGCCCGCGCATCAGCACGTCGTAGTCCGGCTCGTCGCGGGTGGTGCGCCGCAGCGCATCGATCCCGGTCTTCTCGGCGACGTTGATCCAGATCTCGGGTACCAGGACCCCTTCCAAATCGAGACAAGCAATCATGGTCGCCACCGCTATCCCCACAAAAGCCCCGATTCAACCGATGTCGAAATCGGCCAAAGCCGATTTCAGCACCAAATTCTCTCCCCCTACGGGGGAGATGCCCCGAAGGGGCAGAGAGGGCGGACAGGGATGACTTCGCCGCCGGCGGCGAAGCACAGGTTTTCAGAGAACTGATCAACGCCAAGTTACCATGTGCTGGGTGACCAGCAGGAAGTTGCAAAGAAAGGATGGGAGCCTAACCCTTCGGAGATACCAAACAACCGACTGCGGTAGCCGCCGCAGTCCGAAGGGAGGCTCCCATGAGAGCGA
>JAUIGL010000144.1 GCA_030430165.1 bacterium | reverse complement strand
CGGGTCTCCCCGGGGTGATGGCACTCCTGACCGCACAGGCGTTCGAGCCGCTCTTCGCCGATGGCGCCGACGACCGCGGCCGGGCACCCGGGCGTCTGGCGGAAGGCTCCGGCGGCGCGGACGCGAAAGCGGACGGCGCCTGCCGCCGGGACAGTGCTGCCCATCGGCGAGGGTTCGCCGGCCGCGGAGAGCGCGTCGAACCACAGCAGGATGCGCGGTCCGCTGGTGGCGTAGACCTCCTTGCGTTCGATCGCCGACCAGATCGAGCGGCGATCGCGGCCGTCGGCGTGCACCGCGACCAGGCCGCCGCCGACGATGTACGACACACCGCGCTCGCCGTAGCGGCGCTGCTGCAACGGCAAGTCGGCGAGGCGAACCGAGTGCGAGCGCTCGCGCGCCCGCGACTCGCGGCTGCCCCATTGGTTGCCGAAGGTCGCGCCGAGACCGGCATCGATCATGCGGAGCCGGTCGAGCTCCTTGTAGCCTTTGCCAGCGCGGGCGCTGTGCGTGTCGCTCGAGCCGATGAAGCCGAAGCGGAAGCGCTGGTCCGCGCCGCCCGGCCTGGCCGCGGCGAGCGCGTACTGAGCCGACATCGCCGGGCGGTAGTCGAATGCAGGCAGGAAGCAATCGCGACACTGCCCGCAATCGAGCCAATCGGTCACCTCGGTATCGACGATGGTGCGGTAGCCGGCGACGCCGGCCTCGACGAAGTGCCGCCGTGCCGCTTCGACGCGCTCGGCGCACTCGGCCGATTCGGGATCGCCACAGCGCGAGCGAATGATCTCTCCGGCACGCCAACAGCAGGGCTCGAAGTCGGCGCTCGGCGGCGAGCACAGGCCGGAGTCGCCGGCGCCGTTGGCGCGCCAGGGGCGGTACTCCTCGGCGTTGCCGTGGCCCGAGTAGACTTCGATCAGGGTTTGCGTCGCTGCGTCGTGATCGCCGTCGAGCTGATCGTCGATGGCGGAAAGGGGCGGAGTGTTGAGCCCCCAGGTGGTTCCGTGCGGGATGACGACGTGCGGACTGTCCCAGCGGTCGAGACGTCGGAACAGGTCGGCGGGGGTCGTCGCCGCTTCCATGCAGTCGGCGGGAAGCTCGAGCGTGTCGACTCCGCTCGGGCATGCCGGCACGGCGGCGATCTCGTCGAGCAAGCGGAAGAAGTCGTAGCTGCGCTGGCGGTTCGGGAAGTCGATCAGCGGCATCAGCAGCTTGCCCACCGTTGGGATTTGCATGCGGGTGAACTCGGGGCGGATGGCGCTGATCGCGCGCGCGGGTACCCGGTCGTCGGCCGTCTCCAACAAGATGACGTTCTTGTGGCCAAAGTGTTCGTCGGGAGTGGCGCCGACCTGGGTCCACTCCCAGCCGAGAAAGGCGACGACGTCCGGGTTGTCGGGGTCGCCCGCAGCGGCGTTGCAGGCGCGTATCGACTGCTTGGTCTCCCGCCAATGGCGCGGCGTCAGCGACTCGGCGTGGTCGTTGATGCTGAAGAAGTCGAGGCCGGCGCAGTAGCGAGCGAAGTCGCAGGCGTCGGCCGGCGGGTGCGCCCCTTCGCCGCCGCGGATCGGCAGGCTGAGCGCAAAGGCGTCCATGGAAAAGGTCGAGTGCACGTGGAGGTCGCCGAAGAGGATCTGTTTCTCCGAACCGGTGGCGCGCCGCGGCGCGAGTTGTCGCTCGCCGCGGGCGGCAACGAGCCGCGCCGGTAGGCGGCTGGTCGCAACCGTGCCCGGACCCTCGTGGTTGCCGCCGCATCCGGTCGCGGTGATGAGGATGGAGAGCAGCGCGGGCGCGATCGCTTTCACTCGGCTACTTTAACCCACCCGGGGCGCCGCGCGCGAGCCTTCGCGATCGGCGGCGCGTCCGCGGGCGCGACACGCAACGATTGCGTCGCTGCGGCCGATCGGTTCTGATTCGCGGTCGCAGCCGACGCAGGAGGGAGACGCATGGCCTGGGACTTTTCTACCGACCCCGATTTTCAGGAGAAGCTGGATTGGATGGCGACCTTCGTTCGCGAGGAGGTCGAGCCGCTCGACGCTCTCTTCCCGGGCGAGCACTTCGTCTACGACAAACAGCACCCGGTGCACGAAGGGGTCGTCCGCGGGCTGCAGGCAGAGGTTCGCCGGCAGGGCTTGTGGGCGTGCCACCTCGGGCCCGAGCTCGGCGGCAAGGGCTACGGCCAGCTCAAGCTGGGTTTGATGAACGAGATCCTCGGTCGCTCCAACTGGGCGCCGGCGGTGTTCGGCTGCCAGGCACCGGACTCGGGCAATGCGGAGATTCTCGCCCACTACGGCACCGCCGAGCAGAAGAAGCGCTTCCTCGAGCCGCTGCTCGAGAGCCGCATCTCGTCTTGCTACTCGATGACCGAGCCGCAGGCCGGATCCGATCCGGGTCAGTTCCGCTGCCGCGCCACCCGTGACGGCGACGACTGGGTCATCCAGGGAGAGAAATGGTTCTCCTCGTGCTTCCGCTACGCCCGTTTCGCAATCGTCATGGCGGTGACCGATCCCGACGTCCCGGTGTACCAGGGGACGTCGATGTTTCTGGTGCCGACCGACACCCCCGGCATCAATGTGCTGCGCCACACCGGGCTCGGTTCGGAAGAGGAAGGCGAGGGCAATCACGCCTACGTCCACTACGACGACGTTCGCGTGCCTGTCGACCATCTCCTCGGCGGCGAGGGGCAGGCGTTCGTCATCGCCCAGACACGGCTCGGTGGCGGCCGTATCCATCACGCCATGCGCACCGTCGGTGCGGTGCGCCGCGCCTTCGACATGATGTGCGAACGCGCGTTGAGCCGGGTCACCCAGGGCGAGCCGCTGTCGAAGAAGCAGATGGTCCAGGAGATGATCGCAGACTCGTGGATCGAGCTGCACCAGTTCCGCCTGCAGGTGCTGCACGCGGCGTGGACCATCGACCAGGTCGGCGGCGCCGAGGCGCGCACCGAGATTGCCGGGGTGAAGGTGGCGTTGCCGAAGGTATTCCGCGACGTCGCCACCCGAGCCATTCAGGTGCACGGCTCGATCGGCGTATCGAACGAGATGCCGTTGACCGGAATGGTGCTCGGCGCACTTTCGTTGGGGCTTGCCGACGGCCCGACCGAAGTCCACAAGCTCACCGTGGCGCGCCGGATTCTCAAGCAGTACGAGCCGCACGAGGGGCTGTTCCCGCGCGAGCACCTGCCGACCCGGCGGGCGGCGGCGCGGGCCAAGCTCGCCGACTTCCTCGAGCACGCCGCCGCCAATACCTGAGAGGGAGTGGGTCAGCTTGATCGGCGGGCAGTGACGAAGGATGGACCGCAGGGTTGGGGGGAGGTTACGCCGCGACGTAAGGCGCTTCTCTCGTCGGGCCGATGGCCTCCGCTCGACCCCCCTGAAGTCCCCCCTTGGCAAGGGGGGACGGGATTCGGGTTCGTGCCAAGGCTGTCCAAGCAAACGCAGTTGCGAATGAAACTGAATGGCTACCGCCTGAGAGGCTCCGTCGACACGGGTGGGCCGAGCCGCTAGCCTGCCGCGGTCATGGATAGAGATTCGCTCGATAAGTTGTTTCGGCTCGACGATCGGGTCGCCATCGTCACCGGCGGCAGTCGCGGCATGGGGCGGGCCATGGTCGAAGGCTTCGCGCTGTCGGGGGCGCGGGTGGTGGTTGCCAGCCGCAAGCTCGAGGCGTGCGAGGAGACGGTCCGCCACATCGAGAGCCTCGGCGGCGAGGCGCTGGCCGTCGCCACCAACATGGGAAACCTGGAGGACGTCGAGAACCTCGTCGCGCGGACCGTCGATCGCTTCGGCGGCATCGACATCCTCGTCAACAACGCCGCCAATGCCTTGGCGTTTCCGTTCGGTGAGATCACGCCCGAGGGCTGGGAGAAGTCGTTCAACGTGAACCTGCGCGGCCCGGTGTTCCTGATCCAGCACGCGCTGCCGTATCTCGAACGCAGCCCGCACGCTTCGGTGATCAACGTCTCGAGTGCCGGCGCCTTTCTCTTCTCGGCCTACATCCACATGTACGCCGCCGCCAAAGCGGCTCTGCTCGCCTACACCCGTTCGCTGGCGGCGGAGCTCGCGCCGAAGAAGATCCGGGTCAATGCGATCGCCCCGGGTACGATCGACACCGACATGGTGCGCAACAACCCGCCGCAGGTTCAGGAGTCGATGGCCAAGGCCGCGTTGATGCGGCGCGCCGGCGAGCCGGACGAAGTGGTCGGTCTCGCGCTCTACCTGGCGAGCGATGCGTCCAGCTTCGTCACCGGCGCCACCGTCAACATCGACGGCGGGCTGGTGCAGCGATGAGCCGCGCCTGGAACGCACCACCGCGCGCAGGCACGGCGCTTGCGCCGCAATTGTCGCCGGGGGGCTGGGAATGACCGAGAAGTCCGAGGCTCTCGATCTGCGGCGTTTGACCGGCGCCCTCGGGGCCGAGGTCTTCGGTCTCGATCTGCGCCAGCTCGACGACGCCAGCTTTGCCGCGGTGCGCGACGCCTTCCACCGCTTCAGCGTGCTCGCGTTTCGCGACCAACAGTGGACCCTCGACGAGCAGATCGCTTTCGCGCGACGCTTTGGCGCGCTCGAGAAGCACCCCATCGTCGACGGAATGAAGGACCACCCGGAGATCATCAAAATCCACAAGGCCGCCGGAGATGCAGCGACGTTCGGCGTCGGCTGGCACTCCGACAACTCGTTCACCGAGAAGCCGAGCCTCGGCTCGATCCTCTACGGCGTCGAGATCCCGGCGGTCGGCGGTGACACTCTCTTCGCCAGCCAGTACCTCGCCTACGAGCAGCTCTCGTCCGGCATGCAGGAGATGCTGCAAGGCTTGCGCGCGGTGCACAGCGCCAAATACGCCTACACCGCTCCGACCGCCCGCGAAAAGTACGAAGGCAACACCACCATCTCCTACCGCTACTCCGACGAAGTCGAAGCCGAAGTGGTGCATCCGGTGGTGCGCACCCATCCGGAGACGGGACGGCGCGCCCTCTACGTCAACCCGATGTTCACGGTGCGCTTCGAAAACATGACCGAGGACGAGAGTCGTCCGCTGCTCGACTACCTGTTTCGCCACGCCGCGCGCGAGGACTTCCAGTGCCGTCTGCGCTGGGAGGTGGGTACCGTGGCGATCTGGGACAACCGCTGCGTCCAGCACACCGCACTCGACGATTGCCAGGGGGCGGAACGGGTCCACTACCGGGTCACGGTGCAGGGCGAGGTTCCCGCGTAGGGAGACGTCTTGACGCCGGTCGATCCGTCGCCGCGCCAGCCGCTGCGCATCCTGGTGGTCGACGCCTATGACGACGCCGGTCGCGAGAGCCTGCGTTCGGTGGGCGCGACACCGGCCGGTCGCCTCTACGCGGGCGTGCTTCAATCGCTCGACCGGAGACTCGTCGCCGAGGTGGTCGAGGCGGATCGCCTGGCGGCTGCGCCGCCGCGCCTCTCCGAGTACGCCGGTGTGGTGTGGACCGGGTCGAACCTCACCATCCATCGTTCGCGTCGGCCGGTCGACCTCCAGCTCGAGCTCTGCCGCGCCGCATTCGCTGCGGCGGTTCCCCAGTTCGGATCGTGCTGGGCGATTCAGCTGGCCGCGGTCGCCGCCGGTGGCGCCTGCGCCACCAATCCGCGAGGGCGCGAATTCGGTGTGGCGCGGCGGATTCGTCCGACACCGGAGGGCGCTGGCCATCCCTTGTTGCGCGGCCGTGGCGAGTCGTTCGAGGCCTTCGCCAGTCACGAGGACATGGTGGTCGCGCTGCCGCCCGGGGCGCGCCACCTGGCGAGCAACGACTTCGCCGCGATCCAGGCGCTCGAGGTGCGCGTCGGCGACGGCGTCTTCTGGGCGGTGCAGTATCACCCGGAGTACGACTTTCACGAGGTCGGGTGCCTGGCTCGCTTGCGCCGCGAGCAGTTGGTGCGCGAGGGGTGCTTTGCCGATGAAGCCGAGGCGCGTCAGTTTGCGGACGACTTCGAAAGGCTCCAGGCTTCGTCCTCGGATGAGGAGTTGCGGCGCCGTCACCAGGTCTCGGCCGAGCTGGCCGACGACGACGCCCGCCGCTTGGAAATCCGCAACTGGCTGGCGACGCTAGCCGGCGGCGCATCGTGAGATTCGCGCGGCTGATGCCCGCGCCGGTGGTGTTGGCGCCGGCGTGCGCGCATGCCGCCGGCGTCGACGAGACGATCGATCGCGCCTTTGCACCGCTGGCGGCGGCGGTGGCGGACTTCATCTTCTTCTCCGTCGATGCCGGCGGCGCGCAGCTGCCGCTGGTCGTCGCCTGGCTGGCAGTGGCGGCGATCGCGCTGACGCTCTACTTCGGCTTCGTCAACTTGCGCGGCTTCGGCGCCGCGGTCGACCTCCTGCGCGGCAGCGGGGCGTCGTCCGACCACCCGGGCGAGGTGTCGCACTTTCAGGCCTTGGCGACCGCGGTTTCCGGGACGGTCGGGATCGGCAACATCGGCGGCGTGGCGATCACACTGTCGCTGGGCGGGCCGGGGGCGGCGTTGTGGCTGGTCGTCGCCGGCTTCCTCGGCATGACGACCAAGTTTGCCGAGTGCACGCTCGGCGTGAAGTATCGCCGCGTGCATGCCGATGGGTCGGTCTCGGGCGGGCCGATGTACGTGCTGCAGCGCGGCCTCGCCGAGCTCGGCATGGCGCGACTCGGCAGGGCCTGCGCTGCGATCTACGCGGTCAGCCTGGTGATCGGCTGCGTCGGCATCGGCAACATGTTCCAGGCGAATCAAGCGTTCGTTCAGTTCGTCGCGGTAAGCGGCGGACCAGACAGCGTTTTTGCCGGGCGGGGGTGGCTCTTCGGCAGCTTGTTGGCGGCCCTGGTCGGCTTCATCACCATCGGCGGCATTCAGTCGATCGCGCGGGTGACCGGACGGCTGGTGCCGTTCATGGTTGCCCTCTATGTCGGCGGCGCGCTCGCCGTTCTCGCCATCAACTACCGCGCGCTTCCGGACGCATTTGCGGCGATCCTCGACGGTGCCTGGACTCCCGAAGGCGTCGCCGGCGGCGCGGTCGGGGCGATGATCCTCGGCTTCAAGCGGGCGGTGTTCTCGAACGAGGCGGGGCTCGGTTCGGCCGCGATCGCCCACGCCGCGGTACGTACCGATGTTCCGGTGACCGAGGGCCTGGTCGCGCTGCTCGAACCGTTCATCGACACGGTCGTGATCTGTTCGCTGACCGCGCTGGTGTTGATAACCAGCGGAGTGGTGGCGGTTGCGCCGAGCGGAGCGCCGGCTGGCATCGAGCTGACCTCGGCGGCGTTCGCGCGGGCGATCGCGTGGGCGCCGTACCCGCTGTCGGTCGTTGCGTTGCTGTTTGCGTTTTCTACACTGTTGTCGTGGTCGTACTACGGGCTGAAGGGGTGGACGTATCTGGTCGGACACGGGCGATGGAAGGAGAATGCATTCAAAATCGCATTCTGTCTCTTCATCGTCGTCGGCGCCTCGGTACGTCTCGGCTCGTTCCTCGATCTCGCCGATGCTCTCATCTACGTGATGGCGGTTCCCAATGTCATCGGTCTGTACCTGCTGGCTCCGGTGGTGCGGCGCGAGCTGGCGGCGTACCGGCTTCGCCGGCGAGCGGTCGAGTGATAGCGGAGGACGGATGAAGCTGCGACGGATCGAACTGGCGTTGGCGACGGCCGCTCTTGCGCTCGGATTGGCGTCGGGGTGCGCGCCGCGGTCGGCGATCGAAGCGCGCGGCGTCGTCTTGATGGTGGGAGATGGCATGGGAGTCGCTTCGGTGACCGCGGCGCGAGCCCACAAAGGTTCGCGCGATGGCGTTTCGCCGCCGCCCGATGCGCGGTTGTTCATGGACGCGGCGCCGGCTGGCGCGCTGGTACGTACCTGGAGCACCGACCATCTGGTGACGGATTCCGCGGCTGGCATCACTGCGATGGTGACCGGGGTGAAGGTGGCGAGCGGCGTGGTCTCGGCACGAGCCTCCGCGCAGGGCGCGGTCGAAGCGCTGGTGACGTTGCTCGAGATCGCCGAGCAGCGCGGGCTCTCGACCGGGATCGTCACCACCACGCGGCTCACCCACGCCACCCCGGCGGGGGCGTACGCGCACGTGCTCGATCGCAACCAGGAAACGCAGATTGCCGCCGCCCTGGTGGACAATCCGCAGCTGGGCGA
>JAUIGL010000048.1 GCA_030430165.1 bacterium | reverse complement strand
TGGTGTTGCACTAAGGATTGCGGCTCCCTCCCCCAGCCTCCAGCCTCAGCCCTAGCCCTAGCCTCCCGTGAAGAAGGCAAGAGGCTAGGGCTGAGGCTGGAGGCTGGGGGGAAGGCTTTGGACTCCCGAAGCGGCGCGGTAGGCTGGCGCCGTGACCAGCCTGGAGACGATCCGCGTTGCCGACTGCGCCGGCCTCGCAGGTGCCTATTGCGGCAAGTTGCTCGCCGATTTGGGAATGCGCGTGGCGCGGGCCGGCCGCGCGGCCGAGGGTCCGGAGTGTGAGTGGTACGGGCGTCGGTACGCGCCAGCTTTCGCATCGATCGATACAGCGCTCGGCGAGGCCGATGTCGTCGTTACCGAGGGCAGGCCGAGCGAGCTTCGCGCGCGCGAGCTTCACCCGGATGCGCTGCAGGCGCGGCGCTCCGATCTGGTGATCGCCAACATCTCTCCCTTCGGTCTCAGCGGGCCGCACTGCGAGTGGAAGGGCGCCAGCTTGGTCGCCGCCGCAGCGGGCGGGATGATGTCGACCAACGGCTGGCCGGACGAGCCGCCGTTGCAACCGCTCGGCTTGCAGGCCTACCACTGCGCTGGTTTGGTCGCCGCGCTCGGGGTGTTGCTGGCGCTGCGAGTGCGCGACCGCACCGGTGCCGGCCAGCTCGTCGATGTGTCTCTGCAGGAATCTGCGCTCGGCTTCGTCGAGCACCTCACCGGTTCGTTTCGCCAGGACGGGACGATCCATCAGCGCGCCGGTACCGTGCACTGGACCGGCGCCTTCGCCACAATTCCCGCGGCGGATGGCGAGGTGCTGGCAACCCACCTCGGCGACTGGGACGCCCTCCGCGCATGGCTTGCCGCGGACGGAGTGGACCTGGCGGAGCCGCGTTGGGAGTCGGCCGAAAACCGCCGGCGCGACGGCGCCGAGATCTTCGACCGGATGGCGCGGTGGGCGAAGACGCGGCCGGTTGGCGAATTGGTCGAGCAGGCGCAGCTGCGCCGGCTGGCGTTCGCGCCGCTGTGCAGCCTCGCCGAATGCGAACGCGATCCCCAGCTCACGGCGCGCGGTTTCTTTGCCGATTCGCCGCCGGCGAACGACCGGATCAGCGTTGCCGGGGCGCGGTGGCGTTCGCCAGGCGCTGCATCGGCGCGCCACCTGACCGTCACTGACGAGCAGAGGGCACTGGCAGGAGCTCGAGTGATCGACCTGACCTGGGTCGTCGCCGGTCCGGTGGCGACCCGACTGCTCGCCGACCACGGAGCCGAAGTCATCAAGATCGAGCATCCGGCGACCGACCGAGCGAGCGAACGGCGCGGCGGTATCTTCGGCAACCTCAACCGGGGCAAGAAGAGCGTCGTTCTCGATCTTGGCGAAGCGCGCGGTCTCGACTTGCTGCGGCAGTTGATCGCCGACGCCGACGTTCTGGTGGAGAACTTCAGCCCGCGGGTGCTCGACAACTGGGGCCTCGGCGACGACGCTCTGCAGCGCCTCAACCCGCGTCTGGTGGTCGTGCACATGTCCGGCTTCGGCCGTTTCGGTCCGCGCCGCGACTGGGTCAGTTACGGGCCGGTGCTGCAGGCGCTCAGCGGCTTCACCGCGCACATGCGCCATCCGGGCGGCCGGGCGGCGGGGTGGGGATACTCTTTCTCCGATATGGTCGCGGGGCACGCGGCCGCGCTCTCCGTCGTCGCTGCGCTGCGCCAAGGTGCGGGCGCGATCGTCGACCTGTCGCAGCAGGAGGCGCTGGCATCGATGCTCGGCCCGGCCATGTTCTCCTCGCCGCTGGCAATGGTAGACGGCGCTCTCGGCAACGTTTCGCAGGAGCGCGCCGACGCGCCGCACGGCGTCTATCGCTGCCGCGATCGAGCCGACGAGCCGCGCCAACACTGGTGCGCGATCGCGGTCGGCAGCGACGACGAGTGGCGGGCCCTGGCTGTCGAGATCGACGAGGAATGGGCTCGCGACCCGCGCTACGACCGCGCCGCCGATCGCTTCGCCGACCGCGCCACGCTCGATGACTCGGTTGCGCGGTGGGCGCGCGGTCGCGACGCCGCCGCGGTCGTCGCCGCGTTGCAGCGTGTCGGAGTGGCCGCCGCGGTCGTCGCCGACGCTCGAGACCTGTTGCTGGAGGACGCGCACCTGCGCCAGCGCGGGGCGTGGTCGGTTACCGAGTCGGGCGACGAGGTCGATGCGACCCCGGTGCGATTGTCCGATACCCCTGGAGTTTGCTCGGCGCCGGGTCCGCTGCTCGGCGAGCACACCGACGAGGTCCTGCGGCAGCTCGTCGGTCTGGACGACGACGAGCTCGGACGTCTGCGCCGAGCCGGCGTCATCGGCTAGCGCGATCGGCGCGGCCTGACGGCGTCGCGCAAGAATCTTCCTGGCGCGCAGGAGCGTCTCACCGCGAGCGCGCAAGATCCTTCGCGGTGCCGCCGCGGTGCGGCAAGCGCGCCGACGGTTGGCATCGAAGGTGTAGTGAGCGGTTGGTTCGGATGGTAAGGCAACGGGAACAAATGGCCAGCAGAAGCCCAGCGGCACCGCATGATCACCTATTGGGCGTCATCCGGCTCGCGCTCGCGCTGGCGTTGCTGTTGCAGTCGTTCGCGGCTCTCGCCGAAGAAGCGACTGTCGACCCGAGCGATCTCGGCGAGGCGTCGGTGCTGTCGCTCGGCGCTCTCGAGTATCGGCCTGGGCGCGGGCTACGAGTCGGCGATTCCGGGTTCGTGCTCGGCGGCTTCGCCAACGTCAAGGCCGAGTGGGCCGAGGAGAGCGGCGGTGAGTTCGCCGTCGACGCCGTCGATTTCTTCGTGATCTTCGACCGCTTCGATCGGTTTCGCGCGGTGGCCGATCTCGAGGTCAAGGACATCTTCACCGCCGACGAGGAGACGTCGGGCACGCAGGACATCGCCTTCAACGTGCGACGCTTGTTTGCCGACTTCACGATCGAGGACCGGCTGAGTGTGCGCGCCGGGACGTTCCTCACCCCGATCGGCTACTGGAACCTGATTCTGGCGCCGCCGCTGACGGCAACCACCGAAGCTCCGTTGATCATCGAGGAGGGCTTTTTCGAGCCGACGACCACCGGAGTGATGCTGCATGGGTCGACCAGCCTGTCTCGCGGTCGGCTCGACTACTCCCTGTTCTCGCAATTCCTCGAGCCGCTCGAGGACGACTCCGATCTGGAGCCGCCCGACCTCAGTGTCGGTGTGCGGCTCAACTACGAATTGCTTCCGGGACTCTCTTTGGGAGCCAGTTACCAGTCGGCCGAAATCGGAGACTGCTGGTCCCATCTCGGCGGCCTCCATAGCCAATGGCAGCGCGATCGTGTCGAGCTCTTGACCGAGTGGTACTACCAGGATGGCGACGCTCTCGACTCGAGCCAGTGGGGTGGCTACCTGCAGGGAACGTTCGAGGTCGTGTCGCCTTTCTATCTCGTCGGGCGCTACGAGCACTTCGCTCCCGAGGAGCAGCCGTCGGTCAATTCCTTCACCTTCGGCGGCCTGTGGCGCCCCCTGCCGTTCATGGCGGTCAAGGTCGAATACCGTCTCGCGGACGAAACCTTCGACGACGAAGACCTCGATGGGTTCTATGCTTCCTTCTCGACGTTCTTCTGAGCCGAAGCCGGCGAGCTCGGTGCTCGCGTCGCTGGCTCCGGGCGGGGTCCGCGGGATGGTGCTGGCGATCGTCGTCATCGCCGCTGCGATGCCGATCGCTCTGGCCGAGGAAGAGGTGGTGCGGTTGATCGTGCACAAATCGCGCGCGGTGTCGCTGTCCGCTGTCGACGTGCGGGCGATGTTTCTCAAGCAGCGGCGGTTCTGGCCCGACGGCAGACCGATCGTGCCGATCAATCTGGAGGCCGGTAGCGAGACCCGTGAGACGTTTTCTCGACGGTTGTTCGGGCAGACCAGCCGGCGGCTCGCCTCGTACTGGAACCAGCGCTATTTCGAGGCCGGTGAGTTCCCGCCGGCGACTCTCGCCTCGGAAGAAGCGGTGCTGCGCTTCGTTGCCGAGAATGCCGATGCGATCGGCTACGTCTCGTTTGCGCCGGAGACGACCTCGGTTGCCGTGGTGTTGGTCCTCGATTGAAAGGGACTCCCTTCGCGCAGCGGTTCGAGTTGAGGATCCCCCACCCGCTGAGGGCGCGGGCGGGGGACGGGAAGCGAACCGAGACGCTTCCCAGGGGCGGGAATGTGGACCCGGATCGTGCCCGAGCCCGCTCCATTCCAAGCGGACTTCGTGCCACCTCAGTCGTGGCGCGCCGCGCGCCGCCGCCGCGCCGGGACCCGGCACCTTTCTGCGCGCCCCGCCAACCGCGGGTGCGCAGAAGATGTCATGCCTCGGTCAAAGGCCGTGCTTCTTCAGCTTGTACCAAAGGTTGCGCTCGCTGACGCCGAGGCGGCGCGCGGCTTCCGCCTTGTTGTCGCCGGTTTCCTCGAGTGTGCGGAGAATTTCGCGCCGCTCGAAGCGCGCGACGGTTTCCGCCAGGGTCGGCCCGCGCAGCTCGGTATCGGCGGGCTCCGGTTTGTGAGCGGGGCCGGGGTTCGGCGCCGAGCTCGCGCCGAGCATCGTCGCGAAGAAGTCGGCACCGATTTCGGTATCGTTGCTGAGAACGACCGCGCGCTCCGCCAGGTTGCGCAGCTCGCGCACGTTGCCCGGCCAAGCGTACTCCTGCAGCACCTCGATCGCCTCCGTGGAGAGAGCAGCGCGCGGTTTGCCGACCTCGCCGCCGAAGCGTCCGACGAAGGCGTGCGCGAGAATCTCGATGTCCTCGATGCGGTCGCGCAGCGGCGGCAGGCAGATTTCGAAATTGTTGAGTCGGTAGTAGAGATCGCTGCGAAAGCGCTTCTCGTCGATCGCCTGCTGCAGGTCCTGGTTGGTGGCCGAGACGATGCGGACGTCGACCGGGATGCGCTCGTTGGTGCCGAGCGGCTCGACGATCGAGTCTTCGAGGACGCGCAGCAGCTTGGCCTGGAGCGACATCGGCATGTCTCCGATCTCGTCGAGGAACAGCGTGCCGCCGTTGGCAATCTCGAACTTTCCCTTGCGAGCGCTTTCGGCGCCGGTGAATGCGCCGCGGGCGTGGCCGAACAGCTCCGCTTCGAGCAGCTCGCCGGGTAGCGCCGCGCAGTTGATCGGAACGAGCAGGCCGTCGGCTCGCTTGCTGAGGCGGTGGACGCAGCGCGCGGCGACCTCTTTGCCGGCTCCCGTTTCGCCGCGAATCAGCACCGGACTGTTGGTCGGCGCGACCTTCGAGATCATGTCGCCGACCTCGGCGAGGCCGGGGAGCTCGAGAAATAGGTCCTCGGCGGCCCAGGAGCCGGCGAGCTGCTCGCGCAGGAACTGGTTCTCGGTGCGAAAACGCTCGAGGTCGAGCACGCGCCGGATGACTCTCTCGAAGCTCTCGTTGTCGAACGGCTTGAGAAGAAAGTCGGAGGCACCCTTCTTCATTGCTTCGATCGCTGTTTCGATCGTTCCGTACGCGGTGATCAGAATCACTGGCAGATGCGGATGGGAGGCGCGCACGTCCTCGAGCAGATCGATCCCGGTGGCACCCGGCATCTTGAGGTCGGTCACCACGAGGTCGAAGTGGCGCTGGCTCAGCTGCGAGGTCGCCTCGTCGGCGTTGCCGGCGGCGACCGAGTCGAATCCCATGGCCTCGATCAGAATTTGCAGGGTTCTGCGCATCTGACGGTCGTCGTCTACGATCAGGATATGCTTCACGTCGGTCCCTCCGCTGAGGGAACAGCAATAGCAAAGGTCGTGCCGCCGCCGTCGCGTGAGGTCACGGTGACGCTTCCCCGATTGGCCTTGACGACCCGTTCGACGAAGGCGAGCCCGAGTCCGGTGCCTTCCTCGCGACCGGTGACGAACGGCTGGAACACGTTGTCTCGGATATGGGGTGGCAGGCCGGGGCCGTCGTCCGCGACCGTGAATCCTACCGCCGAGGGGCCGGGGTCGAGGCTGCGGATGCGGACGGTACCGCCTTCGCCGAGCGCCTGGAGTGCGTTGACGATCAGGTTGAGCGAGACCTGGTAGATCTGCTCGCCGTCACAGAGAGCCGGCGGCGCGTTGCGGTCGAGCTCGCAGTCGATCCGGATGTTCTTCTTTGCGGCGTGCGGACGGGTGAACTCGACGGCGCGCTCGATTGGGTCGTGCAGTGGGGTCGGCGCGATCCGGTTCTCCACCGGCTTGGCCAGCTGGATGAGGCCGTCGACGACGCGGTTGACGCGATCGACCTCGGTGACGATCGTTTGTGCCAGCTCGGTGCGGTCGACCGAGGCGCGCGGCTCGGGGTTGGCCAGTATTTGCGCCGAGGAGCGCATGACCGTCAGCGGCGTGCGAACCTCGTGTGCCACCATTGCTGCGAGCTCTCCGGCGAACGCGAACTTCTCGGCAGTCAGTGCCTCGGCTTGGCTGCGCTTGAGCTCGCTGGTCATGCGGTTGAAGGACCTCGCCAGCTGCCCCACTTCGTTGTCGGAGCGCACCGGCAGCGACGGCATCGGTTGATCCGGGTGAGCGGCGATCATCGCGGTGGTGCGCGTCACCTCTTCGATCGGCTGCATGAATTGGCGTCCGAGCACCAGCGCGACGCCGGTTCCGATCGCCAAGATGGCGACGAGAGCGATGGTCCAGGTGCGCCGCAGCGAAGCGATCGGAGCGAGTGCTTCGCTGGTTCGCTCGATGACCGCCACTGACCAACCCTCGGTCGCGGGGTGCAGCGCGGCGCTGCCGACCAGCACATCCACCGCGCGGTTCGAGCTCGCTTCGATGGTGACGGTTTCGTACCCTTCCGCTCCCGAACCCGACCACTGCCGGGAAGCGAGGGCGGAGTCGACCGCCGGCGCCCCGTCGAAATCGACGCCGCCGATGACGCTGCCCCGCCGGTCGAGGATGGTGACCGCGACCGACTTGCCGAGCTGTCGCAGGCTGCCGCGGACGTCTTCGATCAGGCCGCCGGTCGCTTCCCAGTCGTAGAACAGGAACAGCCAGCCCAAGCTCTGTTTGTTCGCATCGGGATCGGGAATCGCGGCGGAGAATGCGACCACCGGTCGCCCCAGGACTGGATCGAGATAGGGCCCGCGCGCGTTGCCGTCGGGTGGATGCAGGTCGCGGTGAATCCAGTCGCCGCTGCTCGCGGCGACGACCCGGCCGGTGGGGTCGGTGCACACCGCGTCGAGGTATGCGGATTCGCTGCGCGAAACGGTTTGCAGGAATCGGGATACGCGCTTGTCGAGGTCACCGACCACCAGATCGCGCATGACGTCCTGTCGGATCCACGACCGGGCATCCGCCGCGCTGCTGTCGAGAGCCGAGCCCAGGGTCCGCGCGGCGCGCTCGGCGGTCTGCTGCAGCTGGATCCCGACTTCGCGCTGCATCGCCTGGCGCGCGCCGGAGAATGCGATGACGACGAAGACGACCCCGGGCAGCGTAACCAGCGCGACGGCGAACAGCAGAAGTCGGGTTCGCAGGGACATTGGCAAGCCTATTCCCGCGCCGGCTCGGTCTCTCAGGTCTCGTCGTCGGCGGTTCTCAGGATGGTGACGGCTTCTTGGTGAGCCCGCGAGACCTGGGCGCCGAATAGAATGATGCTCCACGCGATGTAGATCCACGCCAGGAGGATCGGAATCTGCCACAGCGCGCCGTAGACGGCGCTGTAGCGAACCATGCCGATGACGAAGGTCACGTAGGTCCATTGCGCCGCCTGCCACAGGCTGCCCGCGACGACCGCGCCGACGATCGCCGATCGCCTGCGAACCTTCGTATTGGGCAGGCCGGTGTAGAGCAGGGTGAAGCTTCCCCAGAGCAAGCCGAAGGGCACGAAGGGGAGCAGCGTCAGCGTGATCGGTCCGAGGTACCAGGAATCGAGCACCTCGTAGACGTGCGTGCCCGGTCGCAGGATCGCGGTGATGGCCAGCGCCAGGAGAAGGAGAAGCGGGGCGATGATCGCGACCTTGGCGAACGAGCTCAGCTTGCGGCGCAGCGATCGACCGGCGATCCCACCCCAGATCGAGTTGAAGCAGAGCTCGGCGTTGGCGAGGATCGCCAGCATCGCCAGGAACGCGCCGAGCAGCGAGAAGACGAAAACCGCGCGAACGTTGGTGGCGTCGATGAACTCGACGATCTCGCTCGCCATCTCCGGGGATCCGGCGCTGATCGTGTTCATCACGAACGGGGTCAGCTCGCGGTGCAGGCCGGCTCCCTTCATCACCGAGAAGACGACCGCCAGCACCGGCACCAGGCCGAGCAAGGTGTAGTAGGCGAGCGATCCCGCCCATTGGATGCAGTTCTGCTTGAGATAGCGGAGCGAGGCGAGAGGCAGCACGGCGATGACCGTCGGCAGCCAGTTGCGGCCGAGGAACCAGGTGGTCACCGCGTCCAGAGACCAGCGGCGCAGAAACTTCTGCGCGCGCCTGGCGGATCGCCGGTCGGTCGAGCTGGTCTCGTCGTCCGCGGTCGCGATCGCGGAGCTGGTTTGTTCGATACTCACGAAAATCGTCCTGCCGCGTCGATTCGCCCGCCTTGGTGCGGGTACGGATTGCGGCACAAACAGCCTATCCGGCGGTGCCGCGCAGAGAAAGTGGGAAAATTCCCCGGTGCGCGCTGCGTCCTCGCCGACGGCCCGCGGCGGGTACGCCCCGCGAGGCTCGCGCAGCGTAGGGCTAGCTGCAGGGAATCTGGTAGGCGACCCGGCGAATCGCGCCGGAGTCCGGATCGCGCAAGCGCCAGCAGTGGAGGTAGCTGGAGCGGCCGAAGGATGGCAGCTCGGGGCACTGGATCTGTTCGATCAGGGTGTCGGCCGGCGCGACCACGGTGAACTCGCCGCTCGGCTCGACCGCCAGTCCGACCGCGATTTCGGCGCCCTTCTTGGTGGTGTAGGTCCGCGTGACGAGAATCGTGTTGCCGCGGATCGAATGCACGATCGAGTCGATCGGAACGCGCCAGCTCGTCCTTTGCCGGCCGGTGTCGTCGAGCTCGAGCACCGTCTCCGGCACCAGGTAGGGCGTCTGCGACGGGTCGGGGATCTCGGCTACCCTGGCGGTGAGGATCTTTCCGCAGGGATGATCCTGGACGAACTTCTCGAGCTTGGCGGGCACGTCTTCGGCCCAGAAGGACAGCGGTAGGCCGCGGTCGACGCGCATCGCTTCGAGGGTCGCCACCGGGTCGATGCTATCGGCGGCGAGCGAAACGACCGTGACCGCGGCTCGATCGACGCTGGTCATCTCGAATTGCCGCGGCTGGCGCAGGGCGGAGCAGCCGGCGGCGACCAGCGCGGCGATGCACAGCCATAGGCAACGTCGTTTCACTCAACGCCCCGCCAGGTCTATGACGAACGCCTCGAGCCGGATCTGCGGGTCGGTTCGCGAGCTCTTGAAGGCGATGTCGAGCTCGTGCAGCTCGACCAGTGCCCGCCGCAGCTTCGCCATACTGGTGCGCGACGCATTCTGCAGCGCCAGGTAGAGGACGTAGGGGTGCATGCCGCCGACCGACTGCTTCTGCTCGTCGGGAATTTGAGGCAGGAGCTGGTCGCGGAAGCGGTTGAAGGTGGTGCGGTCGTTCCAGCTGCGCGACAAGGTCGTCGACAGGATCTCGCGTGCGGCCAGCAGGATGCGAATCTCCCGGGTCATCATCGCCAAGAGGCGCAGCGGCGGCTCGCCCTGAGCGAACAGACCGCGCAGCAGGGCGATCGACTGCGTGACGTTGCGTTGCGCCAGCGCACTGGTGAAGTCGAAGATCCACGACTCGCCCAGATCGCGCATCAGCGCCGCCGTATCGTCGTCGGATACCGACTCGTCGTCACCGGCGTAGAGACAGAGTTTCTCGAGCTCGTGCTTGAGCTGGGTCGGATCGGGTCCGGCTCGCTTCACGACGATCTGCCGTCCGCGAGCGCCGAGCCGCTTGCCGTACAGACCGAGCGTGTCGTCGATCAGCTGCTCGACCGCTTCGCGGGTCATCGCTCCGCTGCGTTCGCGGTCGACTTTCAGCTCCGCGACGACGCCGACCTTCTGGATCTGTTTGAAGATCCGTTTGCGGCGATCGGCGGCCGAGGCGGTAAGGATGAGGATGGAGTCGCCGCCGGCCTCGGAGGACAGGAAGCTCTCGAGCATCGCGCCGTCGTCTTGTTGCGAAGCGACGCTGAGCCCCGTCTCCGCGACATAGCTTTGGATCGCGCTGAGGATGGCCGCGTCGTCTCCGCTCATCTCGCGCCCGAGCAGGGACTTCGCCTTCGTCTTGGGGAGGTTGGAGAAGTCGGCGGAGTCGAGATCTTGTTGTGACCAGCCCGCCAGGGCGGCGAGCAGAAGCAGCTTCTCGGATGCTTGTTTGCGCCGCTCCGCGGCCCAGGCGGACATCATCGCATCCGTGATTTCCGGACGTTTCTCGGTCGAGGAGAGAAAGGCGGGCTCGCGCAGCCAAACCACCTTGCCGCCGCCGAACAAACCGAGAGTGCGACAACTGTCGAGCACGGTCGACAGCGGTGTATTGCGGCCTTCGTAGACCTCGAGGTGAACGCTGCGTTTGTTCTCCGGCACGAGGACGTCGATCAGCTCCCGTGCCAGCGACTCGCACTGATCCTGCTCGCCCGTCAGAAGATATACGGAGGCGGGCTTTTTCTTCGCATCGCGAAGAATTGCCTTGGGATTTGCGCGCTTTGCGGACTCGGCCACGGTGCAAAAATCCATACCCCGGGCCCGCCGGGAGCACAAATGGGCAAAATGGCCCAAAAAACATTAGCGGGCCTTTCTCGTCTAGTAGAAGATCTACTTGTACTAGGGGGTATTCGTAATGGTAAGGGGTTTCCCTTAGGGGTTCTTACGGCAGTCTAAATGAAGGGGATTTGTGTATGAGGTACCTACCTGTGCGGGTCGCTCTTTGCCTCGTGTTGTCTCTGGGGCTCGCGTCGATGGCTTCTGCATCGTTCGTTGCGTTCGAGAGCGGCCAGACCCGGCCACTGGCGTTGTCGCCGGACGGATCTCGGCTGTTCGCTGTGAACACGCCGGACAACCGCCTGGAGATCTTCAATGTGGGCGGAGGAACGGTGACGCACGCGGCGTCCGTGCCGGTTGGAATGGAGCCGGTCGCGGTCGCGGCACGTTCGAACACCGAAGTGTGGGTGGTCAACCATCTCTCCGACAGCGTCAGCATCGTCGACGTCGGCACCTCCCCGCCGCGTGTAGTTCGCACGCTGTTGGTCGGGGACGAGCCACGCGACATCGTGATCGCCAACGGGACGGTCGGCGAGCGGATCGCGATTACCACGGCGCGCCGTGGACAGAACAGTGAGAACCACTCCTCGGACGCGGTCGATCCCTTGCTGACGACGCCGAGCATCGGCCGCGCGCTGGTGTGGTTGTTCGATCCCAACAACCTGGGCGTCAACCTCGAGGGCAATCCGATCTCGGTAGTCGAGCTGTTCGGCGACACTCCGCGCGGCCTCACCGTGAGCAACGACGGCAACACGGTCTTCGCCGGTATCTTCCACTCCGGAAACCAAACCACGGCCATCTTCGAAGGCGCCGTCTGCAACGGCGGCGCGGGCGCCGGCACCTGCATCTTCAACGGTGCAACGATGCCCGGCGGGCTTCCCGCTCCGAATACCGACAGCGACTTCAACCCGGCACCGGAGACTGGTCTGATCGTCAAGTTCAATCCGGCGACGGGAAACTGGGAGGATGAGCTCGACCGCTCCTGGCCGGTGCCGTTCTCGCTTCCCGACCTCGACGTTTTCGAGATTTCGACGGCCACCGGCGCGGTGACCGACACCTTCGCCAGCGTCGGTACGATCAACTTCAACCTCGTCACCAATCCTTCGACGGGGGACGTTTACGTGTCCAACACCGAAGCGCCCAACGAGGTTCGCTTCGAGGGCCCCGGAATCTTCGCAGCCGGGTTCAAGCCGCCGGGCGAGCCGGCAACGGTTCGCGGCCACCTTCACGAGGCGCGGATCACCATCCTCGACAATTCGACCGGCGACGTGACCCCGCGTCACCTGAACAAGCACATCAATTATGCGGTCCATCCCAGCCCCGCCGGCGTCAAGGACGACAGCTTGGCGACTCCGGTCGAGATGGTGGTCACGGCGGACGGCTCGACCCTCTACGTCGCCGCCTTTGGGTCGAGCAAGGTCGGTATCTTCGACACCACCCAGCTCGAGAACGACACCTTCACGCCGTCGTCGGCCGACCACATCGCGGTGAGCGGTGGCGGCCCGAGCGGCTTGGTGCTCGACGAGGCCAACGACCGCCTCTACGTTCTGACCCGCTTCGACAATTCGATCTCGGTAATCGATACGATTGGCGAGACCGAAGTCGACCACGTTCCGGTCTACAATCCCGAGCCGGCGAACATCGTCGACGGTCGCCCGATTCTCTACGACGCCTTCAACACCTCGTCGAACGGCGAGGCTTCGTGCTCGTCGTGCCACGTCTTCGGTGACTTCGACAGTTTGGCGTGGGACCTCGGCAATCCGGACGACGAGCCACTCAACAACCCGAACCCGTTCCGGGTCGGCAGCGGCGGCGACTTTCACTCGATGAAAGGACCGATGACGACGCAGAGCCTGCGCGGTATGGCGAACCACGGCCCGATGCACTGGCGCGGCGATCGCACCGGCGGCAACGATCCGGGCGGCGACCCGCTCGACGAGGTCGAGGGCTTCCTCAAGTTCAACCCTGCGTTCGGTGGCCTGGTCGGACTCGGCGATCCGCCGAACGACACGATCCCGCCGGCGGACATGCTGGCCTTCGCCAACTTCATTCTCGACGTGACCTATCCGCCGAACCCGATTCGCGCGCTCGACAACTCGCTCACTCCCGACCAGTCGGCCGCGCTCTCGCTCTACAACGGACGCATCACCGACGCGGTGCAGAACTGCGATGGCTGCCACGCGCTGGATCAGGCGAGCGGTTTCTTCGGCGGCGACGGATTCTCGTCGATCGAGGGCGAACCGCAAGAGTTCAAGATCGCCCACCTGCGCAACGCCTACCAGAAGATCGGTATGTTCAGCTCGTTCGGACCTCAGGTGCGCGGCTTCGGCTACCTGCACGACGGCGCGGTCGATACCGTATTCAACTTCCTCGATGGCGGTCCGTTCTCGATCAGCGTGCTCGAGGCGCAGCAGCTCGAGCAACTGACCCTGGCCTTCGACACGACCTTCGCGCCGATCGTCGGCCAGCAGATCACCCTGGACGACACCAACGGCGCCACGGTCGGTGGGCGTATCGATCTGCTGATCGCCCGCGCCGAGGCGAATTTCCCGCTGGTCGGCATGGGCACCGTCAAGGAGTGCGAGCTGGTCGTCAAAGGAACGATCGCCGGTGAGTCGCGCGGTGCGCTGTACAATCCCGACACCAACTTGTTCGAGACGGACCGGGCGCTCGAGCCCGATCTGACCGACGCCCAGCTTCGTGTTCTCGCGAATACGCCCGGGCAGTCGCTGACCTACACCTGTGTCCCGCCGGGTAGCGGCGAGCGCATGGCGCTCGACCGCGACGAGGACGGTTTCTTCGACACCGATGAGGTCGACGCCGGCTCCGATCCGGCCGATCCGGGTAGCATCCCGGGCGGTCCGACGGCGACCCCGACCGACACCTTCACTCCGACGGCGACGCCGGCTGGTACGTCGACCGCGACGTTTACTCCCACCGCGACGGCGACGTTCACCCCCACCGCAACTCCGGCTGGCTCGGCTACCGCGACGTTCACGCCGACCGCAACACCGGCCGGCTCGGCTACTGCCACGGCGGTGCCGACGGCGACGCCGACTCCCGACCCGTCGGCGTGCGATTCCGGCATCACCATCTCGAAGGCGCGGCTGAAGGTGACTCGCAACGACAACCCGGCTGGCGACGAACGGCTCCGGATCAAGGGCGAGTTCGTGCTCACCAACTTCAGCCCGGCGATCGATCCGGTGGCCAACGGTTTCACCTTCCAGATCCTCGAGACGAGCACCGGAAATCCGCTGTCGTCGCGTGTGATTCCCGCGGGTGCGTCACCAGGCGGTGGCAACCCCGGCTGGCGCGTCAACAAGGCAGGCACTCGCTGGGTGTTCAAGGACCGCAACGATGCTCTCGGACTGGGAATCAGCAAGGTGGTGGTCAAGGATCGCTCGAACAAGACGCCTGGATTGTTCAAGGTCGTCGTCAAGGGGAAGAACGACAACTTCCAGGTCATGCAGGAAGACCTCGATCTCGTCGTGATCCTCGGCGGTACGCCTCAGATCGACGCCGACCAGTGCGCCACGATCGACTTCAATCCGAGCACCGGGCCTGATCCGAGCTGCGAGCTGCGCGGCACCGGCAACAAGACCCTGAAGTGCAAGTGAGCTGAGCGAATTGCGGGGTCCGGCTTCGGCCGGGCCCCGCGCGCTTCAGCTCGACTCGACGGCGGGTCGTCCGGTGTAGTCGACCCAGACCCCGCGGTCGAAATCGAACAGCTTGCAGCGCCGGGTGACCTCGACGTAGTCGCGCAAGCGGTATGGAGCGAGCTCGGTCAGCTCGCCGCGGGCGCAACGCAGTGCGGCAGTTGCCGCCGGCAGGCGGTAGAACGGGATCCGCGGGTCGAGATGATGCGCGGTGTGGTCGAAGATGTTGTGCCAGATCAGGTTGACGACCTTCGGCACCTGATAGTTGGTGGTGCCCTCGACCCAGCCTTTCTCCCGGTTCCATTGCCGTCGTTCCATCCACGCGATGTGCGGGTGAATGTGCTGGATGTAGATCGCCCATCCGATCATCGCGTTCCACAGCAACCACGGCAGCACGAAGGTCTTGCCGACCATCCAGGCCGAGCCTTGGAGGGTCGGCTCGATGCGCCACCCGATGGCGGCCATCACTCCGCCGAAGACCAACGCGAAGCCGGCGACGATGGTGCGGTCGCGAAGAAAGCTTCCGCCCATTCCTCGCGGCGGTGCGCCGCGAACGATCTTCCCCCACCACATTGCGCGCGCGTAGTAGATACCCGCCCCGAAGGCGGACCACTCGAGGCGATGCCGCCAGCGCCGCCAGCCCGACATGCCGGCGAACTCCGCGGGAGAATTGGGGTGCCACACGAAGTCGAGGTCGCGGCAGCACGAGAAGGCGTGATGAATCCGGTTGTGGCCGTAGGCCCAGACGCTGAAGGCGTGCAGGCTGGGAAGCATCGCCAGCTGACCGACGAGGTAGTTGAGGGCCCGGCTGCGGAATAGGGCGCCGTGCGCCGCGTCGTGGCCGAGCACGAACAGGGCGCTGATCGCGTTGGCGGCGACGATCCAGCCGACCACCGCCCAACAGAGCGACGTAGTCTGGATCAGCAGCGCAAGGGCAGCGAAGTATATCGCGGCGTCGCGTGCGAAGATCGCCAGGCCGAGCGAGGTCGGGTTGTCGTAGCACGACGTAGGGATTGCGTTGCCGAGCTGCGCCACGCGCGCGCGTGGGCCGGCCGCGGGTGGGGCCTCATCTCGTACGGCGGTGTTCTGCATGCTCGACGCCCGACCGCTCGCCTACCACGGAGGAGCCGGCGCGGAGTCCCCGTCGAGTAGCTGACCGATGTGCTGCATGAGCCGCTGTGCCATCGCCTTCTGCTCGAGCCGCGAACCCTGCGGCGGCGGAGGCAGCGCGGCGCCAAAGTGCAGCCGAACTGGTCCGGGGCGCGGGACTCGTTTGTCGCGTGGCAATACGCGATGCGCTCCCTCGATTGCGACCGGAATCAGCGGCGCCCGCGCCATCGAGGCGAGGGCGATGATCCCCGGATGTCCGCGGGTGGGCCTGCCGTCGGGTGAGATGCCGCCTTCCGGGAAGACGACGATCGGTTCGTGGGCGAGCACGTCGAGAGCGTACTTGATCGCTGCTGGGTCGGGACGCTCGGTGCGAATCGGAATGGCGCCGTTGAAACGCAGGCCGATGCCGAGCACCGGGTGGTCGTAGTACTGACGGTGGACGACGAAGCGGATCAAGGTCGGGAAGTAGTAGCAGATGAACGACCAATCCATCATCGACACGTGGTTCGACGCGAGGATGAACGGACGATCCTGCAATAGGTTGTCGAGTCCCCGACTCTCCATGCCGAACAGTCTTCGATAGATCGGCCGCAGGATCGGCAGCCAGAACTCGTGGAACCTGCGTTGCGGCGGGAATGGCGGCCGAATCGATCCACGATCGGCTGCGGGGATTGTCAATGACTGGCTCACGGATTGCGTTGGAGCGCTGTTCGGTTGGAGAACGAGTCATCGTTCAACCGGGACCGATCGTCAACGTCCGCCTACGCGGCACGACGTGTGGCCGGTCCGAGCATCCAGAATGGTGCGGAGAAATGCGGGCTGGCTGCGGACGGGCGCGCGGGGTACAGAGTGGTCCCGTGCGCAAGGGACCAGACGTCGAAGCGGCCGCAACGGCCCTGGCTCGACGCGTGTCGGGGGCCGGTGGTTGGGCCGTCATCGTCGTCGCGGGGGCACTCTACGGCCTCGCGTTTCCCCCGGTCGCCTGGCGCTGGCTTGCCTGGATCTGCCTGGTGCCGGCGATCGTCGTCTTCAACTCGAGCTCGGCACGGCGAGCCTTCTGGGGCGGCGCGCTGCTCGCCGCGGTGGGCGCCTGCTTCACCGTCTACTGGCTGCCGATGGCCGCGGTGACCTTTTACGAGCAGTCGCTGGCGGTCGGTCTCGCACTCTTTGCGGGGGTGACCGGGATCATGGTGGTGCCGTACGTCGCCGCCTGGGCATGGCTGCACCAGCGCGTGCGGACGCTGTGGCCGGCGTATTACCCGCCGATCTCGGGCGCCGCTTTCGTCGCAGCCGAGCTCGCGCGTTCGCGGATCCTCGGCGGCAATCCTTGGGCGGTCTTCGGCTACACGCAGGAGAGTGGCTCGCTGATCGCACAGACCGCTTGCCTCGCCGGCGTGTACGGAATCTCGTTCGTGCTGGTGACGAGCAACATCGCTATAGCCGAGATGCTGTCCGCAAGGGGGCGGCGCCGGTCCGCAGCGATTACACTCTCGATCGTGTTGGCCACTGGACTGGGCGCGGGGTGGTTGGCCCGCGCTCCGCGGGCCGCGGCACCAACCCCCGCGGCACGTGTCGGCATCGTGCAGGGCAACATCGACCTCGGCGCGCGTTGGCGGCGCGAGCTGTACGGCCAGACGCTGTCGACCTACCTGGAGATGACGCGCTCGCTGCTCGAGGAGAAACCCGATCTGGTGGTGTGGCCGGAGACGGCGATGATGTTCTTCGTCGATCGCGAGCCCCGCTACCAGGCTTCGATTGCGAGCTTCCTGCGCGGCAGCTCGGCGCAACTGCTGTCGGGGGCGCCGCGCTACTTGGAAGGTCCGCAGACTCGCTATTTCAATAGCGTCTTTCTGCTCGATGCTTCCGGGGCGATTCGCGACCACTACGACAAGGAGAAGCTGCTGCCGTTCGCCGAGCGGTTCCCCTTCGGCGGCGACCTGGTTCGCCGCAACTTCGGCCGAGTGCGCGAGTTCACCGTGGGCAGCGACACCGCTCCGCTCGACTCGGCCATCGGCCGTGTCGGCATCGTCGTCTGCAACGAGGCGATGTATCCGCAGTACGCGCGCGATCGCGTCCTCGCCGGCGCGCAGCTGCTGGCAAATCTGACCAACGACACCTGGATCGACGACGCCGGCTACTCGCGAATGGCGTTCGACATGGCGGCCTTGCGCGCGGTCGAGACTGGCCGCTACCTGATTCGCGCCTCGACCGCGGGGCCGTCGGCGATCGTCGATCCGCGCGGGCGGGTGAGCGGGCGAACCCCCCTCTTCACCCGAACGAGCTTGCTCGGCGCGGTCGATGCGCGCGACCACCTGACCTGGTACACGCGCCACGGTGACGTCTTCGCGATCGCCTGCTGCTTGCTGAGCTCGATCGCACTGCTGGTCGTTGTCTCTATAGGCGTTGCTGCGGGCCGAAACCCAGCTGGCTGAACAGGCGTTCCGCCTCGTCGAGGGACTCTCCGGCGGCGGGGTCGCTCTCGGCCTGCAAATGACGGCCAATCGAATGGTAGGCGCGTGCCAGCTCCGGCAAGGCCTGCATCTCTTTGCCGACACGGGTCGCCTTCGTCCAATAGCCGCGGGCGCGGCGCTTCGATCCTCCGAGCCACTCCGCGGTTCCGGCGAGGGCGAGGATTTCGGTCTCTTGAATCCCGGCTTTCTGCGAGACTGCCAGCGCCTGGCGGATGCTCCTGCGAGCCTGCCGGCGCAGGGAGCGGTCGGCGTGGCGGCCGGCCAGCTGGGCGACGCGCAACCGCAGTCGCGCGGCGGCGAGTGCGTTCATGTGCCACGGCGGGGTGGTCAGCGGATCCGCGGTCGCCTCCGCCTCTGCCAGAGTGTCCTCGGCTTCGGCGAGCTCGCCGCGCAGGACGTGAATCTTGGTCTGGGTGCCGAGCGCGAGAACCAGGCGGGGCACCTCGTCGACCAGCGCGCGGTAGCGACGGGTCAGCTCCAGCGCTTCGTCGAGTTGTCTCTGTTCGGCGCGCTCCAATACTTTCATCCCGAGCAGGTTGGTCGCCGCGAAGTCGAAGCCGTAGTCGTCGGCAATGACGCCGAGCAGATCCAATAAACGCGCGCTCTCGTCGAAGTTTCCCTGGCGCAGCCGTTGGTCGCACTCGAGGCCGAGGTAGGTGTTGGCGTCCCACAGCTGCCCGCTGCTGAGCGCGTCGCGAACGACTTCCTCGGGGATGATCAGCTCGGCCGACCGCTCCCACTGGCCGCGCAGGTAGTGGATGATGAACTCCATCGAGTTGTAGGTGAAGCGATCGGCGCTGTTGCCGTGCTTCGCCAGTTCTTTCGTGTAGTCGAGCGCTTTGCGGCTGGCCGAGAACGAAAGCGCCGAGTAGCAGAACATCCCCGCGGCCGAAGCGTACATGGCGGGGGCGCCGACGATGCGGCTCATGTCGATTTCGTTGAAGCGACGAAAAATGTGGATCGTGTCGTATACGAGCCGGACCGGGTCGCTGGTGATCTGTGCCCGCGCGCGGTTGAACTGCGTGTCGCATACCTCCTGCTCTCGTTGCCAGTTTTCGACGTGGCGCTTGCGGCCGATGCCCAGGTAGAGCTGCCCGAACAGGGCAACCGCGTTGAAGGCGAGGAACGCGTTGCTGCCGATGATTCCTCTGGGAACGGGGATGCCGTAGTACACGAGCGCGTGATCGAAATGGTCGATCGATGCGTTGAGCTCGCCGGTGTTGAGCAACGCCATGCCGATGTGTTTCTGCAGGAGGGCCTTGCGGTGGGGATCGCCGCCACTTCCGTGGATCTGCGCGTAGACGCGGTCGGCTTCGCGAAAGTAAGCCAATGCTTCGCTCGATGCCGCCGACCGGGCGGCGTCCTCGCCAGCGTGAAACAGATAACCCTCGGCCTTGTGGAGATCCTCGGCTTGGCCGAAGTGATAGGCGAGCATGCCGTAGAAGTCGGAGAGCCGGTCGTCGAAGAGGGACTCGATCGTGTCGCCCACCGTTTGATGAAACCCTTTGCGCACCTTGTGCAGGAGCGAGTTGTAGATCGTCTCCTGGGCGAGAGCGTGCTTGAAGATGTACTCCAGCTCCTGGATGATCCCGCCTTCGCCGACCGGCACGGTCCAACCCGCTTCCGACTCGATGAGGATCTCGCGGTCGCGAAGCGCCTGCAGATCCTCGTCGCACTGGCGGTCGAGCTGCCCCTGTCGGCGCAGAATCTCGTGAATGATGCTGTAGTAGAAGCTGCGGCCGATGACCGACGCAACCTGGAGAACGTGCCGCGTCGGTGGCGGTAGGCGATCGACGCGCGCCATGATCACTTCCTGAATCGTTCCGGGCATTTCGATCTCGTCGAAGTCCTTGGCGATGCGGAAGGTTCCCTCGGTTTCGACGATTGCCCCGGAATCGATCAGGGAGTGGACCACTTCTTCGATGTAGAACGGGTTGCCTTCGGTCTTTGCCGCGACCCACTTGCGGATCCGCGGTGGCAGCTCGTCGATCTGGAGCAGGCTCTCGACCAGGCGAGCCGCGTCATCCTCGTCGAGCGGCTGGAGATCGATGGCGACGTGCCGGTCGGCCAGCTCGGTGTCGGCTGCGGCGATGATTCTGCCCGCAGTTTCTGGCATGTCGGGCCGGCAAACGTTGGCGTACAAGAGCGGAGCTTCGCCGGCTACCGGCAAGAGTGATTCGAGCAACTGGATGGACGACTGGTCGGCCCAGTGGAGATCCTCGAAGACGACGACAGTCGGCTTGGTCGTCGCCAAGCCGGTGAAGATTCGGCGCACACTGCGGACGAACAGGCGCTCCAAGCCCTCCGGTTCCATGCGGCCGAGTCGGGAGGCGTCTGCCGGCTCGAGCTCGATTCCCATGAGGGTCGCGACGAACGGAAACACGTCGTCGTTCTGCAGGGAAACCGCTTCGAGCGCGCCGCGCAGCTTCAATCGCTGTGCCTCTTGCGCGTCGTCTTCGAGGGCGCCCGTCCAGTGGCGCAGCAAGTCGACGAAGGGGTGGAAGCGCAGGTTCTTGCCGACCGCCAAAGAGCGACCTTCGAGCAATCTCATGCCGCGTTGCGACGCCTCGCGCGCGATTTCACTGTAGAGTCTGGACTTTCCGACACCCGCTTCGCCGGCCAGAGTCAACATGCCGCCCCGACCTCCGGCGAGCTCGTCGAGGAGGCGGGTCGCCGCCGCCATCTCCGCTTCGCGGCCGACCGTGCTCGAGATCAGGCGACCGGCTTGCGCCGACCCGGCAGAGCGGTAGACCTGCTCGCGGGTCGACAAGACCCGGTAGGCGGGGACGGGCTCGCTCTTGCCCTTGAGCGAGAGTGCCTCGGGGCTGGCAAATTCGAAGTCGCCGCGGATGTAGCGATGTGTTTCCGGCCCGCACAGGATCTGCCCCGCCGCCGCCGACTCCTTGAGCCGGGCGGCGAGATTCACCGCGTCGCCCATCACCGTAAAGTCTTTCTTCACCCGGCCGCCGACCTCACCGGCGATGACGAGCCCGCTGTTGATCCCGGCGCTCAGTCCGAGCTCGGCGGGTAGCGATCCCTGCTCGAAGAGGTTGCGCAGCCGCTTGCGCATCTCGATGGTCGCGTTGACGGCTTGCTTGGGCGCATCCTCGATCGCGTCGGGAACGCCGAACAGAGCCATTGCGGTTTCGCCGATGTACTTGTCGATGACGCCGCCGTAGGCCTGCACCGCCGACTCCATCGCTCCGAAGCACAGGTTGAGGATTTCGTTGACCGCCGCCGGGTCGAGTCCGGCGGCGAGCTCCTTGAACCCGTTGATCGACGCGAAGACGACCGTCGCCTGGCGCCGTTCGCTGTCGCGACGTACCAGCTCGCGCAAGTGCTTGTGGCGGACGTACTGGTATACGGGGACCTGCTCGCCGACGTCGCGCACCGATACCGCGTCGCGCGGCTCGTAGTCGCAGTAGCGCTCGGTGTCGCGGAAGGCGCTCGGGCCGATGAAGATCTCGCCGACGTCGGAGACGTCTTCGAGGCGCGAGGCGATGGCCACGGCGGGGCCCGAGACCGACACCGTGCGGTGCTCGCGGCCGCCGATCTCTCCGATCAGGGTTTCGCCCGCCTCGAGGCCGATGTGAACCCCGAGCGGGCTCACCAGTCCCTCGCGTTGGTTGAACGTGTCGAGCGCCTGGATGATCTCGGCGGCGGCAGCGACCGCCTCGGCCGCGGCGCTCTCCGGCTTCTCCATGCCGAAGACCGCCATGACGCAATCGCCGATGTACTTGTCGATGGCTCCGCCGTGGGCGACGACCACGCCCTCGAGCTCGGTGAAGCAGCGGTTCATGATGTCGGTGACTGCTTCCGGGTCGAGTTTCTCCGACATCGCCGTGAATCCGGAAATGTCGGCGAACAACACCGTCACCAGATTGGTGCGTGCAGCTACGTGGGCTTGGCTGGGAGTCGGAGTGGACATCTTCTGCGGCGCGCGCCGTATCCTATGAGTGCCCGGCCCAGCGGTGCAAAGGGAGCGAGTCCGGCCGGCCCCGGCGGCGCCGACTACTCCTGGCGATCTCGCTCGGCCTGTCCCGCGGCGCGTTCCTTCTGCCAGCTGCCGAGGAGAAGGGTAGCCATCGCCAGCAGCACCTCGTCGGCGAAGGGGATCGCATCCGGGATCAGCAGGTCGAGCAGGAACAGCGCGCAGGTGAGGAGGAACAGCTGCGGGAAGCGGAGGCGGTCGGCCCAACGAACCAGAGCCCCGATCAGCAAGCGCGGATTCATGGCGTGCATGCTAGCCCCAAAGAAAAAACTAATCACGGCGCAAACCCTCGCAAGAAAGCTTGCGCCGACCCGCTCCGACCCACGATGATGCGCGTTCGGGAAAGGGTATCGAGATGGGCTTTGGAAGACGCAGACGCCGCGCACCGATCGGGTTCCCCGGGGGTGGCCGCGGGGCGGGGCGCCGTGGCGGTCGGATTCGCTGGCTGCCGCTGGTGATCTTCGCCCTGTACGGGATCTACTACTACGCCAGCAATCAGGAGGTCGTGCCGATCACCGGGCGCAGCCAGCTCGTCGACATGAGCCGAGAGCAGGAGATGGCGCTCGGCCTGCAGTCGTACCGACAGATCCTGAGCAAGGAGCGGGTGCTTCGCGGTGGTGAGATGGTCGACGTCGTCAACCAGATCGGCCGCCGCCTCGCGGTTGCGGCGAGCGATGCCGACCCGGGTTTCGATTGGGAGTTCAACGTCGTCGACTCGCCCGAGGCCAATGCCTTCGCGCTGCCCGGGGGCAAGGTGGCGGTTTACACCGGGCTGGTGCCGGTTGCCGAGAACACCGACGGCTTGGCGGTGGTGATGGGGCACGAGATCGCGCACGCGATCGCGCGCCACGGCGCCGAGCGCATGGCGCACCAGAAGCTCGTCCAGCTCGGCACCTTGGCTGCAGGGATGGCGTTCAGCGACATGGACGTCCAGACCCAGCGCATGGTGATGGGCGCGCTCGGCGTCGGCGCGCAGTTCGGCGTGCTTCTGCCGTTCTCGCGCGATCACGAGTCCGAGGCAGACTATATGGGACTGATCTACGTCGCTCGCGCGTGTTTCGACCCGACCGAGGCGCCGCGACTGTGGCAGCGAATGGGCAGGGCCTCGAAGGGGGCGCCGGCGGAGTTCATGTCGACCCACCCGAGTCACGAGACGCGGATCCGTCAGTTCGAGGAATGGATGCCGGAGGCGGTGGAGATCCGGCGCCAGAGCTGTGCGGCAGGCTGAGCTAGGAATGTCGGCGACTTCCGTCTCGAGGACTGTGTGCGCCCTGCTCCTGGGCGGGCTGCTGCTGCTCGTCGCCGGCTGCGGCGAGGACGACGACGGGCTGCAGATCGACAGCGACGACCGCTCGATCGCGGTACGCTTCGACGGCTCGGTCGCGGTGATCGAGCGCGATCCGTTCACCGTCGAGTTCTCCGGCGCGCGTTTGGTGAGCGGCGGCGACTCGGAGATCGGCGGACTCTTCTACGAGAGGGCCGGCGCGACCCACTACGTCACTCGAGTCGTCGGCGAGCGCAGGCTCGACCGGGGCGTCGTCGTCGACGTCGAGACCAGCGATGGATCGACCGCCTTGGTGCGGCTGGTGTTCGTGACCGCGAAGACGATCGAGCTCAGCTTCGAGCCTGCGCTCGCCGACTCGATCGACGTGCTCGGCGCTCGAGTCGAGTCGCCGCCCGACGAGGTCGTCTACGGTTTGACCGAACGACTCAGGGACGGGCCGGATCTGGCTCCGGAAGCGGGTTTGGAGGTCGATCTCGAGGAGGCGTTCCCGGTGGAGGTCGGCTCGCTCGACCGCCGCGGCGACGTGATCCGCATGCGGGTGCGCCCGACTTTTGCGGTCTACGGACCGTTCTATCAGACGTCGAACGGATATGGATTGCTGGTCGGCGGGACTGCGCTCGGCGAGTTCGACGTCGCGGCGTCGGATCCGCAGGTCATCGAGATGGCCTTCCAGAGCGGAGTTGCCGAGGACTCTCGCACCCTACAGATCTTCGTCTTCGACGGGCCGGGGCATGCCGACATTCTCGACCAGTACACGCGGCTCACCGGGCGCCCCTACGTTCCGCCCGATTGGGCGTTTCTTCACTGGCGCTGGCGCAACGAGCTGATGCTGGGCGAGCCGGCGTTGCTCGACGGCGTCGAGATGAACGCGCAGCTCGTCGAAGACGTCACGATGTACGAAGACCTCGGCATCCCGGTCGGCGTCTATCTCTTCGACCGCCCGGTGCTGTTCGGCGACTTCGGGTTCGCTCGCTTCGAGTGGGACGAGGAGCGGTTACCGAACCCGCAGGCGATGATCGACTCGCTGCGGCGCCGCGGCTATCGCCTGGCGATGTGGAGCGGCATGTGGGCGTGCGGCGATGGAGCGGGCGATCTCGGTACCGAGGCCAATGCGCTCGGTTACATCGTGCCGAGCCCGGATCCCGCTGCGGCGCCGAACTGCGAGAACCTCGGCGGCGCCAACTTCGTCCTCGACGTCACCCATCCCGAGGTGCCGGATTGGTTCGGCAGCCAGGTGGCAGACTTCTCCGCGCGCTACGAGATCCAGGGAATCAAGCTGGATCGCGGCGAGGAGCACATTCCCTCCGAGCCGACGGACATCTGGGCCGACGGGCGATCCGGTGTCGAGGTGCGCAACGCCTACCCGACGATCCAGGCGAAGATCCACTACGACGCCATGCAGAGTGCCTTCGGTGACGATGCACTGGTGATCACGCGCAGCGCCTATACGGGAACCCAGCAGTGGGCGATCGTCTGGGGTGGCGACACCCCGGGTCGCGAAGCATTCGGTGCCGGACCGGGCACCGACCTGGGACTGCGGGCTGCCATCATCAAGCAGCAGCGCGCGGCGTTTCTCGGCTATCCGATCTGGGGTTCCGACACCGGCGGGTACTACGAGTTCCGCGACCGCGAAGTGTTCGCTCGCTGGCTCGCGTTCTCGGCCTTCTCGGGAATCATGGAGATCGGAGGCTTCGGCGCGCATGCGCCCTGGAACATGCCGTCCGAGCCGAGCTTCGACGTCGAGATGGTGGAGATCTACCGTCGCTACACTCGGCTCCGCGAAACGCTCTTGCCCTACATCGTCGACCAGGCGCGTCTCGCGGGCAACAGCGGGATGCCGATCGCGCGGCCAATGGTGTTCGAATTTGCCGACGATCCGGCCGTGCTCGATTTGTGGGACCAGTACATGTTCGGACCCGACTTGATGGTGGCGCCGGTGTGGCGCATCGGCGAGACCGAGCGATCGATTTACTTCCCGCAGGGGCGGTGGACCAGCTACTGGGACTCGAACGTCGAGATCGTCGGTCCCACGACCGAGACCGTGGCGGTACCGCTCGACCAGATTCCGGTTTTCATTCGCGACGGCGCCGCGGTGCCGCTGCCGTCGCCGCAGGGCTGAGCGGTCGCCGGGGACCGTCTGCGGGGACCTTTGGCCTTGGACCGATCGAGTGCCGTTTCTCGTCCGGGTGGTTGGGCGGAGCGAATCGACGGCGGCTGCCTCGAGGGCGCGGTGGTACTGCTGCTGTGCCTGGCGGGGGTTTGGTTTCTGTTCGACCCTGTATTCTCGGACCTCAGCAACCAGGCGATCGTCGGCAAGGGGACTCTCAAGGCCGACACGTACTTGATGTTGTGGGTGTTGTCGTGGGGAAGCCGCGCCATCTGGCTGCAGCCGTTCAGCTACTTCGATGCCAACATCCATCATCCCGCCGCGTCTTCGCTGGCCGGAGTCGAGCATATGTTCGGCTATCTGCCGCTGTTCGCGCCGCCGTACTACCTCACCGGCAACCCAGTTTTTGCCTTTCAGTGCACGGTGTGGCTGTCGTTCGCGTTGTCGGGCGCCGCGATGTACGCGCTCGTGCGGCATTGGGGCGGAACCCGCTCTGGCGCGGCGTTTGCGGGGTTCGTGATGATGGCCGCGCCCGGGCAGTTCGAGCGCGCCTACGTCGTCCAGATGGTCGGCTGGTTCTATCTTCCGCTGGCCCTGATTCTTTTCGATCGGACCCTCGAGCGCGGGCGTGTCGTCGACGCCGCTCTGTTGGCGGCGGCGCTCGCTCTCCAGCTTCTGTGTTCGTTCTACGTCGCCTACATCACGATCGCGTTCTTCGGCGCCTATGTGCTCACGGTGCTCCTTTGGCGAGGCGGGATCCGCCGCGACCTGAGCTGGCGCAATCTGACGATAGCCGGTGCGGCCGCTGCAGTCGCCGCGCTGTGGCTCCTCGTTTTCGCGCTTCCGTATGCGAGTCGCGGCGCTGCCGGGGAAATGGCGGACCACGCCGCTCGGGGGATCCTGCCTTACGCGAAGGTTCCCTTTTGGCAATCGTACGTCCTGTCGAGCCACCGCAGCGCGGTATTCGGGCCGTCGTACTACCTCGGCATCGCGTGCCTGCTGTTGGCGCCGTACGCGTTGTGGCGAGCTCGGGCGATCGGGCCGCTGCGGGTCGTCGGCTTGTGGGCGGCGGTTGCGACCTGCGCCATTCTCGCCGCCGGACCGGAACGCGTCTTCGCCGGTCTGCCGATGCCACCCCTCTACGATCTCTTCTTGCTGTTGCCCGGGTTCTCTTCGGTGCGCGGCCCGAATCGCTTCGCCATGGGAGTCGACGTGGCCGTCGCCGCACTGGCCGGTCTGGCGCTATCCGATCTGGTTCGTCGCCTGCGCATGCCCGGATGGCTCGCCACCGTCGTGTTGGTTGCGTTGGTCGCGGCCAGCTACTTCGATTACGGGCACGCGCAGTTCGAGCACCGCACACTCGAGGTGCCGGTGGGTGATCGGGTCCCCGACGTCTACCAGCGCCTGGCGACGCTCGAGCCGGGCGTCGTGTTGGAGCTTCCCGCGGGAGCCAAGGGCAGTTTTCTGCAGATCGTGCGAGAAAGTCGCTACGCCTACTTCAGCACCTATCATTGGAATCCGATCCTCAACGGCTACACCGGACACCAGCCGCCGAGCTCGACCGACGTCATGGTGGTGGCCCAGGCTCTGCCCGACCGGCGCGCCGTCGATCTGCTCGGGCGCATGACCGGACTGAGATACCTCGTCGTGCATCTCGACCAGATGCCCGCCGGCAGCGAAGCGCTGTGGCGGAACCCGACCGGCCTCGAGCGCCTGGGGGTGTTCGCCGGGGCCGGGTTGTTTCGCGTGACCGAGCCACCGCCCGCCGACTTGACGCAGCAGCTGCTGGCGGGAGTCGGTACGGGCAAGACCTTTGCCGGCAACGCCATCGCGAGTGTTCCAGTGAGTCAGCAGTCGGCGACGGTCCAGTTCTGGCCGACGCCGCCGCGCTCGGCCGTGGCGGCGATGCCGGAGCGAGTGCTGGTGTCGGTGCGCAACGAATCCGCCGTCGTCTGGCCGGGGCTTGCGCCCGGCGAGGGGGAGGTGGTGCGCTGGGTCGCTCAGTGGAGCGATCCGAGTACCGGGGCGCAATCGCCAGAGGTCGAGCTGTCGCCACTGCCCTTCGACCTGAAGCCTGGGGCCGAGTTGATGACTGCCATCGACGTGCCGGTTCCGCGCGAGCACGGTGTGTCGCGTCTGCGAGTTGGATTGCGTCAAGGCGACGGAGATTGGTTCTCCGGTCGTGCCACGGCGAGCTCGGTGACGATCGGCGGCTTCCGCAATCTGAAGAGGCTGAATCGGGAGCGCGACGCAGCTCCGCGGTGAGATCGTCCGGTTGGGGTCGTCGATTCACTCGTCTCGGTATCGCCTTCGCTTTTCGATACCGACCGATCGCGGGGCGGCGGCCCCGGCGGCTAGAGCGAGCGGCTGAGGTGGGCGAGACTGTCGTCGAGGCCGCCGGATCGACTGCGCAGCGCCCAGCAGCCGCGTTGCTCGTCGATCGCGCGTTCCATGGCGCGTTGCCACTCGGTGGCGTCGATGCCGCTGAGGTCGTTCTGCGCGGCTAGACGCAGGGTGCCGAGCCGAGCCAGCTCGATGGCTTGGCTGAGCTCGCGTTGGATGACGTCGCCGTCGGCGCACTGTGGGCGACCGCCGGCGATCTCGCCGCTTGCCCGCTCCAGCGCCTGCAGCGTGTCCTTGATGCCGGCCGCGGTGGGCGGGTCGCCGCCGAAGATTCCGCTGCTCGACAGCAGTGCGTAGAAGAGGGGACTGCCATTGAAGGCGTTGCCGCCGGTCAGGCGATATGCGTCGGCGGCGCGCAGCGCGCCGGCGGCGAGCGAACCAGTCGGGTCGTCGAACACCCTCCGGCTGAGGACGCCGGCCGGGTCGGCGTCGCGGTTGGTGTCGAGGCACCAGCTGAAGGCAGCGCCGAGCGCCAGCGGCGCGAAGCTCGCCGAGGGCGGTTGCACGTGGCCGTTGTCGCCCCAGTCGGTAATCAGGTAGCCGCCGGCGCCGTTGCGACTGCCGACCTCGGCGGCGTCGAGGAGATTGGCGCGGGCGTTGGTGAGCCGGCCGAGCAGCGAGTTCCAGGTCGACGTTCCGGGGCAGACCCAGAACGGGTAGCCGGTATCGACGAACGTCGGCACCTGGCCGGCGAAGCCGCGCAGAACCTCGGCGTTGATGCCGACCTCGTCGAGGATCTCATCGAAGCCTTCGGGCAAGGCTGGATTCTCGATCGGCGCCTCGTAGTGCCAGACCAGTGCCGTAGTGCTCTCGCGCGGCAGCTGGGCAACCAGCTCGGGGTGCTGGCGTATGATGTCACCCCAGAACAGCACTTCCTTGCCGCGGCGATGCAAGTCGTCGAGGATCCGCAGCAGGAAATCGAGATACACCTGTCCGCGTCCGCGCTCCGCGACCAAAGCGGCGCTGCGTCCCTTGCCGAGCTCGAAGGTTTCGTCGCAGTTGATGTTGACCCGATCGCTGGAGAACAGCGGCAGGAGCTCGTCGAACAAGCCGCGCACCAGCTCGAAGCTGGCGTCGCAGGGATAGAGCACCGCGGCCTTCCAGTGTGCGCCCCAGCTGGTGGTCCAGCCGTCGGCCGCCTCGGCGAGCGGCCGGTACGCCTGGTGGGCGAGCCAGCGACCCATGTGGCCGAAGCAGTTCTGGTTGGCGGCGAGCTCGATTCCGCGCTCGGCGCAGAGCTGGTCGAGCCAGCCAACGTCGTCGCCGGTGATCGGTGACGCATCGGACCACACGGTTCGGTGGGCGGAGTAGGCGAAGGTGTGCTCGGTGTAGAGCTCGAGGTGGTTGATGCGCAACAGGTCGAGCAGATCGACGATTCGCTCCAGGGTTTCGCGAGTCGGCACGCGATCGCGGCTGACGTCGAGCATGTAGCCGCGCACCGGGAAGTCGGGCCAGTCCTCGATCGTCATCGTCGGGAGCGTGTCGCCGCACTGCGATCGAATCTGTCGCAGCGTGTCGCGGCCGTAGCGCTCGCCAGCGTCGTCGGCAGCGACCAGCGAGATCCCCGTACTCTCGATCCGGAGCCGGTATCCTTGGGCGGGCACTTGCGGGTCGCGCGCGCAGCCGACCGGAGCGTCCGCCGCCGCCGATCCGCCTGTCGACTGCAAGTGGCGCGGGCGGGGAAAGAGGTCGATCACTCGTTCAGCCGAGGAGCGGCGCCATCTGCGCCGTATCCATGTACTCGGCGACGTGGCGGATCTTGTCGCCCTCGAGCGTCGCCACCATGCAGACGTGCGCCTCGACCTTCTCGCCGTTCGGTGCGGTGCAGGTCATCGTGTGCTGCTGCACGAATCCGTTTTCGGTGGCGGTGACCTCGACGTTCTGGTAGCGCAGGTCGTCGAGCTTGCCGGTGAGAATGGCGACGACCTTGAGCGCCTGTTGCTTCACCAGGGTTCGGCCGTCCGAGTTGCGCCACGCGGTCATGTCGTCGGTGTAGAGCGCGGAAACGCCGTCGACGTCGCCGGCGACAACCGCCTCGACGAGCCGTTTGGCGATCGCCTTGCTTGCTGCTGGATCGTTCATGAGGAGAAGCAAAGCCGGAGTTTGGGCGCAGCGTCAAGATTGCGCGCCGCTCGCCGCGAGACGCGGGCCGCGCGGCGACGAGCGCTGCGCTGGATCAGTTTGCATCGCGCCGCGGATCGGGTGGATGCTGGACCAATGGCAAGGGAAGAGCTGTGTCGGCTCAGTCGCTCGATCGAGGGCAAGGTCGCGCTGGTGACCGGCGCGGCGAGCGGCATGGGGCGGGCGACCGCGCGGGTGCTTGCCGCCCACGGAGCGCGAGTCGCGGCGACTGATCTCGACGGTGTCGGAGTCGGCGCGGTCGTCGACGAAATCGTCGAGAGTGGTGGCGACGCCAAGGCGTGGCCCCTCGATGTTGCCGATTCCGATCAAATCGGCGCGGTTGTCGACCAGGTCGCCGATCACTTCGGCGCTGTCGACATCCTGATCAACAATGCCGGGGTGGCGCTCGGTGCACCGGTCGATTCGGAAGGCTACGAAACCGTCTGGCATCGCGCGTTCGACGTCATGCTGACCGGGCAGGTTCGTCTCATCCGCAAGTGTCTGCCGCATCTCGAGCAGTCGGGAGAGGGGAGGATCATCAACATCGCCTCGACCGAGGGGCTCGGCGCGTCGCGCGGGTTGTCGCCGTATACGGCGGCCAAGCACGGTGTCGTCGGCCTGACGCGCAGTCTCGCGGTCGAGCTCGGCTCCCGCGGGATCACCGTCAACTGCATCTGTCCCGGCCCGATTCGCACCGGTATGACCAGCCCGATTCCGGAGGAGGCGAAGGAGAAGTTTGCGCGGCGCCGCGTTCCCCTACGCCGCTACGGCGATCCCGAGGAGGTCGCCCAGGTGATCGTCAGCGTGGCGCTGCCGGCGTCGTCCTACCTCAACGGCGCCATCATTCCGGTGGACGGGGGACTCACCGCCAAGGGCGACTAGCCGGGCCTCCAGCTTGCGAGCGTGCCGCTGATTGGTGGAGAGTGGTGCCTGGTGGCCCGTTCAACAAGTAGGGCAGGCTGCTAGGGGGAGGGCCTATGAAGGGAGCGTTGTTCCTGCGAGGCGCCGTGCTTCTCGCGTCCTTGGCGGCGGTTGGTCCCGGGATCGGTCGAGTTGCCGCGCAGACGGCGGGGAGCGCCGGCGGGGGCTCCCGTGCGGGTGGAAAGAGCGCCGCGATCGAGGAGATCGTCGTCAATGCGCGCCGCCGCGCCGAGCTCTTGGAGGACACGCCGGTTTCGGTGACCGCGCTCGACCGGACGACGCTCGATCGCAACAACGTGACGCGGCTCGACGACATTCAGTCGCTCGCGCCGAATCTCAGTTTCTACTCCGGCCGCAGCGGTCTGACCGCGGCCGTGTTCATCCGCGGTGTGGGGCAGGTCGACCCAGTGATCACGTTCGATCCCGGCGTCGGGATCTACGTCGACGGCGTCTTTCTGTCGCGCGCGGCGGGCAGCGTGATCGACATGGTCGACATCGAGCAGGTCGAAGTGCTGCGTGGTCCGCAAGGCTCGCTGTTCGGCAAGAACACGGTCGGCGGCGCGATTCTGCTGTCCTCGGCCCAGCCCAAGGAAGACTTCGAGGGCCTGGTCACCATCGGCGGAGGGAGCTTCGAGACGGTGCGGGCGCGGGCGACGATCAACGCGCCGATCGAATTCGGCGGGCTCGAGGACAAGTTGTTCACACGGCTCACATTCCAGCGCGAGAGCTCGCGCGGGTACACCCACAACACCTACCTCGATCGCTACAGCAACGACGTCAATTCGCTCGGCTTCTACGGCGCGCTGCGCTTTCTGCCGACCGACGACATCGAGGTCAATGTCAGCGGCAGCTGGTTTCGCGACCAGACCAACGGCAAGGGCGGACGCTGTGTGGTGGCGACCGACCCACCGCCGCTGGGTGGTCTGGTCGATCCGAGCTTGCCGGATGAGTGCCGGCGCTCTCGCAAGTTTCGCTTCGAAGCCGATGCCGGCGCGATTTCGGACATCGAGAACTACGGCGCCTGGGGCAACCTGACCAAGGAGTTTGGCGACGTCTGGGTGCTCGAAGATCTGTCGGCGAAGTGGATTTCGTCGTGGCGCGAGCAGCGCTTCAAGTTGCGTGAGGACGGAGACGGCACGCGAATCGACCAGCTGAGCTTGTCTGACATGGGCGGGGCCGGTCCGTTCGACGGCGGGCCCGGTTTTCAGCAGCAGATCTCGCAGGAGCTGCAGCTGTCGGCCGCGGCCTGGCAAGATCGAATCTCGGTCGTCTCGGGGGTGTTCGGCTTCTGGGAGAAGGCCGACACCTTCATGAACATTCGCGCGTTGCCGAGTGCGCCGCCGCAGTTCGGCTCGACCTCCGACAGCCGAACCGACATCGACAACTCGAGTTGGGCGCTCTATTCGCAGGGAACGATCGATCCGCTCGAGTGGCTGAGCTTGACCGGCGGAGCGCGCTACACCGAGGAGAAGAAGGGCTTCGGGCGGTTGCGCACCATCCCGCCCGCGCTCGATCCGGACGGGAGTATCCCGCCCCTGGTGGACGCGCAGGAGTCGAAGGTATTCCAGGCCTGGACTTTCATGGGCAACCTGACCCTGCGCGCGCCGGAGGATGTGCTGCTCGATTATGGAGTCGACAGCCTGCTCGGCTACTTCACCTACAGCCAGGGCTTCAAGAGCGGCGGCTTCAACGGCAACGTGCTCAATTCCGACCCTGACGACCCGGTCTCGCGCGGCCTCGACTCGTTCGATCCGGAGACCCTCGACTCGTTCGAGCTCGGTCTCAAGCTCGTCGCTTTCGATCGCCGGCTGAGTCTGAACGGCGCGATCTTCCACTCGAACTACGACGACATCCAGGTGGCGGTGATCGACAAAGGGGCGAGTGTATTGGCCGAGATCTTCGTCGAGAATGCGGCCGGGGCGACGGTCCAGGGAGCCGAGCTCGAGCTCAATGTGATTCCGGTGGATCGCCTGGTGGTGAACGGGTCGGTTGCCTGGCTCGACACTTCCTACGACAGTTTCGAAGGGGCGCCGAGCGCGGCCGAGGATGCCCGGATCGACCGGACCGGGCAGAGCTTCAACAACGTGCCCGACTTCGAGTCATCGCTGTCGGTGGCCTATACGATCGACACCCCCGATCTCGCCTGGGAGCTTCTCGAAGGTTCGCTGACGCCGGTCTTGCAGTACTACTACCGCAGCTCGGTGCACTATCAGGGACCCGAGCTGGCGCAGGCGATTCAGCCTGGGTACAACCTGCTGCACCTGTGGCTGTCGTACGCTTTCAACCACGGTCGGACGGAGCTCAGCTTGTGGGGGCGCAATCTAACCGACGAAACCTACTTCCAGCAGAATTTTCCGACCGCCAACACGCTTGGCGTGGTCGTCCAGTACTTCGAGGCGCCGCGCGCGTTCGGGGTCGAGCTGACTCAGTACTTTTAGACTCAAAGATAAACACGGATAATCGCCGTGGCGCGAGGAGTGGAGCAAGCGTGGGCTTCCGTCAAAACAAAGTCATGCAAGATGAGGTTGGGGTGATTCCGGGAATGCCTCTCGAGCTCTTCTCTCGTCCGTGTCCATCCGTGTTCATCCGTGGTTCGATTTTTCTTCGAGGTTAGGAGCTTGGTATTGATGAAGGTGAGCGAGATCTGGCGGTATCCGGTCAAGTCGATGCAGGGCGAGCGGCTGGAGGTTGCGTCGGTGTCCGAGCGCGGGTTGCTCGGCGACCGTGTGTGGGCGCTGCGCGACGAAGTGAAGGGCGGCATTCGCGGCGCCAAGAAGATTCCCGACCTGATGAAGTTCCGCGCTTCGTATCCGGTCCCTCCCGAAGGTGGGGCTGTGGTGCCTGCCGAGATCACGACCCCCGGCGGCGGCACCGTGATGAGCGATGCTCGGGATGCGTCGGCGACGCTGACGGCTGCGCTCGGCCGGGAGGTTACGATATGGCCACTGCAACCTGCGGCCGATCTCGACCATTACCGTCGCGGTGAGCCCGATCACGAGGACCTCGAGACCGAGCTGCGCGAGTTGTTCGCGCTGCAAGCGGACGAAGGCCTGCCGGATCTCTCCAAGATGCCGCCGGAGATTCTCGAGTACGAGTCGCCGCCGGGGACCTACTTCGACGCCTACCCGATCCTGCTGGTGAGCGAGGAGTCCCTGGCGCGATTGGCCGAGCTGTTGCCCGAATCGGCGATCGACGTGCGCAGGTTTCGGCCGAACTTTCTGATCGCGGACGCTGCGGCCGGCTTCCCCGAGCTCGACTGGGTCGGCAAGCGGCTGCGGGTCGGCAACTGCGAGCTCAGGGTCGAGTCCGAGTGTCCGCGCTGTGTGATGACGACCCTGCCGTTCGAGGACGTGCCCAAGGATCCGCGCATCATGCGAGCCCTGGTGCGCGAGGCCGACCACAACCTCGGAGTTTACGCCAGCGTCGTCAGCGGAGGCGAGGTGCAAGCCGGGGATCCGGTCGAGTTGCTCGGCGACTGAGTCGGGCCACCTCGGTTTCAGTGGGAGGCCGGCTACCAGCCGCTCAGCCGCCGCCACTCGTTTCCTTGGCGGCCGACCTCCCGCTCGTGACTACGCCAGGGTTGGCTGGTGACGTCAATTTCTCCGCGGCGAAAAATGCTGCGGTGTGTCATTAGGCAAATTAATTCTAAGTAAACTGCAAAGGAATACCGGCTAATTTTTATGAGGATTGGCGGGGGTGATTCGGTCCGCCCCGGAGTAGACGTTGAACCGCCCGCGGCGCAGGAAGCCGACCAGGGTGAGGTTCAGTTTGCGCGCCAGGTCGGTGGCGAGCGAGCTCGGAGCGCTCACCGCGGCGACGATCGGGATGCGCGCCAGGGCCGCTTTCTGCAGCACTTCGAAGCTGGCTCGGCCGCTGACGAGTAGGACGGCCGCGTCGTCCGGGCGTCGCCGTTGCAGCAGGCAGTTGCCAATCACCTTGTCCACCGCGTTGTGTCTGCCGATGTCCTCGCGCAGAACGGTGAGGTTGCCGTCGCGATCGAAGACTGCGGCCGAGTGCAGGCCGCCCGTCTTGGAGAACACCGTCTGCCGGCGTCGCATCTTCGCGGGGAGACCGGCGAGCTGGGCGGCACCGACGGTCGGTTGGCCCGGGCGTAGGGGGCGGGCCATTTGCTCGATTCGGTCGATCGACTGCTTGCCGCAAATCCCGCACGAGCTCGACAGGTAGGTGGCGCGCTGGGCGCGAGCGAGGGCCTCGGGTCGAAGCGCGCCGCGATCGAGGGTGACATCGACGACGTTGTCGTCCGCCGCCTCGTCGCAGATCGCGACGCGGGCGATGTCGTCGCCGTCGCCGACGATACCCTCGGTGACGCAAAACCCGGCGGCCAGCTCCTCGTCGTGCCCCGGCGTGCGCATCGTGACGGCTACCGACTTGCCGCCGATGCGAATCTCGAGCGGTTCCTCGACGGTGAGCTCGTCGTCGTCGGACGGCGCCGGCAGGCCGTCGCTCCAGCGTTCGACGTCGTACTTGCGCGAAGGCTGGTTGGGGCGACTCATACGCGTTCCTTACCAACCTTTGCCGATGGGAGGAATGCTCGTCGCGGCCGCGAGTCGCCGCGCTCGGACCCGGTTCAGTCGATCGTCAGCAGCATGCAGCCGCAGGTATTGCCGCCGCCGGCGGCGGCGACCGCGACCTGCGGCGGCTTCGGGATCTGCCGCTCTCCGCCTTCTTGCCAGAGCTGGACGCAAGCTTCGTGGAGAAATCCGTAGCCGTGCAGCCGGCCTGCCGACAGCTGGCCGCCGTGGGTGTTGAGCGGCAGCTCGCCGTCGGGCGCGATGCGTTGTCCGCCTTCGATGAAGGGCCCGCTCTCGCCCACCGCGCAGAAGCCCAGAGCTTCGATCCAGGACATGGTGAGGAAGGAGAAGCCGTCGTAGATCTCGGCGACGTCGACGTCGGCCGGCCCGAGATCCGTGCGCGTCCACAGGTGCGCCGCGGCGTCGCGGTTGGCCATCGTCGTCAGATCGTCGAACTGGTCCCAGGACGGACGCCCGCGCAGCGCGGTGCCGACCGCCTCGACGCCGATCGGACGCTTGCGCAGGTCGCGCGCTCGCTCGCGGCGCGAGACGATCACCGCGGTCGCGCCGTCGGCGGGCACGTCGCAGTCGAACAAGCAGAAAGGCGTCGAGATGATGCGCGCGTCGAAATAGTCCTCCATCGTCATCGGCTGTCGATAGATGGCGGCGGGGTTGCGCCCGGCGTTGCGTCGCGCGTTGAGCGCGATCTGCGCCATCTGCTCGCGAGTGGTGCCGTACTGGTGGAAGTGTTTCTGGGCGAACATTGCGATCCAGATGGCCGCTGACGGCGCGTAGAAGGGCAGCGTCCACTGCATCATGCCGGATGCGCGAAAGCCGCCGCCGCGCCCGGCGCCCGGCATCGCCGCCTTGCGCCCTTGCCCGCCTTGGGCGCTGGCCTCCCAGACGCTGCGGAAGCAGAGCACGTGATTCGCCAATCCGGCGCCGACCGCCAGGCAGGCGTTGATGACCGAGCCGAGTTGTCCCGAGGTCTCGATCCCGGAGCCGAACCAGCCGACCTCGAGACGAAGAGCGTCGTGCACCTCGGTGAGGTGTGCCCCGGAGAATCCGGGTGGAGTCGGCGCCATGCCCGGGTAGGTGGAGATTCCGTCGATGTCGCGCGTCGTCAGCCCGGCGTCTTCGATCGCCGCGACGCAGGCGTCGAGAGTCAGCTCCAGGGGGTCGCGATAGAGACGGCGGCCGATCTCGGACTGCCCGGCGCCGCTGATGCACGCCCGCTTTTCGATCTGTTCGTCGGCGGATAACATCAGGCGGTCGGAATCGGCTCGAAGATCGGAATCCAGATGTCCTCTTCGTCGTCTGGGCGGTGCTCGAAGATCGCGCGCACCTTCATGCCGATGTGAACCTCCTGCGGCTCGCAGTGGACGATGTTGGTCGTCAGGCGAAGCGACGGCTGCTCATCGATCTCGACGATGGCGACGACGTACGGCAGCTCGGGTCCCGGCATCCAAGCCTGGTGGTTGATCGAGAAAGTGGCGACCGTGGCGTTGCCCGACACCGCGCGCGGCGCCAGCTTTTTCGACAGATCCCGCGGGCAGATCGGCGCCGGCGGGTGAATCAGGTAGCCGCACTCCTCGCAACTCAGGAAGCGCAGCTTGCCTTCCTTCCCGGAGGTCCAAAAAGTTCTGTTGAGATCGTCGAGTTGCGGCAGGATGCGGAACGGCAGGTCAGTCACGCGGCCGCCTCTTGCGCCGCCGCCTGCGCCGGCCGGCGAACCAAATGGCAGCGGGCGGAATTGCGACCCAAGCCAGCGCGAGTCCGGATTCTGACCGGGCGGCAGGCCGAGCTGCGCTGCCGATCCGCGGTGGCACGATGGCGCAGCCTCCCTGGTCGAGGACGAGCTCGAGGGTTCGCGGGGTTTCCGTCGGGATCTCCGTCGGCGGCTCGGGGGTTGCGGTTGGCGTCACGGTTGCGGCGCTGCTTCCAGCCGGCGTCGCGGTGACGGTCCCGGCGGCGACGCCGTAGACCACCGCGCCGAGGTCGTCGTCCCACGCGTAGGCTCCGTTTGCTGCCAATGACAGACCTGCGATCAGCAGTGCCGTGATGATTCTCGCCATGTTCCCCCCGTTGTCATCGATTCTATCGAGCCCGTTTCCCTGGACATCGAGGCGCGCTGTCGATAAACGCTTGATCGTCGCTCTCGCGCAGATTCGCCGCCCGCAACACTAATGCCTCAAGCCGGGCGGAGTTTTCAAACATGAGGGCGTCGATCGGAGGGGGAATGCCGAAACGGGAACGGTACCGGGGGATCGCAGCGAGTGGTCTGATCGCCTTCGTGCTTTGTGCGTCGCAGCTCTCAGCGGCGCCGATCGACAGCGACGGTGAGATCCAACTCGGGCTTCGGGCCTATACCGCGGTCCGAATCGGTACCGAGGACACCAACGCACAGATCCTGTCGGACGGCGTTCGCCAGACGGCCCGTAACGTCACCTTTCCGGTGTCGACCGCCGGAGCCTTGCGCCAGCACCGCGTCTTCACCGAGGTCGAGCTCAAGCACAACATCACGCGCCTCTGGAACGAGGGGTTCGGACCGTTCGCCTTGCTCAACAAGCTGCCGTTCAAGATGCGGCGGCTGAAGTACTACCTGGCGTATCGCGGCGAGTTCGAGGGCATCTACGATTACGGGCCGTCTGAATTTCGCACCCACGAGCAGTGGAACAACCCGGTGTTGGTTCAGAATTCGCCCTTTCCGGACAATCCGAACGTTCCTACCCGTGCACAGATCACCGCCCGCGACCGCGGTCGCCTGCGCGACGTCGGCACGGTGCGCAACCGGCTTTTCCAGGCGTATGTGCAAGCGCAGGTCGGCCCGATCACGGCCCGCTTCGGGCGCCAGATCCTGGCCTGGGGCGAGACCGATATCTTCCGCCTGCTCGACAACATCAACCCGCTCGACGCGAGCTTCGGTGGCTTCCTGGTGAGTCTCGACGAGCGCCGTGTGCCGCTCGATATGCTGCGCATGACCTGGTACCTCGGCGACTTCTCGCGCACCGGCATCCCAGGTCTTTCCGTCCTGTCGAAGCTTCCGTTCTACGAGTCGTACCTCGAAGGTTTCATCGCCATCGACGACGACGTCGGCTTCTCGCCCGGGGTCGCCACGGGGTCGGCTTGGGGTCCGCCGAACGTCAACGTGCCGACGCTGTCGATCCTGACCCAGCGCTACAAGCCGAGCCGCAACTTCGAAGACGCGCGGGGCGGGTTCCAGTTCCGCACCAGCACTCCTTTTCCCGGGATCAGCGATTTGGCGCTCGGCTTCGCGCACTACTACACCTACTTCGACATTCCGGCGGTGCGCGTGATGGGGCAGGGCTTTCCCAACCCGATCTCCGCGCCCGGCCCGGCGCAGGGCTTCCCGATCTGGGCCCAGCAGGTCGCCCCGCGGGTGCAGGTCACCGGGGTCTTCGGCAACTTTGCCCTGCCTCCCGAGTGGGTGCGCCCGCTCGGAATCAGCGGCGAGCCGATCATTCGTTTCGAGACCGCCTACTTCAAGAACGAGCCGCGCAACGCGCAGAGTACGGTCGACCCGTTCACCTTTTCACTGGGCGGCTGCCCGGGCGGCAACTTCAGGAACGCCAAAGGGGAAGCGAACCCGGATCAGTCCAACGGGGCAACTCCGGAATACCCGTACTGCTCCGCCGGGGCTCGCACCGGCGATTCGTGGAACGTCGTCCTCGGCCTCGATATCAACCAGTGGATTCGTTACCTCAACCCCAACTCCAGCTTCTTCATCACCACCCAGTTCTTCTACCGCCACCTGAAGGGAGCGGAGAAGCGAGTCCCGCTGAGCAGTGAGACTCTGCCGGGAGACAATCGGCTGTTCTTCGACTACCTGCCGGGGCAGGAGCAGATCTATCTCGGCGAGGTGCTGCCGGTGCAGCGCCAGGTCATCTCCTCCGATATCCACTTGGGATCCCTGGCCAGCAATACCGATGCGGCGGTTCCGAATTTCGTGCACAACGCCAAGGACCAGTTCCTGCAGACGCTGTTGATCACCAGCCCGTACTACGGTGGGCGGCTGCTGCCGAGTCTCGGAATCTTCTACGACTGGGGCAACTCCTGGGTGATCCAGCCGTCGCTCACCTACAGCGTCGACCCGTTCCGCTTCACGGTGACCTACAACTATCTCAACACCACCGCCCTCAAGGGGAACCAGGGAATCAGTTTGCTGCAGGACCGGGACAATCTCCTGTTCCAATTCGAGTACGTCATATAGCCGCTACCGTTCTTCGAGGTTGAGCTGTTCCGCGCTGTTGTAGCCTTGGTTGGGTGATCACCAGTCTCGGAAAAGGCGGCGCCGCCGCGGCTCCTTCGAAGCGGGCGCTCCGCCTTAACCGATCAACGCCAAGGAGCGAAGGAGCGAAGAGAGTCTAGCTCAGCAGCGCAGGCCAATTACTCGCTCGCGCAATTCTGATCTTCTTCATTTCTAATCTTCTTCATTGCGCGAGTAAGCTGAGCGGATCTCTTCCGAGCTCCGAGGTCTTCGCTCCTTGGCGTTGATTAGTTCTCAGAAAACCGACAGCCGCCCGACCGAATCAAAGCGGTGCTTTGCCGCTGGCGGCGAAGTCATTTCATTCGCCTTCTCTGCCCCTGTCGGGGGCATCTCCCCCGTAGGGGGAGAGGTTTTGGTACTGAAATCGGCTTGCGCCGATTTCTATCGGTGTGTACGCCCGGAACCGGGGGACCGGTTCCGGGCGCGACCGGTTCCTACGCTCAGTCCGACAAGTGAGTCAGCGTCTGCAGCGTGAAGTAGTCGTAGGGAAAGTTGTGCTCGATGAACTGCTCGCTGTAGCGGCCGCCGAGCGCGGCGCGGTTCAGCTTGTCGTTGACGCCGACCACGAGGTTGGGGGTGACCGCCGTCCAGGTCATCTCCTTGTCGTGCGAGAAGTGGTAGGCGCACATCGCGTTGTAGAAGTATTCGCCGGCGCGGTTGTGTACCAGCTTCCAGTAGATTCGGTACATGTCGCGATCCATGTACATGATCACCTTGCCGAAGTTGTAGTAGGGATCCTCGGACTCTCCCTCGAGGATCCATACCGGTCGCGGCACGAGCACCAGGTTCTCGACGATCAGCCAGGGGACTCCGGTCGCGCCGGGCGTCTCGTAACCGCCCTTGAAGTACGGGATCTCGGTGCTCCAGCGCGTCGCCGACTCCTTCTTCATGACGAGAGGGTCGGGACTCAACAGCGGTGCCAGGATCTCGCCCTTGCCGACCAGCTTCCACCGGTAGTACTCGATCTTGCCGCCGTAGCAGTTGAGGTCGTCGGCGAAGATGTCCATGCCGGCCACCGGGTCGGAGCGCGACGCGGAGCTGGTGCGGCGAACGCGCCGCGTCGCCGGCACGTAGAACCAGCTCTTGTCCTGCTCTTCCCAGTGGTTGGTGCGCTTGGTCAGACCGCCGACCCCGTCGATGTCGGTCGGCTCGAGGACGCCGGTGATGCCGGCCGAGCGCAGGTTCTCGGGATTGTCGAGCGGGCCGCCGTGCTTGCCGAGGTAGGCCTTCAGGTGCGTCCAGATTTTGATGCGCTTGTACTCCCCGCCCATGTCGATGCCGTTGAGCGTGAAGGTGGCGCCGCCACCGCCGCCCTGGCCGCCGGCCGAGTTGAAGTTCCACGCGATCTTGCAGCCGGCGCGCGGATCCTCGGGGTCGATCTCGGGGAATGGCAGTCCGAAGTAGAAGTCGGGGATCTTGCCGGTGCTCTTGTCGACCAGGCCACAGACGTCGTCGAGCACGGTGTACTTGCCGGCGTTCGATTCGCTCGCCGCCCAGAACTGCTTCGAGTAGTTCTGCTTGAACTTCTCGGGATCGACCGGCTGGATGTTGTACCAGTAGTCGCCCTTTTTGACGCGTTCGAGAACGACTTCCGGCAGCAGCCCCTCCGCTTGCTGCCAGTTGTTGCTGTCCAAGACCCACGCGTCTCCGACCTTGGCGGAATCCGCCAGTGTGCCGGTTGCGCTCGCGGCGATCGCGAACGCGCAAAGTATCGTCAGGAAGTACCTGCGCATATATCTCTCCCGGTTGTTTGAATTGGCGACGTTCGACGGGCGCCGAAGGTCGTCCCCCATGGTTCGGCTCTAATCGGCGACACTACTGACCCGTGCCCCCCTATTTCAAGCTGGTTGGGCTCAACGGGCAACTCGGCGCTCGAAACACTCGGCCGACAGCCTGGAGACGCGCAATTCGACGTGGTGGTGCCAGGTCGAGCCGGCATCCTGGTAGATTCTCGGGACCTTGGCGGCGTTCAGATAGAGCGTGCCCTGGTCGTCGCGGGCCTGCCAGGTCCGCTGGCCGCCCCCCTTGAGATCGTGGTGCATGTGGCCGGCAACCACGGCCAGAACCCGCCGCCCGCTGGAGCGGGCGTGGGCGATCGCGGCCTCCAGGTCGGGGTCGCCGAAGTCGCCGACGTCGGCCCGAAAGTCGCATCCCCAGGGATCTTCGCGCCGGTTGCCGAGGCCGGTCGGGCCATTGTGGGCGAGAAAGATGATCGGCTCGGCATCGCACTGCTCGACCAGCTCGATCAGGCGTCGGGTCGAGTCGGCGATCGAGTCGACGTCGAAGCGCTCGCGCAGGTGGCGCCGGAAGGCGACGCGGTCGCCGCCCATCGAGTGCGGTCGCGCGGCGACGATCGAGAAGCGCAGCCCGCCGATCTGCAGCACGTGGCGCGAGTAGCCGGCGAGCTCGACCTGGCCGAGCGCGCGATCGATCTGCTGCCGCCGGCGCGACTGGCCGCGGCTGATGCGAGCCGATACGTTGGGGCGCTCGAGCGCCTCGGCAATCAGTTGGCCGACGTGGATCGCGTCGTGATTGCCCGGGATCATCAGCGCCGGAACCCGCAGGTTCGACATCGCGCGGGCGATCGGCAGCGCGCTGCGGTGCAGGTACGAGGCGATGTCGCCGACGAACAGGACCAGATCGTAGTCGGAGGCGTTGAAGTAGTCGACGTCGAACTGGTTCCAGTGCAGGTGCACGTCGCCGATAACGGCGATCGAGATGTCACCGAGGTCGGTCTCCGGCGGGATCGGTTGCCCTCGGTCTTCCATCGACGTTGGCGAGGCGCTTTCGCGACCTGGTCAGGAGGTCTCGAACGGCCAGTTCGAGGCTTCCTGGCCGCCGTCGATCTCGAAGCTCTTGCCGGTGACCCAGCGCGATGCCGGCGATGCGAGGAAGAGAACTGCGCTGGCGATATCGTCGACCTCGCCGAGGCTGGCCATCGGTGTGAGCGACTCCATGCGCGCCTTTGCGTCGTCGTCGAGAAACGGAGCCAGGGCCGAGGTGAGGGTTGCGCCGACCGCGATCGAGTTGACGCGCACCGCCGGCGCGATCTCGTGCGCCATCACCTTGGTCATGTGCGACATCGCCGCCTTGGCAGTTCCGTAGGCGACGAAACCCGGGATCGGCAGCCGGCCGGCAGCTGACGAGATGTTGACGATCGATCCGCCACCGCTCTCCAGCATGTGCGGGATCGCCAGCCGGCTCAGCAGAAAGGCGGTGGTTACGTTGAACTGAAACGCTTCGTTGAAGAAGCTCTCGCTGGTGCGAAGCAGCGGCTTCGGCATGGTGCCGCCGACGTTGTTGACCAGGATGTCGACGCGGCCGAGCTCGCGCACCGTGGTTTCGACCAAGCTCTCGAGCTGGTCGCGCTGGCTGACGTCGCACACCACCGGCAGCGCTCGCACGCCGCGCTTCTCGGCCTCGGCAGCGGTCTCGCGTACTTGTTCCTCGGTGCGCGCGGCGCAGACCACGTCGCCGCCGACATCGGCGAATGCCAGGGCCGAGCCACGGCCGATGCCACGCCCGGCACCGGTGACGATGGCGACCTTTCCGTCGAGCCGGAAGCGATCGAGAATCATGGAGTCCTCCACATGGGTAACCGGCGCATGAAATCAGAGAACCCACCGCAGCTTCAACCGGTAGTGCCGCTTCTCGGCCGTGCGGCGGGAATCGTCTCGCGTCGTGGACGCTGGCGATCGGGTGCGATAGTCGTTTCGGTTCGCAAGCAGGAGTGCCGCAGTGGCCGTTCACTACGAAACCACCGATCACATCGTAACCATCACCATCGATCGCCCCGAGCGCAAGAACTCGATGGATATGGAGCATTTCATTGCGCTGTCCGACGCGTGGCGAAGCTTTCGCGACGATGACGAGGCCTGGGTGGCCATCGTCACCGGCGTCGGTAGCGCGTTCTGCACCGGCGCCGACCTGAAGACGTTCATTCCGCAGGTGACGGGGCAGCTCCCCAAGCCGGACAACTGGAAGCCGGAGGACGGGGTCAACGCGGTGCTCAAGGGGCTCGACATCTACAAGCCGATCATCGCCGCGGTGAACGGCGACTGCGTTGCCGGCGGCATGGAGATGCTCGGCGGCATCGACATTCGCGTCGCCTCGCCGAATGCGCGCTTCGGCGTGCTCGAGCCGAAGCGCGGCTTGTTCGCCGGAGGAGGGACGACGGTTCGCTTGCCGCGCCAGGTGCCATTCCCGGCGGCGATGGAGTTTCTGCTCTGCGCCGATCTGATCGACGCCGAGCAGGCGTTGCAGATGGGCTTGCTCAACCGTGTGGTTTCGCCGGAGGAGCTGATGCCGACCGCCCTCGAGTACGCCCGGCGGATCACCGCCAATGCGCCGCTCGCGGTACAGGCGACCAAGAAGTCGGTGCTGCAAGGTTTGGCGATGGACTTGAGGGAAGCCTACCGGAACGAAGGCAAGCTTGCCCGCGAGGTCTTCGCCTCCGAAGACGCCAAGGAAGGCCCGCAAGCGTTCGCCGAGAAGCGCCCGCCGCGCTGGCAGGGCAAGTAAGAAGGAGTTGGTCATGCCCAGCGATGAGCTGAAGGTCGTCGTCGACTTGTTGCGCAGCGCGCCGCCGATCCCCGAAGACGCGACGGTCGAGCAGATGCGAGCCGGCATGGAGCAGATGACCGCTGCTGCGGCCCTGCCGGAGGGCGTCGAGTACGAGGCGGTCGACGCCGGCGGCGTTGCCGCCGAATGGGCCGTCGCCGACAACGCTCGCGACGACCACGCGATCCTCTACCTGCACGGCGGCGGCTACGTCATCGGTTCGGTGCGCACCCACCGCGGTATCACCGGCCGCCTGTCGCGTGCCGCCGCGGCGCGCGTTCTCTCGGTCGACTATCGCCTGGCGCCCGAGCATCCCCATCCCGCTGCGGTCGATGATGCGGTCGCCGCGTACGCTCATCTGCTCGGCGGCGATATCGCGGCCGAGCGCAGCGCGATTGCCGGTGACTCGGCCGGCGGCGGCCTCACCGCGGCGACTCTGATTGCCTTGCGCGACGCCGGCGCCGCGAGCCCTGCCGCTGGCGTGCTGATCTCACCCTGGCTCGATCTCACCCTGAGCGGCGATTCGATGAGCGGTAAATCCGCCGAGGACCCGATGGTACAGCGCGACGGTCTGCAGAAAATGGCCGATGCCTACGTCGCCGGCGGTGACCCCGCGGGCGCGACGGTCTCGCCGTTGTTCGCCGACCTGTCCGGCTTGCCACCGATGCTGGTCCACGTCGGAACCGCGGAGACTCTGCTCGACGATTCGACCCGCTTCGCCTCTCGTGCCGAGCAGGCCGGTGTCGACGTGCAGCTGGCCGTGTGGGAAGACATGATCCACGTCTGGCACGCCTTCGCCCCGTTGTTGCCGGAGGCCAACCAGGCAATCGACGAGATCGGTGCCTACCTCGAGAACCGCTGGGGTTGAGGTAGGGCGGCGGGGAAAAAGCTAGCCGCAGATGAACGCAGATTTTCGCAGATGCGGGGCTCACGGCCCCTAATCAGCGTGGATCAGCGTCCATCTGCGGCTAAAAATTCTTCTAGATTTTCCCGACGTAGTCGTCGGCGAATCTGCGGATGCCGTCGCACTTCTGCTCGACCGTTTCGCCGGCGCCGTAGAAGATCCACGGCAGGGTCTGCACGTGGGTGACGCCGATGTCGCGCAGGCGGCGATAGCCGTCGAGGTCGAAGGCGTCGCTGACCGATGCCAGCACGTCGAAGGGTTGGCCGGCGCGTTCCGAGTCGGCGCGCAGCTCGGCCAGGGTGCGGATGTGCGGCGCCAGCTCTTCGGTCGAGTGCAGATCGGAGATCCAGCCGTCGGCGCGGGTGGCGGCGCGTTTGAACGCCCGCTTCGAGATACCGCCGACGTAGATCGGAACCGGGGCGCTCGGCGTCGGCGTCATCTCGAGTGGCGCGAAGTCGTAGAACTCGCCGTGGTGCTCGACCCAACCGCCCTTCCACAACTTGTCCATCACCTCGAGCATCTCGTCCATGCGGCTGCCGCGGCGCCGGAACGGCTGCTGCATCAGGGCGAACTCCTCTTCCATCCAACCGGTACCGATGCCGAGGGCGATGCGGTCGTTGGAGAGGACCGCGGCGGTGGCAACCTGCTTGGCGACGAGAAATGGGTTGCGCATCGGCAGAACGTAGATGCTGGTGATGAAGCGCAGCGCGCTGGTCACCGCCGCCATCGCGCCGATCGTGACCATCGGGTCCGGCCATTCGGTAAACGGCTGCCAGCGCGGCTCGCCGTCGGGCGTGTACGGATACGGGGTCGCCAGCTGCTGAGGATGAACGACGTGATCGGAGATGCCGACGCCGTACAGACCCGCCTCATCGGCGGCACGCGCGATGGCGCACAGTTCGGTGGTCGGAGAGAAGGCGAGCGAGGCGATGAACTTCATGGCGCTGTTGAACCGCTTCCCGTGCTGCGGAGCAACCCCAGCTCGGTCGTTGGCACCGGCTCTCATCCGGGTTAGCCTCGAAAAAGAATATAGCCACGGATGAACACGGATCGACACGGACGAGAGAAGAGCCCAAGAGACATTCCGGAATCGTCCCAACGTCATTGGGATGACTTTGTGTTGACGGATGCCATGCCTCCCCACTCCTAGTGCCACAGTGATTGTCCGTGTTCATCCGTGGTTTCTTTTTTTCTTTGAGGTTAGTTCAGGGGGATGATCGCGCAGTCGCGGGTTGTGATCGTCGGTGGTGGAATCGTCGGCTTGTCGACGGCGCTCGCCGTGGCGCGGCAGTATCCGTCGGTGAAGCCGATCGTGCTCGAGAAGGAGGACGCGCTGGCGCGCCACCAGACCGGCCACAACAGCGGCGTGATCCACTCCGGCATCTACTACCGACCGGGATCTCTGAAGGCGGACCTCACGGTGCGCGGCGCGCGTGCGTTGGTCGAGTTTGCGCGCGAGCACGGGATCGCGCACGAGATCTGCGGCAAGGTCGTCGTCGCGACCGACGCATCGGAGCTGCCGCGCTTGGAAGAGTTGCACCGTCGAGCGGTCGCCAATGCCGTTCCAGACGTCGAGATGATCGGTCCCGAGCAACTCGGCGAGATCGAGCCTCACGCCGCCGGAGTGCGCGCCCTGCGCGTCGGATCGACCGGAATCATCGATTACGTCGGCGTCGCCAATCGCTATGCGGAGTTGATCGTCGCCGCCGGCGGAGAGATCCATCGCGGCGCCCGCGTGACTGCATTGCGGCGCGACGCCGCTGGGTGGATCGCCGAAACGACCACCGGCGAGCACCGAGGCGATCACCTGATCAACTGCGCCGGCCTGCACTCGGATGTCGTCGCCAGTATCGCCGGATGCCGGCCGCAGGTTCGCATCGTCCCCTTCCGCGGCGAATACTACGAGCTCGCTGCCAATCGCAGGTCGCTGGTGCGCAACCTCATCTACCCGGTGCCCGACCCCGCCTTCCCGTTTCTCGGAGTTCACTTCACGCGCATGGTCGACGGCGGCGTCGAGGCCGGTCCGAACGCGGTGCTCAGTCTCAAACGCGAGGGATACGGCAAGACCGACTTCGACCCGGGCGAGGCCTGGGCGACGTTGTCCTACCCGGGGTTTTGGAAGCTCGCGTTCCGCTACTGGCGAACCGGAGCCGGCGAGGTGCACCGTTCGTTCAGCAAGCGCGCCTTCGTCGCCGCGCTGCGCAAGCTGATGCCGGAGATCGAGGAGAGCGATCTGGCGCCCGGCGGGGCCGGTGTGCGGGCACAGGCAGTCGCGGCGGACGGCGGGCTGCTCGACGATTTCGCAATCGAAACCTTGGGCGGCGCGGTGCACGTGCTCAACGCGCCTTCGCCGGCGGCGACGGCGTCGTTGCCGATCGGCGAAGCGGTGGCAGCGCGGGCGGCAAACGACTTCGAGTGGAGATGACCTCGGGCGGCGGATCGCTCCTGCCGCGCCTGCAGATGGCGGCGGCCGCCGCTCTGTTTGCGACCGGCGGCGTGGCGATCAAGGCGACCGCTCTCGACGCCTGGCAGGTCGCCGCCGGGCGCTCGCTGATTGCCGCGCTGCTGTTCGCAGCGATCTGGCGGGTTGGTCCGCTGTCGATCTCGCGCGCCGGTTGGATTGCCGGCGCGTTCTACGGAGCGACGATGGTCGGCTTCGTCGTCGCCAACAAGCTAACCACCGCGGCCAACTCCATTTTTCTGCAGAACACGGCGCCGCTCTACGTGCTGGCCCTGGCTCCGCTGCTGCTCGGCGAGGCTCGGCATCGGGTCGACGGTTTCGTCGCGGCGCTGCTCGCGGCCGGCATGCTGTGTTTCTTCTCCGGGGTCGACCCGGTATTCGACTCGGCGCCGAACCCGGGTCTCGGCAACGTCATCGCGGCGGTCGACGGCATCTTCTGGGCGGGGACGCTTCTGTCGCTGCGCTGGTTGAGCGCGCGCGAGCCCGATGCCGTGCCCGGGGCGTTGGTCCTCGGCAATCTGATCGCGGTGGCGGTGGCGTTGCCGATGTCGCTTCCGGTCGCAGGCACGTCTCGCGACCTCGCCGCGGTCGTCTACTTGGGTGCCTTCCAGATCGTCGCCGCATACCTGTTCATGGTCGCCGGCATGCGCAAGCTGGTGGCGTTCGAGGCCTCGATGCTGCTGATGTTGGAACCGGTGATCAGCTCGGTGCTCGCCTGGGGTGCGTACGGCGAACGCCCCGGCACCGCCTCGCTGCTCGGCTGCCTGCTGATCCTCTCGGCGACGACGCTAAAGACCCTGGTGGCGTCGCGCGCCTCCCGGCGAGCGATGGACTCGTCATTGTGAGGCGGGCTCGAGGCTCATTTTTTAGCCGCAGATGAACGCAGATCTACGCAGATTCGATTTTCGGAGCTCTGGAGTCCTATCAGCGTAGATCAGCGTCCATCTGCGGCTAAGAGTTTTTCTCAGATGAAATGGCCTGACTCGCGGCTGCGGGCTCGTCACTGTGAAGGCGGTTGCCGCAAAGGCGGGGCAGGCTCAGTTTTCTATCCACAGATTTCGCAGATTCTCACAGATTATGATTTCAGGATTATTCTGAAGCCCTATCAGCGCAGATCAGCGTCCATCTGCGGCTAAAGTTCTTTGTCTGATGCCCCCTAGTCGCCGCCGTACTGGGTTTGCAGCAGCGAGAAGAAGGCCTCGCGATGGCTGCAGGTCAGGCAATTGGTGACGCCCGCGACGTCGTCGTCGCAGGAGTCGAGCATGGCCAGCGCCGCGTCCGAGCACTTGAGGGCCAGCTTCTCGCCGAGCTTGGTCTCCGCTTTGGCGATCTTCTCGCTCGTCTTGCTGTCGCTGGGCGCGACGTAGCTGCCGGCGACCACCGAGCCGATGCAGAGCGCCGCCGCGTCGGCGCCGGACTCGTCCTTGTTGCGCTTGTTGACGCACTTCTGGGCTGCCTTGAGGCTCTTGGTGAGGAACTTGACGCCCTCGTTGCCGATCGTCTTCTGGCACTTCTGGAGATCGGAATCGGCGGACTCTACGAGGTCTCCGTACTGCAGCTGGAT